>CAZBBT010000029.1:0-27776 GCA_964490065.1 uncultured Mesorhizobium sp. | reverse complement strand
CCCTTCCATCCGATCGGCGCCGCCCTTGCCGTCGATCGTGTTGGCGCCGTCGTTGGCCTTGATGGTCTGAGCGAATTCATTGCCGGTGAAATTGATCGCGGTCGTGCCGCCATCGTTGTTGGTGGTGAGTTTCTCGATCTCCTGGCCGGCGCCGAGCGCGTAGCTGACTTCCGACTGAATCCAGTCTTGCGTACCCGCACCGACGGCCTCAAGCACGATCTCGTTCGAATTGTCGACGATGTAGATGTCGGAGCCGCCCTTGCCTTCCATCCGATCGACGCCGCCCATGCCGTTGATGACGTTGATGCCATCGTTTCCGATGATGCGCTGAACGAGCTCGTTGCCGGTAAGGTTGATGGCCGCCGTGCCGGCGGTGTAAGTCGTCGACAGCCGCTCGATTTCCTGTCCGGCGGCAAGTTCGTAACTTACGCTGGCCGCTACCCAGTCGGACGCACCCCCGCCTGCGCCTTCGATCACGTTGTCGCCCGCGCTGTCCACAATATAGGTGTCGTTACCGCCAAGCCCGGCCATGGTATCGCCATCGCCGCCGCCGTCGATATAGTTGTTGTAGGCGTTGCCGGTGATATTGTCGCTGCCGGCTCCCGACTTGACCCTCTCGATAATCGTGCCGACAGCGATCGCCAGATTGTTGCTCAATCCACCGACATCGCTGAATTGGCCGCCACCCAGATTGATCGTCTGATCGTTTGAGAAACCCGAAACATCGAGCGTGTTGCCGGTCCCCTTGTTGAACAGCGTGACGACAGGATGATCGTTGACCGTGAAGTCGAAAAAGTCCTTCAGCGGTCCCGAAATGTTGGTGTTGAAGCCGTAAACCTGACCGCCGCTGAAAGGTGTCGTCGTCGCCACGCCATAAAGCTGCTGGATCGCCTGGACGTCCAACTGCATGATAGTGTGTGGCGCCTGCCGGTTGATGGTGGGAGGTTCCGTGGTTCCCCAGTTCGTGCCGGGAACCGTGTATTCGCTGCCATATTTCGCGGTGCCGGCCTGCGCCCAGTAGATATAGGACATGATCGTCCACTGGCGATCGTCGAAGGCGCTGTATTGCTGGGTCGCCTCATTGACGGCGCCATTGTAGTAGCCGCCATGACCTAGGCCGAGCAGATGCCCGACTTCGTGGATGATCGTGCTCATCCCGTAGCCGCCGTAGGTCACCAGCGAGCCGGACAGGTCGAAGCCGGCCACGCTGGTATCGATGGATATCATCGCCGATGTGGGGGTGCCCAGGGTCGATCCGGAGCCGGAGGTGGCATTATCGGTTTCGAAGGCATTTCCGTCATTACCGCGATGGAGAAGCACCGCGCCATTCGTCGCATCCTCGACGAACGTCACGTTCGCCACGGCGGACCACATCGCGAACGCCTTGAGGAATGTGGCCTTTTCCTGAGCGGTGAAACCGGACGTAGCATCAAACTCGTAAGTTATGGTCGCTCCGGTGCCGGCTGTCGATGCGCCCCACTTGTGGGCGGTCCTGCCCGTGTAGGTCCAATAGGAATCGGTAGACGCTGTCACCAGCGTATCGTTGGGATTGAGACCGTTCAGGAACATAACTTCGTTCGCCGAGGTAGGAGTGGCGAACTCGCCTTGGCTAGGAGTGAGCGATGGCGAGTGCGAACCCGGCACCATATCCGGACGCACCATCGGATCCACATCCACCACAACCGGCGACCAGTTTGTGTGATCGGAATCGAAGAGCCAGTGGTCCGAGACCCCCGTTACCGAAACCGGATCGGTCTTGGGAGGTGTCCAAAAATCGAAGGAAACCCAGCCCTTGTCGGCGAGATCCGGAAGACCGCCATAGTCGTGCGATGCAAAATCCGGCCCGGAAGGCAGGGAGTCCGTGCCCGTGTCCATCCCGATGTTCGTATTGTCCGCCGACGTATCGAGATACGTCTGCAGGTCTACCAAAGCCGCCCTG
The DNA here is from genome assembly GCA_964490065.1 of uncultured Mesorhizobium sp. GTDB lineage: Bacteria > Pseudomonadota > Alphaproteobacteria > Rhizobiales > Rhizobiaceae > Mesorhizobium. The sequence continues at coordinate 25,837 of CAZBBT010000029.1, read as the reverse complement.
GTCATAGCCTTCCCCCAAATTAGACCATGGTGAAGTATATCACAGATTACCGACCTGTCGATCCTGATCTCGGCGTAATCGCGAACCCAGCGCTAAGCAGAATGGCTGACCCGGGCGCGCCAGAGGATTATGGTGGAGCCGGCGCCAGAAGATTAAAGAACCGGCGCCTCTGATGCACGGGCACTCAATGCGGTCGAGATCAGCAATTCGTAGAGATCGAGATGAGCCTCAACGATTTTCCCGATCGCGAATTTGCGCGCGGCGAGAGCGCGTCCGGCCGCCCCCATCCGGCCGCGTAGATCAGGATCCCGTACAAGCCGTTCGACTGCGCTGGCAAGTGCCTCGGAATCGCGGACCGGCACCAACAGCCCGGTCCTGTCGGGTTCGATGGCGTCCCGACATCCCGGAACGTCCGTCGTAACCACGGCTCGTCCGCAGGATGCAGCTTCGATCAGCGTTTTGGGCAGACCTTCGCGGTAGGAGGGTAGGACAACGATGTTAGCGGCCTGAAATTGCGCGGCCATGTCCGGCTGGTATCCCGGAAAGGCGACGATGCCTTCGTTGCGCCATTCAGCCAGCGTCGCCGGAGTGACCGATGCCGGGTTTCCGGGATCGAGGTCGCCGAGGGCCGAGAAACGAGCCTCAGCCCCACGCAGGCGCAGTCGACGAGCCGCTTCGACGAACTCCACAATTCCCTTGTCCTTCAGGAGGCGCGCGGCGAACACCACATGGGCAGGTGAGGACGGCTCCGGTTCAAAACCATAGTCTGTCAGGTCGACTCCGGACCCCGGAATAATGACCGTCCGACTCCGATGCAGAGTGCGATTGCCAACGAGGAAATCCCTGTCGAACGCATTCTGGAAGATGACACGCATGTTTGGATGACCGAAGGCCAGCCGGTAGAGGATCTTCACGGCGGGCCGTAACATCAGAGCCTTGATATCCCGCGAGCTGAAGATGTAACCCATGCCTGAAACCGCCGACACCACCGAAGGCACGCCAGCCAGACGCGCTGCGATGCCGCCATAGAGAACCGGCTTGGGCGTGACCAGATGAACGATCTCGGGACGAAGCCGGCGCATCAGACGCACCAGTTCGGCAATCGTACGGAACTCGGCGACTGGCCCAAGACCGCTTCGGGAAAGCACGAGGTCATGAACGATGACTCCGGCTGCCTCAACCTTCGCATCGATACCTCCGGCAGCCGCCAGATGGACGTCGTATCCGGCGGCCAGCGCCGCCACTGCGATCGGCAGCCGGTGCGTCCTGAAGAAAGCTATGTCGTTGACGACGAAGAGCAGTCTTTTTTTCACGAACCGCCCCTCACCGCGCGAATCCGTACAGATCCCGGTAATAGTCCAGGTAGGCGGCGGAATTGAATCGTCGCATGGCGGTTTCGATAATATGCTGCGACCGGTTCGTCCCACCATCGAGAATATCGAGCACCAGCACGGCGATCTCTTTCGGATCGAGAACGTCATCACAATAGTGCAATCCCAGGAGATCGTGCCCGAACATCTCCGAATCGCCGGACTTACGCACGATAACCTGCCCTCCGGCGATCAACGCTTCCGCGACCACCCGGGAGGGAAAATTTGTCACCCGCTGCAGCGATATGAAGATCGTGGCGGGAGAAAAAATCTCCTCCGGCGTCCTGTACCCCAGATAGCGGATCGGAATGCCCTGCCTGGCAAGTTCACCGGCGCGGTCGTTGACCCATTCGGCCAGTGTGCCATAGCCACAGACAGTGAATGTGAACCCGTCCGGCACCTTGCCTTCAAGAAGTGGCCAAAGGTGCGGGAGAATGTCGAGATAGTCCTCGATACCCTTGTCGGCATAGAGCCGGCCCATGAACACAAGCGCGGGCGAAGCAGGCGCACTGACCTGAGCGCTAGGCACCAGGAAAGTTCCCCCAGGCGTCAGCGACATTCGCGAAAAATACCTGTTGCCTCGAAGCGCTCCGTAAATTGTGGGTCCAAGTACGTCTATGCGTTCGGAGAACTGAAAGGCGATCCGGTTTCTCAGTGCGTGGACATGGCGGGTGAACAACCGCGGAACGATGAAACAGTTCACCACTGACTGGACAAGGCGGTCTCCCCTGCCGATGTGAAGGGGCCACAGCGAGTTGAGTGGATAATGGAAGGTCGAACCGCGCGGAATTCCAGCCAACAGTTTCCTGAAGCGCCGGATGAACTCCATGGGGCGCCATCTGGACATCGGAACACTGACAATACCCAGCACCACATCCTCTCGACCAGGAACGGCGGCGGCAAGTTTTTCGACAAGCAACGACGGCGCGACATAGTAGATATCTTCGCCTGCACGCCGCAACGCAGTGAAAATATCGAAGAACCTTCTTTCCGCGCCTCCGACGTCCGGAGAAACAACAATGATATAGGCGGGCATTGAAAACTCCGGAAAGCGAGAATTGATCGCACGCGCTGGTCTTAGGCCGACACGGACGACGGATTCGATGCCGGCTGTGCAGGGTGTGCCAACTGCCGACGTCTGAACCGTAGCGCGATGGCAAACAGGAAAAAGAAATAGACGAAGGAATAGTAACGCCAATGCGTAATTTCCGTCCACATGATCGGGATCGGCGCGAGGAACCCCATCATTACAAGATTTCTAATTCGCAGACGATCTATACTGTCGCCTTTTGACCGAACAAATACCACAACCGCACAGAAGATAATACCGAGCGTCACCACCGAGACAAAGGCTTCCATGGGATCCTGCGCGCGACCAAGGCCGCTTACAAGGCTCCATATTCTCATGGGAATCAGCAGGAAATACTTGAAAGGATACAGCAGCGCATAGCCGTACCAATCGATGATATGAGCGAAGAGAGCCCCTGCCCTGCCGGCGCTGTCGAGGATTTGCTCGCCAGCCGAATAACCGGGAATGTGCCCCTTGACCATCGGACCGATGAACGAAATGCCCAATAGCGAAGCTACAGCCAGCCAGTAACGCGGACGCTTGTCACGGGGGAACACGCAAAAGATAAACAGGATCGACGCGACCATGAAATATCGTGCAAACCATGCAAAAACCAAAGATAATATAAGATATCTAAGTTTCCCATTTACATAATAAACAGAGAAAAATATAGCTGATGCTATCGTATATACCTCTTTATTTATTGCTAGAATCCCGAAGGTAAAATAAGGAAAAATAAATGATCCGAATATAAAGAACAACCTTCCTACCTGCGTGTCTATAATTTTGACGGCCACATAAAGGCAAGCTGCCATTACACCGAGATTGAACAGCAAGACTTCGTATATATTTCCATCAGTAATTTTCAAGAATATAATTGGCCAAGATCTTAGGAACAATCCTCTATCCCAGTATTGAAAATAGTCAAGTTTATAATAAGATTGATAATAAGATTTAACATAAACAACCGCATCGGATGATACCTTATATATATCTCCAGTATCATGCCATTTTACGAGAATATCATGCATATAATACTGAAATATTCCCAGAAAAAATAGAATAATAAAAAGCAAAACTGAGGTTTTCTTGATCGTCAGCCGCATCTTAACCACGCATTTTCAAGCATGGCAGGTATACACCGGCCTTGATTGCGCACCGAGACCATATCCGTCCCGTGAGGCAAATGGACCGCAGCACGCGCCCGGGAAGGTTTCGCCAGTTGTTCATCGGCGAAGCGTTTCGTCGACAAACCGATTATAATTTGCCCGCCAGTCCGGCGCCCAAACCCGCCTACTGCTCGTCGTGTCGACGATGCCCGCCTTCCCCTCGATCAAAAACTCCGCGAGTTCGTCACCAGTGGCGAAGGATCCAAACGGGTGGCTGGCAAAGGCAAAGCGCGACTTGGGCGTATCCCACACGAAAATGCGATCTGCCAATCCGATCGCCTCGAAAAGTCCGGTCGAGACTTCACTGATCACAGCATACGCTTCAGCGAACGCCGCGTAGATGCCGTCATGAGGGTCGAGTTCCACGTCTACTTGCCCAGCCTGGGACATCGTCCGGATCCGCGATCGTTCAAGAGGATGGGGGCGGAACATGACGCGAAATCTCTTGCCCATCAATCGCGCCTTCAGAGATCTTGCCAGATTAAGATAGAGTTCGGTTTCGATGCCATCGCCGAGCACGAGGATCGTATCCTTGGTGGTGGTTGTGTCGATTCGCCTCAAGTTCTCGTCACGTTCGGGACTACCGATGGCAACTGGATTCACCGGTACGTTGATCTGATCGGTCCAGTAGCTTCCAAAGCTAAGTAGGTGGTCGGGTAGGCAAGCCCTATACTCTGGACTGGCCGCCAAGGTCGGCGCCAGATTGTAGGCACCGTGACCAACGGAAATCGTGCCGTGCTGGTTTTCCGCCACCACGATATCTTGAGCACGCGCCGCAGCGATCAGAGAAGCGTGCGGCCCGTAGCAGGCGGATTCCTTGATCAGCAGGCGCGGTCCTATCCGCTGCAGAAGCGACGAGTAGGCGGCATATTCATGCGGCATCGCCGCCAAGCGGCGCGCCAACATTGTGATCAGAAGCGCCTCACGCTGTGGTCCGATCGTCCAGTTCAGATGACGTTTGGCTCGATCTGCTGCGAGTCCGATCACCTGACGCGCCAGCCTCACATGTGTCGAACGGACCTGCAATCGGCCAAGAATCGCGTTGCGAACCCGGTTCGGCGCATCAAGCAGAACACGATGGGCAAAGCGCGGAAACGGCCATTGCCATTCGAACTGATTTTCCACGACGATCGTCTCGTTCATACGGAGGCCAGCGAAATGATCGCTCAGACGATTGAACCACTTTCCATCACTCATGGTGACACGTGCGCCAGAGCTCATCATGCAGATATTAGCACTGCTGCGACCAGACAGGCGCAGGGCGGCATTATGTGCAAGAGAGCGCGTCAGCGTCATGGCTGCACGCAGAGGTGGGACTGGACGCCCTATCGGCATGGGCGATTGATACAGCAGGTCGGACATCATCATCCGGATAAAGACGAGACGCGTGTAGGGCCAAGCCAGAATGCCCGTTTCCGGACAGCGGAAAGCGAGGAATTCCAGATCATCCTCTATGACCAGGAGATCTCTTAGACTGTATTCCAAGGGCCGACTTTCAAGACTGACCGGGAGGTTCGGGCGCCGTTCGCTTGCGCCTTATGAGTCGTGCCGGAGTGCCACCCCAGATTTCCCACGCGCCTATGTCTTTCGTCACCACCGCATTGGCGCCGACAACCGCGTTGCTACCGATGCGGACACCGGGATTAATAAACACGTTGGCACCAATCCAGCAATAATCGCCGATCTCGACATCGCCGACCTTCTGTTCGATCGGCACGCTGGAAAAATCCATGTCGGCGACGTTTGTTTGGGTGTAGATGCGCACATTATGCGAAAGTCTGCAGCCCCTTCCCACTACGACGCGGGCCGAGGGTGCAGCCTGAATCGTCGAGTGCTCGCCGATGTAGCTATCTGGACCCAGATCGATTCGCCCCTCTCCATAAAGCAGGATGCCCCGGCCATTGAAGCGGAAGGCCGGCGAGATGCTGTATCGTTTCCGAAAATAGCGGTATTCGATCTGCCAGCGCACATGGCTCGCATAGCGTAGCAGACGAAGTAGGAGCGGGCGATTGCTAGGCATGCTACACCCGGGTCAACGCTAGCACGGCGGCACGCGGACGCCGCCACGGCAAGTCGTACAGCCTCGCCCCGGTCGCCCACGTCGCGAGGAAAGTCAGCGCATTCACAGACGCGAACCCAATCGCCGCGCCCTCGATGCCGTAGAGCCGCGCAAGCACGTAATCGACCAGCAATCCGGTTGCTCCGCACACCACCGTTACCAGCGAAGCGAGTTCCGTTCTGGAACTGAAATGAATCAGGCCGACCACTGCGTAGGACATCGCCGAAAACATATTGCCGATAATGAACCAGTGTATGATAGCAAGCGCCGAAACGAACTTGGCACCGAGCAAAATCTCGCCAAAGAAATAAAGGAACACATAGGCGCCCACCGACACCAGCGCAAAAAAAACAAAGGTGAGATAGGTCGCCCCGACAAGGCGTAGCGATCTCTCGGCATCGTTTTCCTTGAGCTGTTCGAACTGCCAGGGTCCGTACGCCTTCACGAAGGCATCGCCAAGCATGCCGACGACCATGCCGATCTGCCAACCCACTGTGTAAATTCCGAGCGCCTGCGTGCCCAACTGACCGGAGACGATGATGCGGTCGCCCGCCCCGATCACCATGGCGCCGATCGCGTTCGGCACCAGAGGTACGCCGTAGCGCAGGGCATTCATCGCATAGGCCTTCGTGGCACCAATCGGAAGCAGGCCGTCCCGGCGGAGCGAAAACAGCGCCCAGACCGCCGCCGCCAGGGCAGCGAGCGCGACGGAGCCAACGCGTCCTTCCCAGCCCCATTTGAGAGCAAGAACGAACCAGAGAGCGAAGCCTGCGTCGAGCGCGCTCTGCGTCACACGCATCAGGCCGTAGGGAATAGGCTGCCTAGCGGATTGCCATATAACCAAGCGGGTCTGGATGACGAAATAAGCGCATGCCACCAGGACCGAAACAAGAATCCAAGGTCCGGAGAGGTCGGTCAAACGTTCCAGCCACGGCAGGACGAGCCAGGCAAGAAGCAGAACCGTCGTCGTGCTGACAACCAAGATCAGCAGACAGGTCGAAACATAGCGGCCGAAATCGATCCCCTCGCGTTTGAAATAGGTTATTCCCACGGCGCCGTGCACATTGAGGCCGGTGATACCGCGAAAGACGCCCACCATTATCGTGAACATCGCCACCAAGCCGTATTCGACGGGGGTCAGGACGCGAGTCAGTACCGGAAGCAGGAAGAACGGGATGGCCGAACTCAGCGCGTTCGTAATCGAATAGATCGCCAATGGCCCCAAAAGCGTACGGACCATGCTCATCGGGCAGGCCCCGGCAACTCCGGCCTTCCCCAACGGCCTGTTCCGCCTTGCGTCATGGGTCAGTTCCCGGCCGTTCGGCGACGCCCGGCAGACGGCAGATACCAATCCATTGCGGCTTCGAGCCCCTGGCGGATGTCGTGGGTCGGCACGTACCCGAGAAGGGTACGGGCAAGCCCGATATCGGCCTGTGAATGACGCACGTCGCCCGGGCGAAAGGGAGCATGGACCGAAGGATGAGTATAAACGACACCACGCTCGCCAAGAATATCGCGCAACAATCCGAACAGGTCGTTGAGCGATGTGCGTCCGCCGACGGCTACGTTGTATACCCGTCCTCGGGCCGAATCGTCCGCGCAGGCTGCCAGCAAGTTGGCCTGAACAGCATTGGCGACGAAACAAAAATCCCTGCTCGTCTCGCCGTCTCCGTTTATGGTCACCTCGGCGCCTCGTATCATCGCCGCTATCCAGCGCGGAATTACCGCCGCATAGGCGCCGGCCGGATCCTGGCGCCGACCAAAAACGTTGAAATAGCGAAGGCCCGTCGCCTTGAACCCGTATGCGCGGACAAAGACTTCCGCGTAAAGTTCATTCACCAGCTTGGTGACGGCATAGGGCGAAAGCGGCCTTCCTATCCTGTCCTCGACCTTGGGTAGCGCCTCGTGGTCACCGTAGGTAGAACTCGACGCAGCGTAGGTGAAGCTGCGGACGCCGGCATCCTTTGCCGCAACCAGCATGTTCACAAAGCCATCGATGTTGGCGCCATTCGTCGTCAGTGGATCGGCGATCGATCGCGGCACCGAACCCAGCGCCGCTTGATGCAGAACGTGATCGATCTCCTGCACAGCAACGCGGCAGGTATCGATATTACGAATGTCCCCCTCCATGAACCGAAATCGCCGCCATTGATGCGGCTCGACGATTGCCTCGACCTCGGTCAGATTCGACCGATGACCGGTTGCAAAATTATCGAGTCCAACAACATGCTGGTCGAGCTTCAGCAACTCCTCGACAAGATTGCTGCCAATGAAGCCCGCCGCCCCCGTCACAAGCCAGCGGGCCGGTGCGCGCCGAAGCTTGCCGGACAGCGAGCCATATGCGCTGTCCACCATCGCTAAAGTCTCCACACGAGCTTTCCATCCGCAGCAATGGCTTCCGCATTGAACGCGGACTTTACGTCGATGAAAACTCCACCGGGTCGCAGCCGATCCAGAACTTCGGCAAGGGGCCTCGAAAGATACTCTCCGTGCGCGACCGCGGCGACAATGGCGTCCGCGTCATGCGGCAGATCGTTCCAGGCGGACAGTTGCACAGAATATTCGTGCTGCGCTTCATCTGGCTTGGCGAGGGGATCATGCACGCTGACGCGGCAGCCGAACTCCTCAAGCTCCCGAATAACGTCGGCTACCTTGCTGTTGCGCAGGTCCGGGCAATTTTCCTTAAAGGTGAGCCCGAGCACAATGACCTTGGAACCTTTAACGGCACCGCCGGTCTCGATGATCTTCTTGACCGTCTTTTGGGCGATGAATGCGCCCACCCCGTCGTTAATGCGACGGCCGGCCAGAATGACCTGCGGATTGTAGCCAAGCTTTTCCGCCTTATGGGTGAGATAATATGGATCGACGCCGATACAGTGACCGCCGACCAGCCCGGGGCGAAACGGAAGGAAATTCCATTTCGTTCCGGCGGCCGCCAACACGTCAAGTGTGTCGATGTCCATGCGGTCGAAAATGTAGGCCAGTTCGTTCATCAACGCGATGTTGAGGTCGCGCTGCGTGTTCTCGATGACTTTAGAGGCCTCCGCGACCTTGATGCTGCTGGCTTTGTAGACCCCAGCCGTGATAATCGAACCATAGACTTCCGCGACGCGCTCCAAGGTCTCCGAAGTGTCTCCGGAAACGACTTTGACGATCTTTGTGACCGTCCGCTCCTTGTCGCCGGGATTGATGCGTTCGGGGCTGTAGCCGACAAAAAAGTCGCGCTTCCATTTCAACCCGGAAGCCTTCTCGATCTCTGGAATGCATATCTCTTCGGTCGCACCCGGATAGACGGTAGATTCGAAAACCACGACCGCGCCGGGCTTGAGATTGCGTCCGACCGATTGTGAACTGGATACGAGCGGTCTCAGGTCAGGTTGTCTGGCGTCGTCCACCGGTGTTGGAACCGCCACGACGATAAAATCCCGGTCTTTCAGTATGGACGCATCGGTGTGGCACGTCAGGCGAGCGGCGGCCTTCAGCTCTCCTTCGGAGACTTCACCGGTCGGGTCGAAATGCCGATTGTAAGCGGCAACCTTCTCGGGGGACAGGTCGAAGCCGACCGTATCCCACTTCTTGCCAAATTCCACGGCCAGTGGCAGCCCCACATAGCCAAGTCCAACAACAGCGATCTTCATGATGAAATCCGCGTAACCTTTTCCATTGGGTCGATATCCCGTCAGGCGGAGGCGTGCTTGTTGCGTCGGGGCGTGAGGAGGGCGATCGCGGCGCCAGCGAAAATGCCGATCATGAGCGACAGCACCAAAACGATCAGCGAGCGCGGCGGGATACGCGAACCGACAACCGCCGGCGAGTTCGCGGGCACGAAGAGTTCACCGACCCGCTCCCGCAAGCGACTGCGCGCGGCTGTCAGGACCTCACGGTAGCTCGCGAGCAAGGCCGAAAGCTGCGTTTCGGCGGCCTCGGTGACCTGCATCCTGTCACCCTCCGAGTTCTGATTGCGCAGGATATCGAGCTCCTTCTGCATTTCAGATAGTTGCTCGACCAGTTCCTGTCGGTGATCCAACGTCTCACGCAAGTATTGTGCGAGCGACGCGCGGTCGGACAATTGGACGATCTGCGCCAACGCCCCTTCGCCCAACTGGATGGTGTCCCCAGGAGCGGCGCCCTCGCTGCCGACGGTCGGAGGCGGACTCTGCTGGAATGAACGGAGTACGGAAATCGTGTCGTTGTAGCCGGACAGCCGACGCTTCAGGTTGTCCACCTCGAATATCGTCTGCTGGATATAAGCGCGGCCTACCGCGCCGGAATCGCCCAGCGAGCTGGCGAAAATCGGATCAAAATACCGCGTCCTGTAGGCTTGCAGCGCCTGGAGGAGATCCGCGACGCCCTCGCCGGAAGAAGTCTCGATGGAGTTGAGACGATTGTCGGAAGCGATGATTTGGAGTCCCTTGCCTATGTTTTTGATGTAATTATCAGCCAAAAGCAGATTGGCGACATTGTCGAGTTTGACGCCACCGATAAAGATCGAGGCATCCGCAAGTTTGGTGTCACTGAAGACCTTGTAGAGAGTTGGGTATATCTTACCCCAGCTCTCCGGCAGCGCCGCGACGACCGCCGCTCCGGTCGGGGCATCCAATCCCAGATCCTCATAGTCGAACTCAATCCTGAGACCGCTCCGCACGATCTTTGAAAGCTCCGACTCGTAAGCGGTATTAATCGCATCGATTTCGGGAGTGGTCAGTCCCGATGCCGCCAGCATCGCACGGTATTTCTGGTTCACGCTCGGCTCGAGGATGGATCCGTAGCGCACCGAGAAGGCCCTTCTGAATTTGTTCAGGTCGGTGATCTCGAAGCGCTTTGCCACATCGGCGATGACGGGAGGAATGAGCAGATCGGTCGGCGAAAAATCCGTTCCATTGGGATAGTGGCCGTTTTCAACGCCCTTGAGGGATACGAAGTAGACGACGGGATTTTTGGTCTGAAGCGCGACAACAGCGAGGAATACGACGGCAAGAAGTATCGCCAGCGCGGGAAAGAGAAAAAGGAGGCCACGGCGATTCCACAACCGGCCCAGTATCTCGGAAATAGAGATTTCGTCGCTTGCGATTTCAGTCATGGAAATAGGCGCTCCGTCTGGTTCTACGGCCATCGTCGTTCGCATATCAGATGAATATCCGAGACACAGCTATCTCGAGTTCGTGGGCAAAATGATGGAGATTGGCACTGAGATGCACAAAATGGTTGCTCGGCACGCGAAGTGCCGTAACGCCGGTTCGATGTCAACCATTGGCACCCCGCGCGATTTGTCCTGTACATATGTCACCGATCGAAGGCGCGATGCGTTCACTTGGCTGGAAAATGTTCGTGATACTCGCGCACGGCGCGCTCAAGATCGTCGTGACGGCCGATATCCATCCAGTACTCGTGGATCGGAAACGCCACCCGGCGGTTGCTGCTGATCGCTTCGAACAAGGACGGCATATCGAAGTATCTGCCCTCGGGCACATATTCAAGGGCTTCAGGGCTGACGACATAGATTCCCGCATTGACGAAAAAGTCGAATACCGGCTTTTCAGAGAACTTCGTGATGTGATGATCAGCCACTTCGACGACGCCATAGGGAATTTGGTACTGGAACCGATTCAACCCCATCGTCGCAAACGCCTGATTCTCGTAATGGAACGACAGGAGTTGGTTGAAGTTGACCGAGGTCAGAATGTCGCCGTTGATCACGATTGCCGGCATTGTCGGCCGCGGTTCCAGCAGCGATAAGGCTCCTGCCGTCCCCATACGCTTGGTTTCATGTACATAGGTGATGGAGACTCCGAAGGAGGAGCCGTCGCCGAAATGGTCCTCGATCACTTCGGAAAGATGGTTGACGCACAGAACAATCGAGTGGAATCCCTGCTGCTTGAAGCGCTCGATGATGATCTCCAGGATCGGTCGACCCGCAACGTGGATCATGGGCTTCGGGATCGTCTCGGTAATAGGCCGAAGCCGCGTACCCAGCCCGCCGGCCATGATCACCACCGGATGGGGCTCGGGGTCGACCCTGGAAAGCTCTTCCGCGAAGACGATATCCACCAGGACTTCGTTCTCGTCGAGTAACGGCATCTGCAGAATTTTTTCACGGTGCAGCCGCGACAGGATTTCCGACGACGGCGTGCCGCGCTTCGCAGTACGCGGCGAGGAATTCATCAATTCCCTTGCTCTGGAAGCAAGCGTCGCGCCTTTCAGGATGCCGCGGCGTATATCACCATCAGTCACCGTGCCCAGAAGCCTGCCGCTCTCGCTGACGACGAGTGCTATCTGGCCGCCGCTCACCTCGATACAACGAATCGCATCCCCCACGGTCTGTTCGGGCCGCAGGCAGATAGCTTCCAAGGAAAATTCACGCATCGTGGGTCAATCCGCTTTTTCCGAGCGTCCTACTCCAAGTAACATGGTTTCGCCAATCCCGGGGTAGACGCGCTTCATCCAACCGTCACCTCCTATCGACGCGATCTCTTCAAAACCAACCAACGGCCGGATTCCAAACAATGTCAAAATCAGCAGACTGTATCGCCCTGGTCACCGCCCGTGGCGGTTCCAAGCGACTGCCTGGAAAGAATATCCGCGACCTGGCGGGCAAACCGTTGATCGCCTGGAGCATCGAAGCCGCGGTCAAGGCGAGATCGGTGAGCCGCGTACTCGTGTCGACCGACGATGCCGCTATTGCGGCAGCAGCGTCCGACGCCGGCGCCGAGATCCCTTTCCTGCGGCCGACAAACCTCGCTGGCGACAAGTCCTCTCACTACGATGTCATCGCACACGCACTCGACTGGCTGGAGCAGGACACCGGGCAATTGCCTACCCTGCTCTGCCTGCTGCAACCGACGTCGCCACTACGGCTCGCAGGCGATATCGACGCCCTCGTCGAGATGGTCCTGGCTGCGAACGCCGACTGCGGTTTTTCGGTATCCGAGGCGAAGGTTCATCCCGCCTACATGTACCGGCTCAACGGGAAGGGGGAGGCGGAAGCATTTCTGCCGAGACCGCAGGGCTACCTTCGCTCCCAGGATCTCGAGCCGCTCTATCACGTCAACGGCGCGATCTACGTGCTCAGGCCTCGGACGTTTCGCCAACGCATCACGGTGCTGTCAGACCGGCCTGTAGCGTACGTCATGCCTCCCGAGCGGTCCGTCGACATCGATGACGCGCAGGACTTCATCCTTGCCGAAACATTGATGCGATCCCGCCTTAAATGACAAATCAGCACGACGGAAAGCGACGTACTTTCCAATCCGTGCCCGAGCAGGTATGGACCGCTGTGTGCCAGATCGGCATTGAAATTCGGACTTACAGGACAGAATGTCAGATTCTCCGCTGCACGAAATCGCCACCGGCAGGGCCAAGTCGCTATTCGACGATGACATGGCAAGCGTCGAGGAAACCCTTCGGAAAGCGATTACGGGGAAGCGTGTGCTGGCGATCGGGGGAGCCGGCTCGATCGGTTCCAGTACCATTTTCCAGATCGTGGTTCGCCATCCCGAGGCGATCCACGTCATCGACCAGAATGAGAACGGCCTCGCCGAACTGGTCAGGCAGTTGCGGTCCCGGCCGCAGTCCTGGTCCGCGCACGATTTCCGGAGCCTGCCGCTCGACTACGGTTCCGGTACGATGCGCCATTTCCTGTCGAGTCAGCAGCCATACGACCTGGTGCTGAATTTCGCGGCGCTCAAACACGTGCGTTCGGAAAAGGATCCTTTCTCGACACTGCAGATATTCGAGACGAATCTGGTCAAACAGGCCCGCCTGATGTCCTGGCTGGCCGCGACCGGCTTCGAGGGGCGGTTCTTCACGGTTTCGACCGACAAGGCGGCCAATCCTTCCTCCATGATGGGCGCCACCAAGCGCGTCATGGAGCATGTGCTTTTCAACTCCAGCGTTGCCGCCGCCCTCGGCGGCTATAAAAGCTCGGCGCGTTTCGCCAATGTCGCATTCTCGAACGGCTCGCTTCTGCAGGCCTTCGAAAACAGGCTGGCACGGGGCGAGCCTCTCGCGACACCGCGCGATACGCGCCGGTATTTCGTGTCCCTGCCCGAATCGGGCCAGATTTGCGCCATCGCGGCAACATTTGCGCCATCAGGCACAATCGTCATCCCGAAGCTCGATCCACAGCAGCACCTTGTGCTCCTTCAGGATATCGCCGAGCGCTTCCTTCATCGCAACGGTTTGAAGCCTGCTTTCTACCAGGACGAGCGCGAAGCCTGCGAAAGCGTCGAGAAGGAACGCCGAAACGGACGCTGGCCGCTTCTGACCACGGCTCTCGATACCGCTGGCGAGAAGCCTTACGAGGAATTCATGACTGACAGGGAGGAAGCCATAGAACTCGGGCTGCCCAACCTGCGAGCCGTCCGCTATCTGTCGGCCGATCGCACGGTCATCGACAATGCCCTTGAGGAAGTGAAAGCGATCCTTTCGGCAGAGACGCAAGCAAGCCTGTTCGGCAAGGACAGGTTGAAGAAGATCATCGGCCTGGTGGAACCTGGGTTCCTTGACAGCCATCGTGATTCAGCGGCCAATCTCGACCAGAGGCTGTAGCAGCCCGTTCGCACGCGCAGGTCGATCAACCCAGGTCGGACTTTTCGATCGGAGACCCGGCGGAAAGGGTGCGAGAAAGCCGTTTGCCCACGATCTCGTCGAAAAACTTCGGCGCCAGCCCGGTGGCGGGGCGCAGCACGGCGATGTCCGCTTCCTGCAGCACCGTTCCCGCCGGCAGGTCGCGGGCAGCCTTGAGGCCGCGCCGCACCAACGCCTTTGCCTCCAATTCGGCAGGACGCGGCGCCTTGACGCCGTCGCCGGCGAGTTTCTCGGCGTCGGCGATGGCGGCCATCATGGCCTTCAGCTCATCCGGCTCGATCGAGGCGGCATGGTCGGGACCGGTGGCCTTGCGGTCGTAGGTGACATGCTTCTCGATCACCCGCGCGCCCAGAGCTACGGCGATCGGTGGCACGAATATCCCGGTGGTGTGATCCGAGTAGCCGACCGTGACATCCAGTTCACGGGCCATCGTCACCATGGCCTGAAGATTGACGTCCTCAAAGGCGGTCGGGTAGGCGCTCGTGCAATGCAGCACAGTGAGGTCCGGCAATCCGAACGGATCGGCTCGCATCGGCGCCATGTTGGCGCGCAGGAAGGCCACCGCCTCGCGCACCTCCTCCAGGTCGGCCATGCCGGTGGACAGGATGATGGGCAGGCCGCGCCGCGCGCAGTCCTTCAGATAAGGTATGTTGTTGACCTCGCCCGAGGGCACCTTGATGCGGCGGATGCCGATATCGCAAAGCAGGTCGAGCGAGGCGCTGTCGAAGGCCGTGGACATGAACTCGATGCCGAGTTCCTCACAGCGCCTGGCGACGACGCGATGGCCTTCTTCGCTCAGTTCGAGGCCCTTGAGCATGGAGAATTGGTCGTGCGAACCGGACGCTTTCTGGTAGGCAACCGTAGCCGTGTTGCGTGCGGTCAGCGCTTCCGCCTTGAAGGACTGGAACTTAGCGGCATGGGCACCAGAAGCAGCGGCGGCCTCTACGAGCGCCAGCGCACGATTGGCATCGCCATCGTGATTGACGCCGATTTCCGCAATGACGAACGCCATGCCAAATCCTTTTCTATGCCGTGGCGGCTATTGCTTTGTGGATGATTGGCTGCCTTCTAGTCTAAGGGTTCGTTTTCCGCAAGAACGCCCGGAAGGCCTAACTGTCGGCAAGTTCAAACCTTTGACCGCCGATTTCCACGCTTGGTTTCCATCGCCCGAACGTCGTGGCTCTTATTCGGCGAGAGACTTCGTTGGCGCTCATGTCTGGTCGAATCACAGACAACTCATTGAACTCTTTTCGCGTAAATGGAGCGCGCTTCCACGTTTCTCCAGAAGAGATAAGCCGCTCCCCAGCGACAATTCGCACGGCGACTTCAAAGAAGAGCACCAATTGAAAAGCGTATGTCCTGCTCAGCAAAGACGCGACGTCATCGGACGGAAAAATCGGGAAGCGCTTCGTTGCGATTATTGCGCCGGTATCAACTTTTGAAGCCATAAAATGGCAGGTCGCTCCATATTCCGATGCGTTCTCGTAAAGCGCAAAATTATTGCAACCTATGCCCGGATAGCTCGGAGAGGCCGGGTGGAAATTGATAGCGGCGATTTCAGCGCGGGCTATCACGTCCTCGGGAATTACCCATCTGGAAAGATACGAGACGACGTACTGGCCACTCCAATGTCGAACCGCGTCGGGCAGCGGCTCGCCCCACTGGCCCAGGTAACTCTCAACGGAGGCATTGGCTGCAAGGAACCGAAGTGCCTGAAGACAGTGTTGATCGTCCTGCTTGCCAAGAAAAAGTATGGTTGATTTCGTCATCGTACGCTGAAGTATTCCCTTAGCTTGGCTTCGCTCTGCTTGGGAAACCGCTTTCTTGTCGGAAAGGCAAAAAGATCGTCTGGCCCGGGAGCGAGTCGGACGCGCTCCAGTTCCCAATCGACTGACCAGGCCTCATAATGTTCCTCCAGTTCATCGACGTTTCGTCGAAGCTGCGCTGGTAGCTTGTTCCGATTTTCCCTCAAAAGAGACCTGATGCTTTGATTGACGTCGAACAGAGCGGAGGCAAGGCGGAAATTCCTCCCACCTTGCCTGTATTGCTCGTAGAGGGCTGCGGACCGGTCGAACAACGCAGGCAGATTTTCCATGCCGCGTTCTATCGGTTTCGATCCAATGCTTGCAACCAAATTTGAGCGAGCAGGTGACACACACGAGCGTCCAACCTGCACGAAAGCTTCTTGCGCAATGAGGCCATGTCCGCTACCGCGCGTCCTTCAGTCGAACTGATCATTGGCGAACGCATCGATGAGGAACGACTGTCGAAGTCGCGCTTCGCAGCGCCCGACCTGTTTATCCGCCCGCGAAGGCACGCTATAGGAAACTCGCTGCCATTGGATTATTTCGACCGCCAGTATCGGGTTCCCCGCTGGAACGCCCGGCTATTGTGCAGCAGCTTTTCGAGGTGAGGATAAATGCAGGGCAGCAAACCGGTGCGGACCATTCTTATTCCGACCGTCGGCCGGTCCGATTTCGGCATCGGCCGACAGGTCATGGATCGTATTGGACAGACGCCCGGGCTAAGCTACAGGCTTCTGGTCAGCGGCGCGCACCTGTCGGCGGCGTCAGGCATGACGGTGCGGGAACTGGAGGCTGAAGGCCGGCCCATCGCCGCCCGAATCCCACTGCCCGACAGCCATGGCTCAGAGGCCGCCACCAGCGCGGCCATGGGCGCCGCGCTCGCCGGCGCGGCTGCATACCTTGCCGAGAACCGGCCCGACATGATGCTGCTGATCGGCGATAGATTCGAGATGTTTGCGATAGCGGCGGCGGCCGTTCCGCTCAATATTCCTCTCGTCCATGTCCATGGCGGCGAGGTTTCGTTCGGCTCAACCGACGAGGTTTTCCGCCACGCCATCACCAAGATGGCGCACCTGCATTTTCCGACCACGGAAGAATACGCCGCGCGCATCGTGCGCATGGGCGAGGAGCCCTGGCGCGTGACTGTCGCCGGCGCGCCGAGCCTCGACAATGTGCGGCTGGCAGCACTGCCGACTCGCGAGGAATTGTCCCGCCGCTTTTCCCTGCCGCTCGACCAACCACCGCTGCTGGTGACCTATCATCCCGTGACACGGCAGCCCGGCGAGGCCGAACGGCAGATCTGCGCCCTGCTCGATGCCATGGCCGAGATCGACCGACCCATCGTCATCACCGCGCCCAACGCGGATGCAGGCTCGGACATCATCCGACGCGAGATCGAAGGATTCGTCGCGCGACGGCCCCGTACCTGGCTGGTGGAAAGCTTCGGCTCGCTCAATTATCTCGCCATGCTGCGCGAGGCAGCCGCCATGGTCGGCAACTCCTCGAGCGGTCTGATCGAGACGCCGGCTTTCGAGCTTCCCACCGTCAATATCGGCGGACGCCAGGAAGGGCGAACACGCGGTCGAAACGTCATCGACGTCGAGGCGACGAGCACAGCCATATCGGCTGGCATCCGCAAGGCACTGGATCCGTCGTTCCGCTCAAACCTTGCCGGCATGACGAACCCGTATGGCGACGGACATGCCTCCGAAAGGATCGCCGAGGTGCTCGCATCCGTGCCGCTGGATGCCCGGCTCATCACCAAGCGCTTCTACGATGGGTCAGGCGGCGTGGCGTAGCGAGCGCAAATTGTCGAGGACCGCGGCAACCACCGTAGTCTGGTCTTCAGTTGTGAGGTGTGTAGAGCAGGGCAACGTCACGATCCGGTTCCAGACATATTCGCTGACCGTCATTGCCGTGCGCGGTGCCTGCTCGTATGGCTTCTGCATGTGCATCGGCTTCCAGAAGGGGCGGGCATCGATTCCTGCTTCCCGCAAGGTCCGCCGCAACGCCAAGCCGATCTTGTCGCCGTCCGGACGGTCGAGCATGAAACCGGAGAACCAATCCCCGCCTTCCGCCCATTGCGGCGCAGGAAAGCGCTTCAAGCCGTCGATCTCCCGGAACCCTTCGTTGTAGCGCTGCGCGATGCGGCGCTTGGCCGAGACGAACGTGTCCAACTGCTCCATCTGGGCGCAGCCGACCGCCGCCTGCAAATTGGTCATGCGGTAGTTGTAGCCGATCCTGTCATGATCGTATTCCGTTCCCACGCGGGCAGTCGTGGTCAGATGACGGAAAGCAGCCAGAAGGTTCTCGTCCATGCCGACGATGGCACCGCCGCCTCCGGCCGTTACCGTCTTGTTGCCGTTGAAGGAGTACATGGTGAGGTCGGCACCGAGATCGCCGGACTTGCGCCCCTTGTACGACGCACCGAGCGCGGCCGCGGCATCGACGACGACGGGCAGGCCGTAGTCCTTGGCAATAGGGACGATGGCGTCCATATCGGCCGGCAAGCCGAGCGTGAAGACCGGCAAGATCGCCGCCACGGTCCTGCCGGTAGCGGTGTGAACGAGAGCGCCGTCTCTCCTGGTGGTTTCGCGACGAAGCGTCTCAGCCAGGAGGTCGGACGAAAGCGTCCAACTGTCTTCGTCTACGTCGAACAGCCATGGTATTGCGCCGCAATGCGAAATCGCATTGGCCGAAGCGATGAACGTCAGCCCCGGGCACACAACGAGGTCCCCAGGCTTGACACCAACCGTCAAGAGCGCGGCGTGCAAAGCCGTCGTGCCCGCGGAGGTGGCCACCGCTCCCGGCGTTCCCGCCGCCGCCGCCACCATTTGCTCGAAGCGCGTAACGAATGGGCCTACGCTCGATACAAACGTGGAAGAAACACACTCCGCCAGATATCGCGCCTCGTTGCCCGAAAGGTTTGGCACGCAGAGAGGGATCATGGAAGTTCACCGTCAGGAAAAGTGCTGCCTGACATACGATGCCGCGTCTTGCTTAGCAAGAAACACGCCCGGCGCAATTCCAAGCCTCGCCGTGTGGCGGCGCATCCTATGCGTTTGGCGTGAATACAATGAAGGCCAGCGGTCATCTTTCTTTCTCACGGACCGCTATCGAATTATTGCAAAGCAATATGCCAACGACAAGAGACATGACGAAAATGGAATTGAGAAGATCATGTCCAATCATCAGACTTGACATACCTGCGGTCAGGAAAGTCGACATCAAAAGCAGTATCAAGCTTGCTCCTGTCTTCTGATATAGATCCGGCTGCCCTCTTATCGTCCTGACTGCAATTGTAATACCCACGACAACTACGCCGACCAGACAGAGCAAGCCAAGAGCGCCTGCCTCCACCAAGGTGGTAACGAACACGTTGTGAAAATGGGTAAAGACGTGCGGCAGATCGTAGCCCGGTGATACGCGATCGGCGATAAGGGAAATCGCACTTCTCGGACCGAAGCCGACCAGCGGACCGTGTTCCCAAATCCGCAAGCCCTCGCGCCACATGGCGATTCGTTCGCCAAGCGAAGTATCGTAGTGGCCTGCCTGCAACCTGTGCCAGCCTTCGATCAGGTCGCCGAAGCGCATCAGCATGTATCGGCTGTAGACCGACACGCCGATGACCACCACGGCAAGCGCCGTTGCAGCCGCCCTTATCATGTTGCGCCGACTTATCGTTTCGAACCAGACGACCGCGACGATGACGGCGTTGAAAACGAATGCCGGAGCAAGCCCCCTCACCTCGGCTAGAAGCATGGAGGGGATGCCAGCCAGAAAGGCGCCATAGAAGAAAATCGATCGCCAGCCGCGAGACTGCACCGCCGCCAGCAGGGACACGGCGCTGGCAAACGCCGCGACGGTGGTAAACACGATGGGATTTCCAGCGCCGCCCTCAGCCCGTCTTATGAAGAAGACCATCTGGACGATCGCCAGCGCGAGGCCGCCATAGGAGGCGGCGGCACAGGCCCAGAAAAGCGCGGCGGCAATATCGTCCCGATTTGCGATTCGCCAGATCGAATAAGAGAACGGAAACAGCAAGAAGGTGCAGAGCCACGCGACGTGGGCGATCGACTCCCGCTCAGCATTGGCCAGCGCGGAGGTGACATATGCGCCGGCGAGCGCCCAGAGCGCCGCCGTCATCCACAAGGCGTTGCGGTCCAGGGAAATTTTGCGGCGCCCGCTGAGCGCCTCGAAGAGACACCAAAGAGCTCCACCGTGAAAGAGGAAGCTGGTGGCCGAGCCGGCGACTGTCGGAACGGCAAAGCATGCGAACGTAAAATACTGATTTATCTTCGGATACGAGAATGCCTGCACAAGCCGCGACGGGATCGCTCCCTGCTTCGGCCGCCCAACTTGCGAGACTTCGGAGTGGCTTGCGCTTGTGCTTTCAACCATCATCGACCCAAACACGTTTCGTTTGTGCTTTTGCCCCGCGCCAAATATATAGCGTCCGCAACGCGACTCGCGTTGGGGCGTCGCCAAGTGGTAAGGCATCGGTTTTTGGTACCGACATTCCCAGGTTCGAATCCTGGCGCCCCAGCCATCCTTACGCTTGCAGCCGGTTCAGTGATGCTGCCCTACCAGTTGGCAGCGGCAGGTGTCCACAGGCCGAAATATGGGCATCCGATCAGCTTGGCCGAGCTGCGAACGGGATCGAGCAAAGCGGGATCTGATATCCGCACGGTTCCGCATAATGTCCAATTGAACAATATCTTGAAGTTGAAGGCGTCCGCCCGCACAATCACCTTGCTTCCTTTTGGGAGCGACGATGGCATTTTCCTTGCAAGTTCCGGATCAAATTTCTCCAGAGCAACGAAGCCTTTGCTGGCGGCCGCGAGTTTCTTTCGATCGCTTTTCTGGGCTGCAATGACGGCGTCTGCCACTTTGTTCAAGAAGCCAACCGCGACGGGTACCTGCGGAAGCGTCGCCTCGTAACTGTCCTGGATGGATCGTAAATTTTCCGGCTCAGCCGAAGTCAGTTCCGACGAGTCCAGCAATGCGAGCGCTGTCGCGCCGACGACCATGCCGGCCGCAAAAGCAAAACCGCGGCCTAAAAGGTGTTTCTTGTCCACAAGCCAGCCGATAGCGGCATCGATGCGCTCGAATCGGGACGAATAGCTGCCTTCGATTTTCCGGACCAACGCGTCGAACCGTTCCCGGGCGTCCTTGCCGGCATCCGGGCGGCGATCCAGGGCAGACCGGGCGGCCGAATAGATCTGCGTCCGCTTTTCCGGATTGCTGGCACCCCGCTCGTCGATGGCCTTTCTAATCGCCGTCTCGAGCTTCACCCAATCCATAGAAATTCATCCCGTGCGCGAAAACTCTGACATGGAGAGTATCATGTATACTATGCCCTCGTTGCGTTGGTGATTTGAACGATCGCCATGACGATCGCCGCAGGCAGTGCATCCCAACTCCTTGCAGGACCGTGCGCTTGGTACGGTCACGGGCAGTTGCGCGGTCGATCAGCCGTTCCACTCGGTGCGGTACCAGTCGACGAAGCTGGCTAGTCCGTCTTCTATCGAAGTGCGAGGCCTAAAGCCGAAGTCGCGCTCCAGCGCATCGATATCTGCATAGGTCCTCTCGACGTCGCCCGGCTGCATCGGTTCGTAGCGCCGCTCGGCCTTCACCCCGATCAATCGCTCGAGAACGGCAATGAAATCCGCCAGCTTTACCGGGTTGTTGTTGCCTATGTTGTAGACGCGATGCGGCGGCGCGCCCTGTCCCGCCGGCGGCTTGTCCAGCACGGCTATGACGCCATCGACGATGTCGTCGATATAGGTGAAATCGCGCCACATCTCGCCATGGTTGAACACCCGGATGGGCTTGCCTTCGAGGATGGCCTTGGTGAACAGCCATGCAGCCATGTCCGGCCGCCCCCAAGGGCCGTAGACGGTGAAGAACCGCAGGCCCGTCTGCGGAATGCCGTAGAGATGGGCGTAGGTATAGCTCATCAACTCATCGGCCTTCTTGGTCGCGGCATAAAGGGAAACCGGCCGATCAACCGGATCCGCCTCGCTGAACGGCACCTTGGTGTTGCCGCCATAGACGGAACTCGATGAGGCATAGACGAGGTGCTGGAAATCCGGCCGCGAGCGACAGAATTCCAGGACTTCGAGATGCCCGACGAGGTTGGCGCGCGCATAGGCTCGCGGGTTCTCCAGCGAATAGCGCACTCCCGCCTGGGCGGCGAGATGGACTACCTTGCGAATGCCTTTATCCGCGAAGGCGGACCCGAGCGCCGTCTCTTCGGCAATGTCGAGTTGACGGAAGGTGAAATTCGGCCTGCCGTCGAGACGAGCAAGCCGTGCTTCCTTCAGCCGCGGCTCGTAATAGTCGTTCAAACTGTCGACGCCAATCACCTCCTCGCCGCGGTCCAGCAGGCGATGGCAGACATGGCTGCCGATGAAGCCGGCGGCGCCGGTGACAAGAACGGTCACAACTCAACTCGCTTCGCGCATGGCCTCTGCGGCCTGCAGGTCGACGGAGACGAGGTGGCTCACCCCCTGCTCCGCCATGGTCACCCCGAACAGGCGATCCATGCGCGCCATGGTGATGGGGTTATGCGTGATGATAACGAAACGGGTCTCGGTGGACTTCGCCATCTCGTCCATCAGATTGCAGAAGCGCTCGACATTGTGATCGTCGAGCGGCGCGTCGACCTCATCCAGCACGCAGATCGGCGCGGGGTTGGTCAGGAACACGGCGAAGATCAGCGACATGGCGGTCAGCGCCTGCTCGCCGCCGGAGAGCAGCGTCATGGTCTGCGGCTTCTTGCCGGGCGGACGGGCTAGGATTTCGAGGCCGGCTTCCAGCGGATCTTCCGACTCGATCAATTGCAATTCCGCGGTGCCGCCCCCGAACAGGTGCGAGAACAGGCGCTGGAAGTGGCCGTTGACGACCTCGAAGGCGGCGAGAAGCCGGTCGCGGCCCTCGCGGTTCAGGCTCTGGATCGCCTGGCGCAGCTTGCGGATCGCTTCGATGACGTCCTCGCGCTCCGAAACAATGGTCTCGAGGCGCTCGGAAAGCTCCCTCTGCTCCTCCTCGGCGCGTAGATTGACGGCGCCCAGCCGCTCACGCTCGACCTTGAGCCGGTCGAGCCGGCGCTCGACATCGGCCACGTCCGGCATCGGGCTGTCGGCTTCCAGTCCGGTATGTCGAATGACAAGATGCGGCGGCGTGTTGAGCGTCTCCTGGATGCGCGCCTCGACCTCCTTGCGGCGCTCGTCGGCGGCGGTCAGCCGTTCCTCGGCGCGGGCGCGCTGCTCGCGCGATTCAGCCAGCGCCTGAATTGCCTGACTGGCGGCCTTGTCGAGTTCCGCCTGCCTGTTCTCCGCCTGCTGCAGGCGGTCGGCCGCTGCCTTGCGCAGTTCCTCGGCTTGCGAAAGCTGCGACAGCAGGGCACGGCGGCGCGCGTCGAGTTCATCCGGCGCGTCGGCAAGTTTCTCGCGCTCGCTTGCTGCTTCGGCCTTGCGCTCACTTAGCGCGGCGATCTGTGCGGACGCATTCTCCGCGCGCGACAACCAGTTGTCGCGTTCCGTTGCGATGGCTTCCAACCGGCGCAGCCGCGCCTCCGCCTCGCGCTTCAGCCCTTCGACCATAGCGCGAGCATCGGCCACGGCGGCGCGCTCCCGGCCCACGGCCGCGGCCAGACCGTCCAGCCGCGCCTGAAGGTCGGAAAGATCGGGCGTCGTCGCCAGCTTCTGTTCCGCGTCGCTCGCCGCGGCGGCAGCCTCGGCGTGGCTCTCGGCGACACGGGTGCGCGCCTCGTCCAATGCCGCGCGGCGGCTCGACAGCTCGCCAGCCGCCTTCTCCGCGCGCGCCAGCGCCTCGCGCGCGGCACCGACGGCGTGCTGCGCGCTGCGCCACTCGTCCCGGGCGGCGCGTTCGGCCTCTCCACTCTCACGGGCAGCCCGCTCGGCGTTCGCAAGGCGTTCCTCGGCGGCGCGCTGTTTCTTCGTCGCCTCGACCGCCTCGGCATTCAGTTCGGCGAGCCGGTTCTTCTGCGCCAGCCTGAGAGCTGCCGGCGTCGGCGCATCGGCGCTCGCGACAAATCCGTCCCAGCGCCACAGTGCGCCGCTCTTCGTGACCAGCCTCTGACCGGGCTTCAGCAATTTCTGCAGGCGCGGCCCGTCGGAAGGCTCTACGATGCCCACTTGCGCCAGACGGCGGGCAAGCTGGCTGGGCGCGCGCACGACCGAAGCAAGGCTGCGAGTACCTTCCGGCAGGTCGGGATCGCCAGCCTGCGGGCCGGTCTCGCCCCAATGCACAGGTGCCGCGCGGTCGAGCGGCACGTCGAGATCCTCGCCCAGTGCGGCGCCCAGCGCCGTCTCGAAACCGCGATCGACGCCGATCTGTTCGAGGACCGCGGGAAACAGGCCGCCGCTTGCGGCGTTCAGCATCCTGGAGAGGGTTCGCGCCTCCGTCTCGATGCGGGCGAATTCCGCCTTGGCTTCCTGCAAAGGAGGCCGGGCAACCGCCTCGGCCGCCCTGGTCTCGCCGACGGCCTTTTCGGCTGCGATAGCGGCGGCTTCACACGCAGCCAATTTCGCTTCCGCCTCGTCGACCAGGGTCCGCTTCTCGGCCGGATCGGGCAGACCGGCCAGCGTCGCGGCAATCTCGCCGGCTTCGCGCTCGATATCGGCCAGTTGCCGCGCCAGCCGGTCGCGCCGCTCCACGGCCTCGCGCAGCACGCGCTCGAACTGGTTGCGCTGGGCCGCCGCTTCGGCACGTTCGGCCGTCAGTGCGGCCAGCGCGCTTTCGCTGAGCGCCAGGGTCGCGGTCGCTTCCTCGAAGGTGCTTCGGGTCGAGGCCTCGCGCTCGGCGGCCCCCGCATTATCGGAATTCAACCGACGCTCTTCGTCCGCCAGGCGCTCCAGCACGTCGGCGTTGTCGCGCACCATGCGCTCCTCGCGCGCAATGTCGGCGTCGAATTGCTCCAGGCGACGATCGAGCTCGGTCTGACGGGCTCGGATTCGATCCGCCTCTTCTTCGATCTGCGCCTTGGCGATGGACAGGCGCTGGAATGCGGCTGCGGCGGCCGCCTCGGCCTCGCGCAGTTCCGGCAGGCGGTGTGCGCTGACGGCCTGTTCCTTGGCGGCGTTCATCTGCGAAGCCGCACGCTCGCCGACCAGCGAAGTCGCCGTGGCCAGCGCGGACTGTGCCTCGCCTTCCTGCGTCTTGGCCAGTGTCCAGCGCAGATGCAGCAGGATCGCCTCGGCCTTGCGGATGTCGGCGGACAGGCCCTTGAAGCGGGACGCCTGACGCGCCTGACGCTTCAGGCTTTCGATCTGGCTTTCCAGTTCGCCGACGACGTCGTCCAGCCGTTCGAGATTCTGCTCCGCCCCCTTCAGGCGCAGTTCCGCCTCGTGGCGGCGGCTGTGCAGACCGGAAATGCCCGCCGCCTCCTCCAGCAGCGCGCGTCGCGCCTGGGGCTTGGCCTGGATCAGTTCGCCGATGCGGCCCTGGCCGACCATGGATGGCGAACGTGCGCCGGTGGACTGGTCGGCGAACAGAAGCTGCACGTCCTTGGCGCGCGCCTCCTTGCCGTTGATGCGGTAGATGGAGCCCGCCTCGCGCTCGATGCGACGCGAAACCTGCAACTCGTCCGCATCGTTGAAGGCGGATGGCGCGGTACGGTCAACATTGTCGAGGAACAGCGTCACCTCGGCCGTGTTGCGGGCCGGGCGCGTGTTGGAACCGGAGAAGATGACGTCGTCCATGCCGGACGCACGCATGTTCTTGTAGGAGCTTTCGCCCATCACCCAACGCAG
>CAZBBT010000028.1:0-28573 GCA_964490065.1 uncultured Mesorhizobium sp. | reverse complement strand
GCCAGGGCGATCCCGGCCGCTCGAAATTCTACCTGTCGCTGCAGGACGACCTGATGCGCATCTTCGGTTCCGAGCGCATGGACGGCATGCTGCAGAAGCTCGGCCTGAAGGAAAACGAGGCCATCATCCACCCCTGGATCAACAAGGCCCTGGAAAAGGCGCAGAAGAAGGTCGAGGCGCGCAACTTCGACATGCGCAAGAACGTGCTGAAATACGACGATGTCGCCAACGACCAGCGCAAGGTGGTGTTCGAACAGCGCCTGGAGCTGATGGACGGCGAGAACCTCTCCGAGACGGTCACCGAGATGCGCAACGACGTGATCGACGAGATCGTCGCCAAGGCGATCCCCGAAAACGCCTATGCGGAACAGTGGGACGTCGCCGGCCTCAAGGAAGAGGTGCGGCAGTTCCTCAACCTCGATCTGCCGATCGAGGACTGGGTGAAGGAAGAAGGCATCGCGGAGGACAACATCCTGGAGCGCATCACCGCGGCGGCCGACGCCGCTGCCGGCGAGCGCGCCGAGCGCTTCGGCCCGGATGTGATGAACTATGTCGAGCGTTCGATCGTCCTGCAGACCCTCGATCACCTGTGGCGCGACCATATCGTCAACCTCGACCATCTGCGTTCCGTGGTCGGCTTCCGCGGCTATGCCCAGCGCGATCCACTGCAGGAATACAAGCAGGAAGCCTTCGAGCTCTTCCAGGCCATGCTCGGCAATCTGCGCCAGGCGGTCACCGCACAGCTCATGCGCGTCGAACTGGTCCGCGAAGCGGCCGATGCGCCGCCGCCACAGGCGCCCGAAGCCTTCGGCTCGCATGTCGACGGCTCCACCGGCGAAGACGATTTCGCCGAGGGCAATGCCATGATGGCGGTGCTGGAGGACACGCGCGTAGTCGCAGCCGAGCAGCGCGACCCGAACAACCCGTCGACCTGGGGCAAGGTCGGCCGCAACGAGCCCTGCCCGTGCGGCTCCGGCAAGAAATACAAGCACTGCCACGGCGCTTTCGCGTAAAGGGCGAACGCCTGCCGCGATTGGACCGTCATCCTCGGTTTCGGCCGAAGATGTGCTCGTCTCGGCAATGCAATGATCCACATGGTTGAGCGCAGATGGATCCTCGGGACAAGCCCGAGGATGACGGCGGCGCACGGTCGCTCCGCAAGCAGCGAACGGTTTTTGGCCTCTCCTACCCACGCTTTCTTAACGCGTTTTGGCTAGACCGGAGCGATCTGGCGGAAGACGGAGTATCGAGTGCGCTTTTCCGCGGCCACCACAGCCGAGCGGTTGCTGCCGCAGCGTGTCGCGCTGCGCTTCAGGCCGTTGCTTGGCCGCATCGACGCCGTGCTGTTTTCCGCCGACGAGCGCGGCGAGGCCGGCCGCATGTCGCTCATCGCCTTCGTCATCCGTGTCGTCAGCGCCGTCATCGCGTTCCTGAGCCAGGTCTTCATGGCCCGATGGATGGGCTCCTTCGAATACGGCATCCTGGTGCTGGTATGGACCGCCGCGATCATCGTCGGCAGCCTCGCCTGCCTCGGCTTCCACACCACCGTCATCCGCTTCATTCCCGAATACCGGGAGCGCGGCCTGGTCGCCGAGATGCGCGGCATCCTGCTCACCAGCCGGCTGTTCGTGCTCGGCGTCTCGACCCTCGTCGCAGCACTCGGCGCGGCCTGCGTTTGGCTGTTCTCCGCCTCGATCGAAGGTTACTATGTTGTGCCTTTCGCGCTCGGCGCGCTGTGCCTGCCGATGCTGGCACTGACCGACGTGCTGCAAGGCATTTCGAGGGCGCATTCCTGGGCGCTGTTCGCGCTGGCGCCGACCTATCTCATCCGGCCGGTGCTCATTCTCGTCTTCATGGCACTGGCGGTCTGGGTCGGCCTGCCGCCCGACGCCACGACCGGCATACTGGCCTCCATTGCCGCCACCTACACAACCAGCATCGTGCAACTGGCCGGCGTCACCCGGCGCGTCGATTCCCGGATTCCGCGCGGGCCGTTGAAGATCTATTTCGCCGAATGGTTCATGGTCTCGCTGCCGATCTTCCTGGTCGAGAGCTTCTTCTTCCTGCTCACCAATGCCGACGTGCTGATGGTGGGGGCCTATCTGCCGCCGGGCGACGTCGCCGTCTATTTCGCCACGGTCAAGACGCTGGCGCTGGTCCATTTCGTCTATTTCGCCGTCAAGGCCGGCGCCGCCACGCGCTACGCCCAGTTCACCCACGGCCAGCCGGAAAGGCTTGCCGCCTTCGCCCGCGAGACCGTCTCCTGGACCTTCTGGCCGTCGCTGTTCATGGCGGTGCTGGTGCTCGTCCTGGGCGAGCCGATGCTGACCCTGTTCGGCCCCGAATTCGTCGCCGGCTACCCGCTGCTCTTCGTGCTGGTGCTGGGCGTCGTCGCCCGCGCCGCCGTCGGTCCGGCTGAGAGCCTGCTCACCATGACCGGCAACCAGAACATCTGCGCGCTGGTCTATGCGCTCACCCTCGCGCTCAACGTCGGCCTCAACGTCGTGCTGATCCCGCATTTCCATCTCTGGGGCGCGGCCATGTCGACGGCATTTGCGATGGTCTTCGAAGCCGCGGCGCTGTCCGTCACCGTCTGGCGCAGGTTGGGGATCGGCATGGCGATTTTCATTCCCGCAAGGAGCGTGGCCTGATGGCAGCCATTCCGTTGATCGAGGAAACCAGCGGCGGGCCCGCCGGCGCGATGGTCTCCGGCCTGGCCGGGCTGGCACGCGATGCCGCCGACCTTGCCCAGATCGAGTTGCTGGCGACGGACCGGCCTGAGCGCAAGCTGGCCGTCTATCCGGCCTCGGCCGGCTTCGACCTGGTCGAGGAGCTTGAATATCTGAGCGCCCGCGCGGTGGAACCCAATGTGTTCTTCCATCCGCGCTTCCTGGCGCCGGCGATGCCGCGCCTGGAAGACCGCGAGGTTCGCCTGGCCGTGATCCGAGACGGCAACGAATACCGCAGCCGGTTGCGGCTGCTCATGCCCTTCTCGGTGGAGCGGCCCGCGATCCCGCTCGGCGTGCCGATCATGCGCACTTGGGCAAGCCCGTTCGGTCCGGTCGGCACGCCGCTGGTGGATCGCGACGATCCGGTCGGTGTCATCGAGGACTTTTTCGCGATGCTGGCCAGGCCGCATCTCAGGCTGCCGAAAGTGTTCGTGCTGCCCGACATGCGTTTCGACGGGCCGATGGCTTCGCTGCTCGAAACCGTGGCAGAGACGCGCGGCCTGCCGCTGGTGACCACCGATGAAGCGGCGCGGCCGGTGCTGCAGAGCAGCCTGGACGGCGAAGAATACCTCAAGGCGTCGCTGAGGCCGCATCACTACCGAGAGTTCCGCCGCCTCAGGCGCCGGCTTGCCGACCTCGGCACGCTGGAGCACCGCGTGGCGCGCGGGCCGGACGAGATCCGACACGCCATCGAGGCGTTTCTCACCCTGGAGGCATCGGGCTGGAAGGGCCGCGAGCGCACCGCCATGGCGATCGACCGCTACCGCGCCGCCTTCGCGCGCGAGGCGGTTCACCGGCTGGCCGAGCAGGACATGTGCCGCATCCATACCCTGACCCTGGACGGCAGGCTCATCGCCAGCCTGATCGTGTTGGTCGAGTCCGGCTGCGCCTACACCTGGAAGACCGCCTATGACGAGAATTTTTCCACCTTCTCGCCCGGCACGCTGCTGATGATCGAGGTGACCGGACAGCACCTCGACGACCCCAATATCGAGATGACCGATTCCTGCGCCATGCCGGACCATCCGGTAATGAGCCGGTTGTGGAGCGAGCGCCGGCCGATGGGCACGATCGTCATCGGCCTCACGCCCGACTCGGATCGCCTGGCCAGACAGGCGGCCTCGCAACTGCACCTCTACCGCGAGACCCGCAACATGGCCCGCATCCTGCGCAACAGGATGAAAAGCCTGCTGGGACGAGGCTAGCCCGGCATTGCACTTTCGGCGCCTGCTTCCTATGTCCCTCCGGCCGGATCGTCGGCGGGAGACGTAGAACTTTTCCCGATCGCTCGCGTTGTCACCCCGCTGCGGGTCGTGTCAACCGGGCCCGACGGTATGGCGAACAGGAAGTCTTTTTCCCGGTTTCTCTTCCTGGCCAACGAAACGGCAGACGAGCGCCTTATCCCGTCCGACCCGCAGCACCCTTCTCAACAAAAGGACATCAGCATGAAGTGCCCTATCGACAACATCGATCTCGTCATGTCCGACCGACAGGGCATCGAAATCGACTATTGCCCGAAATGCCGCGGCGTCTGGCTCGACCGCGGCGAGCTGGACAAGATCATCGAACGGTCGTCGTCCGCACCCAGCGCCTCCTACGCCGACGAACCGGCGCGCCACCGCGATGACGATCGCTATCGCGACGACCGCCAGCACTACGGCCGCCCTCACAAGAAGCGCAAATCTTTCCTGGGCGATATTTTCGATTTCGACTGACAAGGAAATTCGCCGATTGAACGGGCAGGAAGCCAGTGCTGATAACTGAACTCATTCCTAGTGCCGTGCAGCTAGGAAAGAATGTCCCGCATCGCCTGGACTTCGGCTTGCGAGACTGTTCCGTCAGCATACACTACCCGCCTGATCAGTTCCGCCAGTTTTTCCCGATCTCTCACGGATTGGAGGGCGGCACGAACTACAGAAAGCGGAGCTTCCGCGTCGACCCATGAAGCAACAATTTCCGGGATGACGTCGCGTGCAATATCGGGACGCTCTGACAGCAGGAAATCGGTCAAGACTGCAATCTCGCTTTCTATACGGCCATCGGATCTGGCGATGTAGTCGAGGATGAGCGCAATCGGGCGCAGTTCAATCAATCCGATGAGAGGGGTGAGTTTAGTTGGCGCACTTGCTAACGAGGGTTCCGATTTCCTACGCCTTGATTGGTGAGGTAGAATATCCGGCCGTGGCGGTACCGGCCTGACGTTGGAAAATGGCGGCCAATCTTCCGTATATTTCAGCGGAACAGCGCCATGGAGCCACCTATAGACCTGGAGCGATAGCCAAGCGTCTTCGAACGCTCCATGATGTTTGAAAGATCGCCTCAGTCCGATACGAGGGAGAATGGCGTCCAGACTGGCGCGGCCCATTTCCTGCTGCCGGTAAGCATCCATCGTACAGGAGCAACCGCTTATATCTAGCGGCAAATTGGCCAGTTCGAATTCTCGGAGAAGGAATTGCCGGTCGAAAGCGATATTGTGGGCCACAATGACCGGCGAGCCAGTGAAAATTGTTGAAAGTTCATCCGACTGTTCACTGAATTGCGGCTGATGCCGCAGAAACCAGTCATCAAGGCCATGAACCGCCTCAGCGCGAGGATGGCTCTTTTTGCCAGGGTCAAAGACAAAATGGCAATAGGTCGCCTCCAGTGTGGGCTGAAGGATTTTGTCCGACTGCACGCGAATTGCCGCCAGACTAACTACCCGGTCAGAGCTAAACAGGCCTGTAGCCTCAACGTCGACAAAAACTAGATCAGAACTCATCTGCCCCCTATCCCTTCTTGCATCAAAACAAAGGTTAGAGGGAAGGTCGAGTCAGTCGTTCAATTCACGCGGCAGAAAGGCTGAGACGCCTAGCCAGAAACAATTCCCAGCCTGCGAGGGTGCTACTGTATTCTCGATAGTTATGTCGACAGCAACGATGGCATCCGCATCGAAACTTGAAAGCCGTTGGTGCCCCTAGCCGGGGCGCAAAAAATTTAATCAATTCACGTATCAGATAGAGGAATGGGACAAACTGCTTCGCAGCAGATCGTTATACTTTTTGGCGAGCTTGTCTCACGAGAATGCTCAGCTATCGGTTTCGAGCTCGGCTGTCCTGAGCAATCCCAACCCCGGTCGTTGAAAGGCCGAAAGGGGCCGGAAGCCGCCAGTCGGCTATCATAGCGACGTCAGCGCCTAGCTGCCATTCTTCTATAGCTCATTTCGGTCCTTCATATCGATCGCGAGATATAAATGCCGAGTATGCCTTTTAACGGGTACGATAAGGGACTGCCCCGTCCTTTTTTGAAACGCTTGGACCCAGGCCATAGCCTCCGTCGGCATCTCGGCGGCGCGAATGCCGTCACGAAGCTCCACGTGTCGCAGAAGCCGGCAAAAGCGAGCCAGGGCCTGCAGGAAACCCACGGTGTCGGCTTTCGGCCATATGACAGCCAGCAGCAGGTCGACCGGCTTTCCATCCGGCGCGTCGAACCAAATCGGATGCTGCAAGGTCGCGAGCACCGCCTTCGGCCCGGGAATTCCCTCGAGCCGTGCGTGGGGGATCGCGACTCCGTTTCCGATCGCGGTCGAGCCAAGACGCTCGCGGCGAAGCATGGCCGCGAGCACGGCACCCTGGCTCATTCCTACTTTTTCGCCGAGTCGTGTCGCCATTCGAGCGAGCATTGATCGCTTGCCTTTAGCGGGCATGCGCAAGACGATATCCTCCTCTTCGAGCAGGCTGGCGATGTCCGTCCGGTCTTGTTCTCTTCCGCGCGGGGCCTGCTCAGGGGATCCCTCCACGTCGTCAAATCCGCCGAAGTCGAAAAGGTCGTTTCTGCCTGACCCGGATGCAAAACCGAAATGGAGATCGCGCATAGGGCGATCGTCGAAATTTCGGATTGACGCGACGTTCGCCCAGGCAGCGTCTTGACGCATGTGGTTCGGTGGAAGGCTCATGACAGCACTTCCCGTAATGCAAAGCGCCCGACCGGCGCATGACGCAAAGGCGGATGGTCCGCCAATGCGGAAGACACCGTCATCGAGGCTGTACACCAAGGGCAACGGGCGGCGGCTCTCGGCAGCAAGCGGCTGCAGGAAAGGCAGATGCGCCTTGAACGGGATATTCTCATGTCACGCTCCATCGATGCGGCACTATCAACGCCGCAGGAATGAACCGCAATTTATGGAAAGTCCCGGAGCAGAATTACGTGCGGAACCGAGGGGTGAAAAGCCTGCCCCGGGAAGGAACGCGCCCTTCCCCGGCAAGCCTCGAAACCCTGATGAATGTCTCCATGCACATGACAAGAACCTAATTGCTGGTGTCGGCGTATTCAAGGCAGCCAGCAGCCGCCCGCGAAGCCGCGAACAGTTTCAGATGAACGCGAATGCCAGTAGCAACAGGGCAAAGACGCCCGCCGCAATGATCGTTTTCGTGGCTACGTCCAAACCATTGCCCTCCGTGAAACGCATGACCACATCCGCCAGATCGCCACAGCGGCGCTGTCAGTCCGAAATGCTCGCTATCGGGGCCGTCGGGCCGCGTTCTGGAAATCGTTTCGCGATCTGCGGCCGGGCGCTCGAGTTGAATGGACCGGCACCGTGCAGCCTTCCGTCGGGAAAAGATCACCGGCGATCTCCTCAATGTCGCCCCGTGCCATTCGCATGCTCTCCAGATAGAAGTCGGGCAACGCCTGCAAAGCCGCCAAAACCCGATTCCGCTGCCAGCGCTGAATCGCCAGCAGCAGGCGCTGCGCGACTTCAACACGCACGCGGCGCCAGACGGGGTCCTGCCGGATCGCGATCGATGAATGCTCGTGGGCGGACATGCCGTGTCTCCTTTCACGTTGACCAAGTCCGCCCGCGCGTAGCCGAGCGGCGCAGGAACGGACTTTCAGGATATCGACTCGGCGGCGCGACGGACGCACCATGCCGAGCGGCTTGTTTGGAGCGAATATCCCCGAGACGGCGAACGGACGCGTTCGACCGCTCGGGCTACGAGCGGTTCAGGAGCGAGTCGGAGACGACCAGATATTTCTTATGGCGACCTGAGGTAGTCATAATTCGGATATGGCCATCCGATACAGTTTATTCAACGGGTTAGGACCGTGTGCGGCCTTCGGCCGCTGATGATGCGAAGCGACAGGCACAATGGTGTGAAACACGTCGGATGTGCGTGCGGCAGTCGTGCGGCATTCCGTCCTTTGACATCCCCTACAGCCTGACCATGATGGGGTGTGAACAGGATTTCTGTATATCGACCTGCCTTCCGGAAGCAGCCCAAGACAGGCTGCTAGCCCTGGCCTGGGTGCGCTGCCAGGCCAGGGAAATATCTTCTCGACTCGCGACTCATATCGCCAGGGCGTTCTGCGGCGGCGTGCCACCGCCGCGGATCGCTCGATCATGCAGGAAGGAAACCGGAAATGGCCAAGAGAAACGGCAACCGCGAAGCCCGCAAGCCGAAACTGGAGAAGACCAACAAGGGTCAGGCTGCGACAACCATATCGGAACTCGGTGCGAAAGCGGTCGGATCCGCGCGGCGGCGCTAGCTTCCCGCCCTGACGGAGCGGCGGTCACTGGCCGCCGTCTCCTGTCTCCTGGCTGGAATGAGGTGGGGCGGGCCGAAACCGTCGAGCAGGCACGTCCGAGCGCCCCTCGGCCCGGTCGCGGTAGAGCGTTGCACGGGCAAGCAACATGAGCGTGACTGGGGTGGTGACGGTGATGAAGGCCCAGATGAGGATTTCATGCACCACGGGGCGCGAGCCCAGCATGGAAAAGCAGACCATCGAGGCGAGCACGATGGCGCCCGTTCCCCAGCTTGTGCCCAGCGTAGGCGCGTGAACGCGCTGGAAGAAACTGTCGAACCGGAGCGTCCCGATCGCGCCCAGAAGGGTCAGACCGGCTCCGAGCAGGACCAGGAATGCCGTCAGCAGCGCGGCCCAGGCGGGCAATTCGGCAGCCTGCGTCATTCGATTACCTCCCCTCTCATGAGGAATTTCGCCAGCGCGACACTCGAGATGAAGCCAAGCACGGCGATGATCAGGGCCGCCTCGAAATAGATCGGGCTACCGGTACGGATGCCGACCGTCAGCGCGAGCAGCATGGCGCTCACATACATGGCGTCGAGGCAAAGCACCCGGTCCTGCGCGCGTGGGCCGCGGATCAGCCGGTAGGTGTAGCAGCCCATGGCGGCCACCAGCATGACCTGTGCGGCCGCCACCGACCAGAGCAGGATGGCGGCGGTCATTCGAATATCTCCATGAGCAGTCTTTCGTAGCGATTCTTGATCAGGGCGATCCATTCTTCATCTTCGGCGAGGTCGAGGACGTGGATCAGAAGAACATTCGTGTCATGGCTGTGTTCCACCCATGCCGTCCCCGGAGTGCTGGTGACGATGCAGGCGAGCACGGCCAGGCCCGTCCTGTCGCGCAGATCGAGCGGTATGGCGACGAAGCCCGGCCTGCGGTCGCCGCGCTGGCCTTTGAGGATGATGCCGGCCACGGCCATGTTCGACTGCAGGATGTCCAGCATTACGGTCCCGACAAGCTGCGGGATGAGCTGCCAGCGCCTCAATCTCGGCTTCGAAGGTTGCAGCGCCGCCATCGCGCGGGAAGCCGCGACCGCGATGACCGTGCCAAGGATGAACTGTCCGGGCGAGAACGAAGTCAGCAGCAGCCACATCAGCAACAGCGCGACGGTCAGGATCGGATAGGGCAGCACGCGGCTCATCGCACGGCCTCCGGCTGCGGCGTGCCCAGGACGCCCTGGATGTAGCTCGACGGATCGTGCAGCGAACCGGCCGCCGCATCGGTATAGCCGATCATGGCGCCTCCCTTGATCGTCAGCAGCAGGCAGAGCGCCAGCAGGGCGATGATCGGCGCCACCTCCACGACCAGCACGCGCGGAACGATCGTTTCGAGCGGCGCCCAGAAGGTGCCGATGCCGCTGCGCATCATGGCGATCAGCGCCGCAAGCCCGGACAGGATAACCAGCGCGACCAGCAGCCATGTCCGTGGCGCAATGGCGGCCGGAGTTCCCAGCCCATCCAGGTTCAACATACCCGTCAGCATGGCGAACTTGGCGATGAAACCTGAAAGCGGCGGCAGGCCGGCGAGCAGCAGGCCGACACATCCGAAGCAGATGCCGAGTACGGCGAGCGCGCCCGGCATGGCGACCCCGACTTCCTCGTCCTCGCGTTCCCCTTCCTCCTCGCTGCCGTCTTCGCCGTAGGCCTCACGGGTGACGGCGAGTAGGTCGGCGCCGGGCTCTCGCGCGCGCTCCACCAGTTCGATCAGCATGAAGAACGCCGCCGTGGTAAGGGTCGAACTGACAAGATAGAACAGCGCTCCCGACACGACCGCCGCATCCCCCATGCCGACGGCGGCGAGCAAGGTCCCCGAAGAAACGAGTACGCTGTAGCCGGCAAGCCTGCCCATCGACTGTGAGGCAAGCACGCCGGACGTGGCGAAGACGACTGTCGTCATGCCTCCCCAGAACAGGACCACGCCTCCGAAGCCGGACAGTTCTCCGGCTTCGCTGCCGAACAGCAGTAGGGTGAGCCTGAGCAGCACGTAGATCCCGACCTTGGTAAGCACGACGAAGATGGCGCCGACCGGGGCCGCCGCCGCCGTGTAGGCCGACGGAAGCCAGAAACAGAGCGGCCACATGCCGGCCTTGACCAGGAAGGCTATCCCCAGGATCGCCGCGCCGGCCTGCAGCAGCATCCGATCCCCAGCCGGAACGGTGTGCAGGCGAACCGCCAGGTCGGCCATGTTGAGCGTGCCGGCGACGCCGTAAGTCAGGCTGGCGCCGATGAGGAAAAGAAGCGACGCCGCCAGGTTGATCGCGATGTAGTGCAGGCCCGAGCGGACCCGGAATGCGCCGGAGCCGTGCAGCAGCAGGCCGTACGACGCCGCCAGCGTGACCTCGAAGAAGACGAAGAGATTGAAGAGGTCGCCCGTCAGGAACGCGCCGCCGAGTCCCATCAACAGGAACTGGAAGAGGCTGTGGAAATGCGGCCCGGCCCTGTGCCAGCGGGCCAGCGAGAAGACCAGCGACGCGAACGCCAGGACGGAGGTGAGGACGAGCATCAAGGCCGACAGCCGGTCGAGCACGAGTACGATGGCGAATGGCGGGGGCCAACTCGCCACTGCATAGGAAAGCGATACGACACCGCTTGCGACCGACGCCCCGTCTGCCATGCCCATCAGCGCCATGCTCGCGGCGATCAGAAGCACGGTCGAGGCGAGGCTGATCAGCGCCTTCGATGTGTGGCGCGTCTCGTCGATGAGAAGCAGCGATGCCCCGGTCACAAGCGGGAGCAGGATCGGGACGACGAGAAGGTGCCGCGTCCACTCCATCAGCGCGACTCCCGCCCGTCGACGTGATCGCTGCCGGTGAGACCGCGCGCGGCGATCAGGACCACCAGCAGGAGCGCGGTGGTCGCGAAGCCGATCACGATGGCCGTCAGCACCAGCGCCTGCGGAACCGGGTCCGCGAAGTCAGCGAGGCTTCCCGAGCCGTCGGCGCCCAATACCGGAGCGGCGCCGACTCGCAGGCGGCCCATGCTGAAGATGAACAGGTTGACCGCGTAGGAAAGCAGCGAAAGGCCGATGACGAGCTGGTAGGTGCGCGGGCGCAGAACCAGCCAGACGCCCGACCCGGCGAGAATCCCGATGGCGATGGCAAGCGTCAGTTCCATTGCCGGCGCTCCTCTTCCTGTTGCCGCTCCTCCTCGAGGCGGGCCGCCCGCAACCGGCGTATCGACTGGTGGGCGATGGCGATCAGCATCAGCACCGTGGCGCCGACCACGAGGCCGAACACGCCGAGGTCGAACAGGGTCGCGCTCGCCAGCGGGAGCTTTCCGACCAGCGGCAGATCCACGTAGCGGAAGTATGAGGTGAGGAAAGTGTCGCCGAACAGCAGCGAGGCGGCGCCCGTCAAGGCCGCCAGCAGCAAGCCGCCGCCGATCCATTTGACCGGCAGGATTCGCAGGCGGTCTTCCACCCAGACCGTTCCGCCGGCCATGTATTGCAGGATAAAGCCGGCCGCCATCGCGACGCCCGCGGCGAAGCCTCCGCCGGGCGCGTCGTGGCCACGCAGGAACAGGTATGCGGCCAGCACGATGACCACCGGGAACATCCACTGCATGATCACCGAAGGCACGTAGAGGTAATCGGTCGCCGTCGCGCCCGCTTCCCGGTCCGCGTCTTCCTCGTCATAGGACCACTGGATGCGCTGCTGTTCCGGGCGCTCGATGTTGTCGGGCGCCGGACGGAAGCGCCGCAGGAGGGCAAAGACGGTCAGCGCGACGATGCCGAGCACGGTGATCTCTCCCAGCGTGTCGAAGCCGCGGAAATCGACGAGGATCACGTTGACGACGTTGCGTCCGCCGCCTTCGACGTAAGCTTTGTCGATGAAGAAACCGGCGATGGTCTCGGGCGGCGTGCGCGTCATGACGGCATAGGAGATCGCCGTCATCCCGGCTCCGGCCATGACGGCGATCGCCAGGTCGCGGAAGCGGCGCGCGCGGTTGAGGATGCCGCCCGGTTCGAGCAGGGCCTTGGAGCGTTTCGGCAGCCAGCGCAGGCCGAGCAGGATGAGAACGGTCGTGACGATCTCAACGACGAGCTGCGTCGCGGCCAGATCCGGCGCCGAGAGCCAGACGAAGGTGATGCAGGTCACCAGACCCGTGCCGCCCAGCAGCACAAGCGCCGCGAGGCGGTGGAATTTCGCCTGATAGGCAGCCGCCACCGCGCAGACGGTGCCGACGCACCACAGCCCGGCGAAGGCGAAATCCGCCGGGCCGCCGCTATAGGATCCGAAGCCGAGGCCGCCCGAGGCGAAAAGCGGGATCGCGACTGCAGCGATCGCGGCCGCCGCGAGCAGGCGCATCTGCGGCTGCAGGCGCCGCGTGCCGAGAATGCCTTCGACGAGGCGTGCGCCTCGCCACGAGATCGCGACCGTGACCCGTTCGAAAATGCGTTGGCCCTGGATGCGGCCGAAAAGCGGCGGGCTCTCGGTGCGTTCGAGATAGTCGCCGGCGACGAGGTAAAGTAGCGCGCCGGCCACCAGCGCGACCGCGCTCATCGCCAGCGGGACGGTGAAGCCGTGCCAGACCGCGAGGCTGTACTGTGGCCTCGCGGCACCGAGCACCGAGGACACGGCGACATGCAGGAACGGTCCGATCGTCAACCCCGGGACGACGCCTATCACGAGGCAGGCGATCACCAGAAACATGACCGGAAACCGCATCCAGAAAGGCGGTTCGTGCGGCGCGCGCGGAAAGCTCTTTGGCGGCGCGCCGAGGAAGATCGAGTGGATGAGCCTGATGGAATAGGTGACCGCGAGGGCGCTGCCGAGAACGGCTGCGTAGGGAGCCACGGTATCCAGCCACGAATCGGCATGGGTCTGGACCGCTTCGGCGAAGAACATCTCCTTCGACAGGAAGCCGTTCAGCAGCGGAACGCCCGCCATGGCAGCACTTGCCACCATGACCAGAGTGCCCGTGACCGGCATGTAGCGGAACAGGCCGGAGAGCCGCCGGAGGTCGCGCGTGCCGGTCTCGTGGTCGATGATGCCGGCGGCCATGAACAGCGAGGCCTTGAACGTGGCGTGGTTAAGCATGTGGAAGATGGCCGCGACCGCGCCGAGCGGGCTGCCAAGGCTGAGCAGGAGCGTTATCAGCCCGAGATGGCTGATCGTGGAATAGGCCAGCAGCCCTTTCAGGTCCTGCTGAAACATCGCGAGATAGGCGCCGAGCACCAGCGAGACCATTCCCGTCACGCCGAGGATGACGAACCATTCGGGGGTACCTGACAGCACCGGCCACAATCGGGCCATGAGGAAGACGCCGGCCTTGACCATGGTCGCCGAATGCAGGAACGCCGAGACCGGCGTGGGCGCGGCCATGGCGTTGGGAAGCCAGAAATGGAAGGGAAATTGCGCGCTCTTGGTGAGCGTGCCGAGCAGAACAAGCAGAAGCGCCGGAACATACAGGTGGTGGCTCCGGATCGCGTCGCCAGAAGCCAGCACCGCATCGAGGTCGTAGCTGCCGACGATGTGGCCGATGATGAGGACGCCGGCGAGCAGCGCCAGGCCGCCGATAGCGGTGATGGTCAGCGCCATGCGGGCGCCGTCGCGCGCCGCCTGGTTGTGATGCCAGTAGCCGATCAGCAGGAAGGAGAAGATGCTGGTGAGTTCCCAGAACACGACCAGCAGGATCAGATTGCCGGAGAGCACGACGCCCAGCATCGATCCCATGAACGCCAGGAA
The DNA here is from genome assembly GCA_964490065.1 of uncultured Mesorhizobium sp. Lineage (GTDB taxonomy): Bacteria > Pseudomonadota > Alphaproteobacteria > Rhizobiales > Rhizobiaceae > Mesorhizobium. The sequence goes on along the minus strand of CAZBBT010000028.1, from coordinate 14,599 downwards.
GAACAGATAGAAGCGGCGGACGGGATCCTCCGGCGAGATGTAGTAACGCGTATAGACGACGACGAGGAGCCCGATCCCGCTGACCAGCGCGGCGAATATCCAGGCGAACCCGTCCATTCTGAGCGTGAAGTCGAGGCCCAGCGAAGGAATCCATTCGAACCTTTGCTTCACCACTCCCCCGTCATGGACGGATGGATAGAGAGAAAGGTTCAAGGCCAAGCAGGCGAGCGTCGTGACGCCCGCCAGCCAGGTCGCGGGCGTGCGCGAATCCGACGGAAGCAGCATCGCCGCCAGGCCTGCCACGAATGGAAGGGCGATGATCAAAGGCAGCGAATAAAACTCCATCACGCTCCTTGTGGCTGGACGGGGGTGCGGTGCGGCATGCTGCTGTTCTATGCTATCGATGGTGATCCGCCAACGACAGGCTTGACGCAGAAGTGGAAAAGCCGGCGGCGCTCAAGATTTGCGCCGCTGGGCGGCGTTCCTCGAGCGCCGCATGCTCGGGACGTGACGGGGCGATCGCTCGCAGACACATGTCGTCGCTGCCGGAATGCTGCTGCGAAGACATGGCTTTGCCGGTCACGGTTCGCCTCGTATAGGTCGGCAACAGGCGCTGTTCCTACATTCTGGACGCACCAGCGGAATCCATCGCTATGCGGAAGCGTGTGCGCCTAGCGTCATGCAGCAGATGGACCGGGATCGTCGAAACCGTCGGACCCGGAAGGTTCCAGCCGCGGGTGCTCATGGAATGCGCCACGGATCAGCTTCAACAATGGTTTCCGTTGCGTCGGAGCAGACCGTCCGGCCAACGTTTCCTTTTCCCGGCGCGCTGCTTCGGGCTGGTACTGGACCTTCTCAAGCATGATTCTTTCTTCCTGCCCCTCGTGGTCGGCCAGCACAAAGCCCTGGCCCTCGGCCAGCCCGAGAAGAGCCAGGCCCCGCAGCGTGGTGATGGGAAGGAACATCCCGATCGGCGACGTCATGCGCTCGGGCGAAAGAACGCGGGTGTCAGGATCGCGTCCGTCTACGCTGAAGGTGACGCGGCTGCTTAACGTCGCCACGTTACCGGGAACGTCGTCGCGGAAGACCACCAGCGCGGTATCGATCTTCCTCTTCAGGATCGTCGACAGCGGCTCGTCTCTATGGCAGCGGTCTTGCATGACTTCGAGGATGGTGAAGTCCTTGGTCGTCAGGATACAGTTGTCGGTCGACATCGCAGTTCTCCATCGCTCCGATTGCGGAGCGGTTGCGTTAATACGAAATGGAGAATCCCCTGGCCGCGTTTGGGCGGCGCAGGGGCTAGGATCCTGCGAGGAGGCAGCCTCCGCTAAGCGAAAGGCGGCTGACGGCCCTGATCGTCGTCACGGCGTCGCCAACAATTCGACGGGCCTCGATACTGCCGAAGCGCCCAACGGAGCGTCGACGCTTTCCACCGTCAGGCGATGGATGCGCCCGTCGCGCGCGGTCCAGTTGATCGACTGGCCGGCCGAAAGGCCGAGCAGCGCGGTGCCGATCGGCGTAAGGACCGAGACCTTGCCTTGCGCGATGTCGGCGTCGCCAGGGAAGACCAGCGTCACGCGCCTGTCTTCTCCAAGATCGCTGGTGAAGCGGATACTCGAGCCCATGCGGACGACGTCGGCCGCGATCCGCGGCTCAGCCACGACGCGCGCTCGATCAAGTTCGGTGAGAAGTTCCTCGGCGAATTCGGGATTTCGGGCGGCATAGGAATCCGCCAGCCGCGACAGCCTCTCATAGTCGGTGCGGGTTATCGTGATAGCCGGTTTGCGCAGTCTTTTCGGACTGGAAGTCATTCCGAGACCTCCTTTCTGATAGATGGACCGAGGATGCGCGCCTTCGGCATGCTGCGGTCGCTTGCATAGGATGGATTGGTGTCGCCCCGTTGCCTGCGTCATCCCGCGGGGGAAAAGCTGGCGTTGCCCCGCGGCTCGGGGCGCGACGCGGCCAGGCCGGGGGTTAGTGGCCCACTATGGGGCACACGCGGGTGACGAGAAGGATGAAATGCTCGGTCGACATGCGGGGGAACGTGGGATGGCCCGGGTGGAAAGTCAAGCCCAAGCGGCATTCGCGCGCCTGCCCTGCCTATCTGCCTGCATCTTGCGTTCGTGCGTGTCGGCGGGGATAACATAGCCAAGGGCGAATGCTGGCGCATTGCCCCGGCACGGGGCCGCTTAGCCAGGCTCGCAAAAAAGCCGTTGTGTCAGACACCACGCTGCCGATGCTTGCCAATCAATCCTCCAACGCCACGGGAGACAGCAATGCTTACCGGACCGCTTTGCAAGGCAGCCCGCGCCCTCGTCCAGGTGAGCCGCGCGAAGCTCGCCAGACGGGCGGGGGTGCCGAGAAACGTCCTTGAGTCGTTTGAACGCGCGTTGCACACGCCGGACTCGACCAGTTTGGCCAAACTTCAGGCCACGCTGGAAGAACTCGGGGCGGTGTTCATTCCCGAAGAGGGCGCGAACGGCGCCGGCGTGCGTCTCAAATTCAGCCGGTCGATAACCGACAGATTGCGTGTGCTGGTCGATGAAGGCGGACCATCATCGACCGACGCGGTTCCATAGATCCATCTCTGATGGCCTTCCTGGGAATATCGTCTCGGCCCACGCAGATTTTTTGTGATTGCTAACGTAAGCGGGCCGTCCAAGGCTCATTGCCGCTCGCCGGGCACCACCAGCACATCGCAGGGGACCGCCTCAAGGATGCGCGACGCCACGCTGCCGACGAGCGCATGAAGCAACCCCGTCTTGCCATGGGTTCCGGCGATGACGAGGTCGGTGTCGGCATCGTTGGTCAGCGCCTGCAAGCCGGCCACTGGATCGCCTTGGCGTGCGACGACCTCGAACTTCGCAGCCGCATCTTCTCCAACGGCATCGATCAGAAAGTCATGGCACCGGGCAAGGGCTGATGTCTCGAAACCGCGGTCATAGACTTCCCTGTCGGCCGCGAAGTTGCGGTAAGGTGGTTCAAAACCGTGAAAAAACTCCAGCCGCCGGGGAAAAAACCATCGCAATCCAACCGACAGAGCGGGTTTGGACGAGTCTGATAGATCGCTCGCGACTATGACGCGTCCGTCAGTGTCCAGAACTTTCTTTTTGACGACAAGCAGCGGAATGGGGGATTTTCGCACGAGCGCAGTGACGGAACTGCCCAGCAGCACCTGTGCAAGCGGTCCCGACCGAGCTATTCCGGTGACGATCAGGTCCGCTCGTTCCCTCGCCGCCACGTCAAGCACTACTTTTTCAACCGGCCCTTCCTCGACGGCCACCGACGCGCGAAGACCTTCGACACAGCCAAACTCCTCTCGCAGCGAATCAGCGTTTCTCGTCGCCGCCCGCCTGTACGCATCACGCAAAGAGGCGTCGTCCGTCAGGGCCATGTCACTGAGCGCGTGCACGGCGGTGAGGCTTGCGTTCCACTGGATCGCAAGCTGCACAGCCCGATCCTGTGCCCTGTCGCACCGCGCAGTGAAATCCGTCGCCAGAATGATGTGATTTGGTATTTCCCTAGCCATTCCTGCCCCCAGTCTTCCGTTATCGCACGCCGCCGTCGCCAACTGTATCCTATCTGGTCGCTTCTAAAAAACTCAGTGCCGTCTCAGAGCATGCGAGCGTGCTCTCGGTTCTCCTGGCTCTCCATCTTCCCCAGTTAAGGGCGACCATCGACGCCAGCGCTTGCGGTGAGTTGACTTTCTTGACGTCGGAGTGGGAGAAACCGTTCACCGTTAATTCGCTTGGCAACAAAATGCGGGACTGGTGCGACCAAGCAGAGTTGCCTCATTGCACCCTCCACGGCCTCCGAAAAGCAGGGGCCACAATTGCGGCCGAGAATGGCGCCACGGACGAGCAGCTCATGGCGATCTTCGGCTGGACCACCAAGCAGCAAACGACGCACTACACCAGGAAGGCGCAACACCGCCGGATGGCTGAGCATGCCTTCCATCTCCTGGTTATCCCGGAACAAAATCAGGACAAAATTGTCCTACCGAAAAAGGCGCGGACCAAGAGTGGGACACAATCAGAAAAAACCCTGACGACTCAACACCTGCATAAAGGTGGTGGTGCCCCTAGCCGGGATCGAACCAGCACTCCTTGCGGAACTCGATTTTGAGTCGAGCGCGTCTACCAATTCCGCCATAGGGGCATCGGACCGGGCAGGTCCGGATGGCGCGGACTATACGGTCGGGCACGGGTTCGTCAACTGGCAGAAGAACCCGGCCCGGCCGCTTCTCGCCCCTTGGACCGAGGCGACCGGTATCACCACGATGCTCGCGGCGTTGTCCATTTCGTGAAGCGCGCGCCATTGTGCCGCCTGAAAAATCTTTCTAGACAGGCTCCGCATCACGAGGGCCTTCCATGCTTCGCGGACTTTACGACTGGACCTTGTCGCTCGCGGCAAGGAAATCCGCCGAATGGTGGCTGGCCTTCATCGCCTTCGTCGAAAGCTCGGTGTTTCTGGTGCCGGCCGACGTCCTCTATCTGCCGATGGCGCTGTCGCGCCCCGACCGGGCCTACCGCTACGCGCTGATCGCCACCGCCGCCTCCGTGCTGGGCGGCATCGCCGGCTGGTTCATCGGCCACTACGCCTATGAGGCGATCGCCGTGCCGGTGCTCGAGTTCTACGGCAAGTATGACGATTTCGAAGCGCTGCGCACCTCGTCCGGTATCGGCTTCCTCATCCTGATGCTGATTACGTCGGGCGCCGCTCACCTGCCGCCGATCAAGGTGGTGACGATCCTGTCGGGCGTCATCGGCGTCAACCTTCTGCTCTTCATCGCGCTGGCCATCGTCGCGCGCGGCGGGCGTTTCCTGCTGCTGGCCTGGCTGCTGCGCCGCTACGGCGAACAGATCCGCGACTTCATCGAAAAGCGGCTCGGCCTGATCGCGGGAACCGCCGCCGCGGTCCTCATTTTGCTCTACATCCTCGTCAAATATGCCTTCTGACCGAGCACGGACAATTCTGCCATGACCGCACCCGCCATGCCGGCGCAGCCCCGCCGCCGAACCCTGATCGCCGGCTTCCTCGCCGTCGCGATGGCGGCCACCGTCGGCGGGGCGCTCGCCTTCCAGTACATAGGCGGCTACATCCCCTGCAAGCTCTGCTACGAGCAGCGCATCCCCTACTATGTCGGCGTCCCGCTGATGGTGCTCGCCTTCCTGGCCTCGGCCCTGCGCCTGCCGGCATGGATCTCGCGCGGCCTGCTGGCGATCGGCGGTCTCCTGATGCTCTACGGCCTCTATCTCGGCGTCTACCATTCCGGCGTCGAATGGGGCTGGTGGCCGGGGCCGACCGACTGCACCAATGTCGCCGGCCCGGTCGACACCGGCGGCAAGGGCGTGCTCGATGCGCTCGACAAGTTCGTGCCGCCCTCCTGCGACCGGGCGGCTCTTCGCATCCTCGGCCTGTCGCTCGCCGGCTGGCAGGCGATCGCCGCCCTTATCCTCGGCGCGGTAGCCTTCAAGGGCGCGTTCGGGAGGGATTGAGCGCCGCGCGCGCGTCGTCGTCGCCACGCCCCGCTTTCGCAGTCTGGCCATTGTCAAGCAACGCTCCCGGCTCATGGGCCGAGGAGAAGTCGGAAGGCGGGCGGATGGCCCGGCGGAACGCCGGGCTACGACGTGTCGGGCGCGGGCGGCGCCGAGGCGCCCGGCCGGGAAGCCGTCCCGGGAATTCCTTGCGACTGCCGGCGCGCTTGCGAGCCGGCGGCGCCTGGGCGAGCGAGCAGCGCCACCCGCGCCAGCACGGCGCACAGCATCATCGCCAGCGCGCGGAAACTCGCGGCAAGCCTCGCCGCGTCGTCGGCCGGCGCATCCGCCGGGACCTGCACACCGGGCGGCAGGCCCATGACGAAGGCCCAGGCCTCGGCCTCGCCGTGGCTGAGGATGCCGAGCAACTGCTGGCGACGCAGCCAGGGAAGGCAGGCGGCAAGCTCGGCCAGGCAGGCCAGCGAAAACAGCAGCGCCACGATGCGCTCCAGCACATCGCGGTTCCAATCTGCTTTCCTGTCCCAACCAGCCATCCCGGTCTCCAATTCACGCAGGCCAAGTATGGAGGAGGCCGGGAGGGTGTGAACAAAACTGCAGAGAAGATTCTTTCGACGTTCCGGAAAAGCATGCGGAAACAAGACCTTCGGCCTACTCAGGGCTGCTGCGCCCCGCGTTTTTTCCCAACAGGTGCGACCCGCCTTTCCTGTCGAGGCGCAAACCGCGAGGGACCTTCCCGTCGCCCGGCCGGGACAGGCTACGGTTCCAGCTCGACATCCCAGTAGAGATAGTCCATCCAGCTTTCATGCAGATGGTTGGGCGGGAACAGCCGGCCGTTGTTGTGCAGGTCGTGGACGGTGGGCTTGTAGGGCTTTTGCAACGGCCACATCTTGGCCCGGGACGGCATCATGCCGCCCTTGCGCAGATTGCAGGGGGAGCAGGCGGCGACCACATTCTCCCACGTCGTCGCGCCGCCGCGATGACGCGGGATGACATGGTCGAAGGTCAGATCCTCCCCCGTCCCGCAATATTGGCACTGGAAGCGGTCGCGCAGGAACACGTTGAAGCGCGTGAAGGCCGGATGACGCGACGGCTTCACATAGGCCTTGAGGCTGACCACGGAAGGCAGCTTCATCGAGAAGGTCGGCGAGGAGACCGCATGCTCGTATTCGGCGACGATGTTGACCCGTTCGAGGAACACCGCCTTGATGGCATCCTGCCACGACCAGAGCGACAAGGGGTAATAGCTGAGCGGACGATAATCCGCATTCAGCACCAGTGCGGGCAGCCCATCCGGAGATACGGCAACCGTCACGTTTCCTGCCTCCTTGGTCCTCGAACCGAACGGCGGCGATACTGTAAGCCCGACATGACAGCGATGTGAAGCGGCTTGTCGGTCACAGCCCGATGCAAAAGCGCATGATTTTTATGCTTTTTATGGCTCAAACCGGCGGTGCGGCATCCCGTCCCTTCAATTCGCGGTAGTAGGCCCAGAAAAGACGCGACGCGACACCCCTCCAGGGCGACCATGATTCGGCCAGTTTGATGAGGATTTTTTCCGGTGGTCTGGGCGCTATGCCCAGCGCGTGGCCGACGGCGCTTTGCAGCGCGACATCGCGCGCCGGAAAGACATCAGGGTGCCCGGCCGCGAACAGCAGGTAGCATTCGGCGGTCCACGGCCCGATGCCGGGCACGGCCGTCAGTGCCGTGATCGCCTCGCCAGCCTCGAGCGAGCAGAGATGGTCGAGGTCGAGCCCGTCTGCGACGGCGCGCGCGACCGCCAGCAGCCCTCGCTGCTTCGGCCGCGACAGGCCGGCTTCGCGGAACATGGCTTCGTCGGCCGCCAGAACCGCCTCCGCCGTCAGCGGGTCGAGAAGCGCGGTCAGCCTGCCGAAGATGGCGTCTGCGCTGGCGCGCGACACCTGCTGCGAAACGACAATGGAGGCGAGGCTGCGGAAACCCGGTTCCGCGAGCCTGAGCGGCACCTCGCCGGCGGCGGCGCGCACCGCTGTCAGGCGCGGGTCGAGCGCGACGAGCGCGTCGAGCCCGCGGGCAACGTCGTCGAGCGTGGCGATGCGCTGCATGCCGTGGTGTCCTTTCCTCGGGCGTCGCTTGTCCCGGATCGGCCGGCAGGGTAGCAATCGGCCGACGCGCCGCAAACCCGATATGCTGAAGCACGATGACGCTGCTGACATTCCGCTTCGCGCCGAGCCCGAACGGCGCCCTGCATCTCGGCCATGCCTATTCCGCCCTGCTCAATCGCAAACTGGCGCGGCAGGCGGGCGCACGCCTGTTTCTGCGCATCGAGGACATCGACACGACGCGGGCCACCCCTGAATTCGAGGCTGGCATCCACCGCGACCTCGAATGGCTGGGGATGGAATGGGAAAGGCCGGTGCGCCGGCAATCGGAGCATTTCGCCGACTATGGAGCCGCGCTCGAACGGCTGATCGGGCAAGGCCTCGTCTACCCGGCCTTCATGAGCCGGGGCGAGACCCGCGCCTTCATCGCCGACAGCGGCGAGGGGAAGAACTGGCCGCACGATCCGGACGGCGCGCCGTTCTATCCGCCGGCGGACAAGGCGCTTTCCGACCGCGAGCGGCGAAAACGGATAGCCGACGGCGCGCCGTTCGCCTGGCGGCTCGATGTGGCGGCGGCTCTTCGGCGCACCGGCACAAACCCGTTCTGGGAAGAGTTTGCCGACGAAACGCTTTCTTCCACGAAGCGGGTCGAAGCCCGCCCACAGGACTGGGGCGACGTGGTCATCGCGCGCCGCGACGTGCCGGCCAGCTATCATCTTGCCGTCGTCGTCGACGACGCGCTGCAAGGGGTGAGCCATATCGTGCGCGGCCGGGACCTTTATCTCGCGACATCGGTGCAGCGTCTGCTGCAGGAATTGCTCGGCCTGCCCGCGCCGCGCTACCTGCATCACAGGCTCATCCTCGGGCCGGACGGCCGCAAGCTGTCGAAAAGCTTTCGCGACACGGGGCTCGCGACGCTGCGCGAAGCCGGCGTTACGCCGGCCGAAGTCGCGGCGATGGTCGGTCTCTAAAGCGCGTCGCGATCTTTCAGATTCGCTAGCCGCACTTTAGATTCTTGTTTTACGCATGTCTTTGTCCCGAAACCGGTTCCCACGTTCGGGAGACATGCTCTAGATCAACCCAGCCGCGCCAGGCCCGCCTTCACGAGCGCGAGCACGGAAAACAGCGCGAAAGCTCCGCCAAGCCCCCAGGCGGCCACCAGCCTGAGATCACGCAGGTCGACGCCATGGACATCGGCGAAATAGGCGGCGCCGACGAAGCCGGCCGCAAACAGGACGGCATTGCCGGCCGGTCCGAAGCCGTTTTCCCGCACGATGGCGTTGAGCACCGTGCCGAAGACGAGCGCCACGGCAATCAAGGCGGTGAGCGCGACTGCAAGCGTTGTCGTGTCGATATGCCAGAACATTGTGGGTGCCTTCCCGAAGCCACCCGTCCCAAGCCCGTGAGATTCCGTGAATCTATGGATCAGCCGTTTCGTTTTGCTTGAGACGTCGAAGCGCATTAGAGGGTTCGCCGAAACGCATTCTTCACCAACCGCGCCGGTCCCTTGCATGGAAAAAATCAAGCGGCTCGTTCCCGCCACCTTCGTCGTGCTGTGGGCGACGGGCTTCATCGGCGCCCGTTATGCCATGCCGTGGGCCGAACCCTTCACCTTCCTCACGCTCAGGTTCGTTCTCGCCGCGATCATTCTCGGCGTCATGATGCTGGCGTTGGGGTCGAAGCGGCTGAGCCTTCCGAAGGCTTTCCACGCCATTGTCGCCGGCATGCTGATGCAGGGCGTCTATCTCGGCGGCGTCTTCTGGGCGATCCACCACGGCATGCCGGCCGGCCTGTCGGCGCTGATCGTCGGCCTGCAGCCGATCGTCACGGCCGTGCTGGCGGGCAAGCTGCTCGGCGAGGCGATCCTGCCCCGGCACTGGGCGGGCCTGGCCGCCGGCTTCGTCGGCGTCGTCATCGTGCTGTGGCCGAAGCTGGGGCAACTTGGCGGCGGCGTCACCGCCGCGACGCTCGCCGCCTCGGTGATCGCGGTGGTAGCGATGAGCCTGGGCACGGTCTGGCAGAAGCGCTTCGCTTCCGGCGATCTCGTGACATCGACCTTCTGGCAGTATGTCGGCGGCGCCGTGCTGGTCGCGCTGCCCTCCTTCGCCCTCGAGACGCGGCACGTCACCGTCAACGGCGAACTGGTCTTCGCGCTCGCCTGGCTGGTGCTGGTTCTGTCGATCGGAGCGATCTTTCTCCTGATGCTGATGATTCGCGACGGCGAGATGTCGAAAGTGGCTTCGCTGTTCTATCTGGTGCCGGCGGTGACGGCGCTGATGGCCTGGGCGCTGTTCGGCGAGGAACTCGGCCCGGTGCAGCTCGTCGGCATGGCGATCGCCACGCTGGGCGTCGCGCTCGCCACCTCCAGGCCCAGGTCTAACCCGGCACGCGCGCGCGCGCTTCCAGATAACGGCTGATGGCGGCGTTCAACTCGCCGCCGAGTATGAAGATCGCCGACACGATGTAGAGAAACACCACCGCGATCATGATCGAGGCCAGTCCCGCATAGGTCGTCACATAGGACGAGAAATGGTTCAGATAGGTGGCGAAGACCGTGGAGCCGATCAGCCAGGCGATCAAGGTGAAGACGATGCCGGGCACCAGCGAGACGAAGCGCCGCTTGCCCGCCGGTAGCCAGACATGCACCGCCAGCAGGCCGAGCACGATGACGGTGGAGGCGATGATGAAGCGCCACAGGGTGATCGTGCCCATATAGGGCTTTATCCATTCGAACTGCGCTTCTGCCAGCCGGGCCAGAAGCGGCGCGAACACCAGAAGCACCGAGATGGAGAGGAAGCCGGCCGTCGCTATCATGACGAAGATAAGGCTTTGCGCGCGCCGGTAGAGGAAACCGCGCGTTTCCGTGACGCGATAGGCGCGGTTCAGCGAGGTGCGCAGCGCCTCGATGCCGTTGGAGGCGAAATAGGCGGCCAGCAACACGCCGTAGGTCAGAAGGTCGGTGCGCTGTACGGTCAGCACGTTGAGCACCTCATGCGCGATCGGCTTGGCGATCTGCTCTGGCCAGGTATCGAACACGATGTGGACGGCGGTGTCGGCAAAGGCCTGCGCGCCGAGGAAGGAAGCCAGCGTGGTGGCGAAGATCAGAAAGGGGAACAGCGCCATCAGCGCCGTGATCGCCAGGTGACTGGACATCGCCCAGCCGTCGTCATTGTTGAAATGGCCGAGCGCGTCGTAGAGTACGCGCTTGACGGCGACGATGTTGCGCAGCAACGGCACTTCCCTGTGAATTGCACACTGGCCTGAGAATTGTCTACCGGCCACGAATATGGGAAGGGTTTGCCATAAATGGCAAGTCTCGCAAGCCCCCCACTTTCGGCCGCGCAGCCGCGCTGCATCATCGTCACCGGCGCATCCTCCGGCATTGGCGCGCATTGCGCGCGGGCGCTGAAGGCCGACGGCTGGCGGGTCTTCGCCACCGCGCGCAAGCCGGCGGACCTTGCCGCCCTCGAAGCCGACGGCATCGAGGCCTTCTTCCTCGACTATCGCGACCCGAAATCGATCGAGGCCCTTGTCGCCTCTGTCCTGGAGCGCACAGGCGGCCGGCTCGACGCGCTCTACAACAACGGAGCGCATGCCCAGGCCGGCGCGGTCGAGGACCTGCCGGTCGAGGCGCTGCGCGAGCAGTTCGAGGCCAACGTGTTCGGCTGGCACGACCTGACCCGCCGGGTAATCCCAATCATGCGCGCGCAGGGGCACGGCCGCATCGTCCAGTGTTCCTCCATCCTCGGCCTCATGCCGGCGCGCTATCGCGGCGCCTATTGCGCTTCCAAATACGCGCTGGAAGGGCTGATGGCCTCGCTTCGCATGGAGCTTGACGGCAGCGGAATCCACGTCTCTCTGATCGAACCCGGCCCGGTGCGCTCCAAAATCCACGCCAACGGCATGACCTGGTTCCTCAAGCACGTCGATTACGGCAACTCCGTGCATCGTGCCGGCTACAAGGCGCAGATGCAGCAGGCGCGCTCCGATGCCGCCGAGACGCGCCGCCGGGAACCCGACGTGGTCTACAAGGCACTGCGGCATGCGCTTCTGTCGCAACGCCCGCGGCCGCACTATGTGGTAACCGTGCCGGCACGGATCGGCGTCGTGCTGAAGCGGCTGCTGCCGTCCGCCCTGCTGTACCGAATCCTTGCCCGCAACGCCTGAAACCGATCGGATCCGCCCATGGACACTTTCGTCAAATTCCTCGCCATCGCCGTCATGGTCGCGGTCGTTGCGGTGCTGATCCGCGGCCTCGTCAACATGATGCGCGGCGGTTCCGGCGTCACCTCCAACAAGCTGATGCAGGCGCGCGTGGCGCTTCAGTTCGTCGCCATCGTGCTTTTGCTGCTCGTCGTCTGGCTCACCCGCAAATAGCCGCCAGGGAGAGGACGATGGTCAAGCTGAACAAGATCTACACCCGCACCGGTGACGACGGCACGACCGGCCTGGGCAGCGGCGAACGGCGGCTGAAATGCGACCTGCGCGTCGAGGCCTACGGCACGGTGGACGAGGCCAATGCCTGCGTCGGCATGGCGCGAGTCCATACGGCTGAAGCGCATCCGGCGCTCGATGCCATGCTCGCCCGCATCCAGAACGATTTGTTCGACCTCGGCGCCGATCTCGCCGTGCCCGATACCGGTGAAAAGCTGGACTACGAGCCGCTGCGCATCGTCGCTTCCCAGGTCAAAAGGCTGGAAGAGGATATCGATATCCTGAACAGGGAGCTTTCGCCGCTCCGGTCGTTCGTCCTCAACGGCGGCACGCCGGCCGCCGCGGCCCTCCACCTTGCCCGCACGGTGACGCGCCGCGCCGAGCGGCTCGCCGTAGCCCTCGCACAGGACCCCGCGGAGCGGGTCAACCCCGAGGCGGTGAAGTACCTCAACCGCGTTTCCGACCTGCTGTTCGTCGCCGCGCGCGCCGTCAATGACAATGGCAGGGCGGACGTGCTATGGGTGCCGGGCAAGAACCGCTGACGGCCGGACGGGTGGCAACAGGGCCGGGCGGAAGGCACCGGGAAACCGCCTGATGTTCATTCCGCTCTACGATTCGAACCACCTGCGCTCCATCAGCCTGCAATACGTTACGTTCGGGCTGATCGCGGCCAATGTGCTGGTCTATTTCGCCACCACGCTCGGCGGCGACAATTTCACGACGGCCGCCGTGCTCGGCCTCGGCTTCATTCCCTCGGTGGTCCACGACACGGCGGAGCTTCCCGTCCAGTATGTCGTCATTCCGGAGAATTTCAGCTATCTGACCTACGCCTTCCTGCATGCCGACATCTTCCATCTCGGCGGCAACATGCTGTTCCTGTGGGTGTTCGGCGACAATGTCGAGGATGCGCTCGGCCATTTTCGCTATCTTGTCTTCTATCTCGCCTGCGCGGTCGCCGGCGCCGTCGTCCACGGCCTCGTCGCGCCGGACTCGCAGGAACCGCTGATCGGCGCCTCCGGCGCGATCGCCGGGGTGGTGGCGGCATACCTGATCCTCTATCCGCGCGTGAAGGTCTGGATCCTTGCCTTTGCGCGCATCCCGCTGCGCATCCCCGCCTATATCGTGCTGGCTCTGTGGATTCTCCTGCAGGTCGTCATGTTCCTGGCCGGTGGCGAGGATCAGATATCCTGGGCCTGCCATATCGGCGGCATCCTGGCAGGAACCGCGCTGGTCTTCATCCTGCGCCGCCGCAGCGTGCCGCTGACGGACGAGGAGATCGTCGTGCCTGTTCCGGTTCCCCTTCCTGCCGAGGTGAACGAAACGAGCGCCGCCGAACCGCCCTCCACCGCTCCGACGTCACCCTGGGGGCGGCAATAGGGTCGCCGCCACGGCTTCCTTTTCAACCGATTTGGTGTGCGCTGCGATATTGACGCCCCAGCAAGCCGCAACTAGGGTCCGCCCGCCTTCGGCAGCCCTTGAGCCACCAGGGCGGCGGCCGGAGAACAGAATTTCCATCCGGAATGTCGGCATTCGGCAATTCCGACCGTACCAATGCTGCTATAGCGCGCCCCGGACAGTTGAGAGGTGAGACAACGATGAAGCTGCTCGTACCCGTGAAGCGGGTTGTGGATGCGAATGTGAAGGTTCGTGTGAAGGGCGATGGCTCGGGCGTCGAGCTCGCCAACGTCAAGATGGCGATGAACCCGTTCGACGAGATCGCGGTGGAAGAGGCGATCCGGCTGAAGGAAGCCGGCAAGGCGGAGGAGATCGTCGTGGTGTCGATCGGCCCGGCGCAGGCCGCCGAGACGCTGCGCACCGCGCTCGCCATGGGCGCCGACCGGGCGATCCTGGTCAAGGTCGACGAGGCGGTCGAGCCGCTCGGCGTGGCCAAGGTGCTGAAGGGCGTGGTGGAAGCCGAGCAGCCCGGCCTCGTCATCCTCGGCAAGCAGGCGATCGACGACGATAGCAACCAGACCGGCCAGATGCTGGCCGCGCTGCTCGGCTGGCCGCAGGCGACGTTCGCCTCCGCCATCGCAATTGAGGGTAGCAAGGCCACCGTCACCCGCGAGGTGGACTTCGGCCGCCAGACGCTGAGCACGACTCTGCCCGCGGTGGTGACCGCCGATCTCCGGATCAACGAGCCGCGTAATGTCGGCCTGCCGATGGTGATGAAGGCCAAGAGCAAGCCGCTCGCAACGAAAGCCGTCGCGGGCCTCGGTATCGATATCACGCCGCGGCTGATCGTGGAGACGACCAAGCCACCGCGCGAGCGCGCGCAGGGCAGGGTGGTCGCCAATGCTGCCGAGTTCGCTGCAGCCATTGCGGCTGAAGTCGCCAAGATGGAGCCGCGCTGATGAGCGTGCTGGTTCTCGCCGATGTGGATCAGGGGAGGCTGACGCCCGCGACCGCGCGGGTCGTCGCGGCTGCGGCCGAGTTGGGGCCGGTGACGCTGCTGGCCGATGCGGCCGCCGCCAATGAAGCGCGAACGATCGCGGGCGTGACCAGGGTGCTCGCGGCGGAGCTGCCACCGACAGCCGAGGGGCTCGCACCTGTCCTCGCGAAGCTGAGCGAACCGTTCACCCATGTTGT
>CAZBBT010000027.1:0-28645 GCA_964490065.1 uncultured Mesorhizobium sp. | reverse complement strand
CATAGAGCTTCATGCGGCCCTTGCGGTCCTGATCGAACAGGTCGAACGGCCGGGAACCGGGAATGAAGGCAAGCGTGTTGTATTCGTGCCGGCCTTCGGCGCGGAAATGAATCGTCGCGGCCGGCTCGTCATACTGGCCGGAAACACCGCGATAGAACTCGGTATAGTCTTCCGGCTTGATGTCGCCCTTCGCTTTCACCCACAGCGCGGTGCCGTCGGCGACCTCGCGGCGCTCGGCCTCGGGCTTCTCGACCAGCGCCACCGGCACTGGCACGTGACCGGACTGCTCCTTGATCAGGCGTTCGAGCTGATAGGGCTGCGTGTAACTGGCCGCGTCGTCCATCAGATGCAGCACGACACGGGTGCCGCGCGCCGGGGCATCCTCAAGCGCGGCCGGCGCGATCTCGTAGGAACCCTTGCCGTCCGACGACCAGCGCCAGGCCTCGTCGCTTCCGGCCTTGCGGGTGACGACATCGACAGTGCCGGCAACCATGAAGGCCGAATAGAAGCCGACGCCGAACTGGCCGATCAGTTCCGCGCCTTCGCCTGACTTCGCGGCTTCCACGCGTTCCATGAAGGCGCGGGTGCCGGAGCGGGCGATGGTGCCAAGCGCCTCGACCAATTCGTCGCGGCTCATGCCGATGCCGTTGTCTTCCACGATCAGTCGTTTCTGGTCTGGATCGGCGGAAATGGTGATCGCGGGCTTCGGATCGTTGCCGAACAGTTCGGGCGTGGCAATTGCCTCGTAGCGCAGCTTTTCGCAGGCGTCGGCCGCGTTGGAGATCAGCTCGCGCAGGAAGACGTCACGGTCCGAGTAGACCGAATGCACCATCATGTGCAGCAGCCGCGAAACATCGGCCTCGAACGATCTGGTTTCGGTCTCTTTCGTCTCGGTCGTCATTCAAAATTCCTGCATGATCTGTTTGTCACTGCGACATCATCGATGTCATCGCAAACCCATCGCTGGCTGCGACCCGGATAGCATCATCAAAGGCATGAGGGCAGTTCTATTCTGCGGTCGCCGATTTCCCGGATGTGGCGGATATCTGCTGCGCAGCCAGATACATCAGTGCTGACGCGGCGGTGCGGCGATTCCACCCCGCCGCCTCGGCCATGTCCAGCAGGTCCGAGACCAGTGGCCTGAAACTGTCACGGCATTCGGATTCGTAGGCGAGGAATTCGTTGGACGCGTGTGTCGGCGCAGGGACTGCGGTAATGCCTGTCGTCTTCGGCATGGTGACCTCCAGTTTCTCCCGAAAATGCCCCGCTCCCCTTGCGGAGAGCGGGCCATCTTCAATCCGCTAGAAATCCATGCCGCCGCCGGCGGGCATGGCGGGGGCCACTTCCTTCTTCGGCTTTTCGGCCACCATGGCCTCGGTGGTCACCAGCAGGCCCGCGACCGAGGCGGCGTCCTGAAGCGCGGTGCGTACGACCTTGGCCGGGTCGATGACGCCCTGCTTGTAAAGGTCGCCATACTCGTCGGTTTGAGCGTTCCAGCCCCAGCCGAATTCCGATTTCTCGCGCAGCTTGCCGACGATGATCGAGCCTTCCGCGCCGGCATTCTCGGCAATCTGCCGGACAGGGGCTTCAATTGCACGGCGCACGATCTCGACGCCATGCTTCTGGTCGGCATTGTCGGTGGTGACGGCGTCGAGCCCCTTGACCGCCCTCAGCAGGGCAACGCCACCGCCCGGCAGCACGCCTTCCTCCACGGCCGCGCGGGTGGCGTGCAGCGCATCGTCGACACGATCCTTGCGTTCCTTGACCTCGACCTCGGTGGAGCCGCCGACACGGATGACGGCGACGCCCCCGGCGAGTTTCGCCAAACGTTCCTGCAATTTCTCGCGGTCATAGTCGGAGGTGGTTTCCTCGATCTGCGCCTTGATCTGCGCCACGCGGCCGTCGATCTCAGCCTTCTTGCCGGCACCGTCGACGATGGTGGTGTTCTCCTTCTCGATCACCACCTTCTTTGCGCGACCGAGCATCTCCAGCGTGACGTTCTCGAGCTTGATGCCAAGGTCCTCGCTGATGGCCGTGCCACCGGTGAGAATGGCGATGTCCTCCAGCATGGCCTTGCGGCGATCGCCGAAGCCAGGAGCCTTGACGGCCGCGACCTTCAGGCCGCCACGCAGCCTGTTGACGACGAGCGTGGCGAGCGCCTCACCCTCGACGTCCTCGGCGATGATCAGCAGCGGCTTGCCGGACTGCACCACGGCTTCCAGAACGGGAAGCATGGCCTGCAAATTGGACAGCTTCTTCTCGTGGATGAGGACGTAGGGCTCCTCGAACTCCGCGCGCATCTTGTCCTGATTGGTGATGAAGTAGGGACTGAGATAGCCACGGTCGAACTGCATGCCTTCGACCACCTCGAGCTCGGTCTCGGCGGTCTTGGCTTCCTCGACAGTGATGACGCCCTCATTGCCGACCTTCTGCATCGCTTCGGCCAGGAAGCGGCCGATCTCGGCGTCGCCATTGGCGGAGATGGTGCCGACCTGGGCGATCTCGTCATTGTTGGAAATCTTACGGGCATTGGCCTTCAGTTCGGCGACGACGGCATCCACCGCCTTGTCGATACCGCGCTTCAGATCCATCGGGTTCATGCCCGAGGCAACGGCCTTGGCGCCTTCCCTGACGATGGCCTGCGCCAGAACGGTCGCCGTCGTGGTGCCGTCGCCGGCCAGATCGTTGGTCTTGGAGGCAACCTCGCGCACCATCTGCGCGCCCATGTTCTCGAACTTGTCTTCCAGTTCGATCTCTTTTGCCACCGTAACGCCATCCTTGGTGATGCGCGGGGCGCCGAACGACTTGTCGATGACGACGTTGCGGCCCTTGGGGCCAAGCGTGACCTTCACCGCGTCGGCGAGGATATTGACGCCGCGCAGCATGCGCTCACGGGCATCGGTGTTGAATTTGACTTCTTTGGCAGCCATGGAATCACTCCTGCTACAGGCAGCTTTTGTTGACTGGTTGAATGATGGGAGAAGCCGTCAGACGGCCTTCTTCGCTAAGGCTGATCTAGCCGATCACGCCCATCACATCGCTTTCCTTCATGATGAGCAGGTCCTCACCGTTCAGCTTGATCTCGGTGCCTGACCATTTCCCGAACAGGATCCGGTTTCCGGCCTTGACGTCGAGTTCGACCAGCTTGCCGCTGTCGTCGCGGGCGCCGGGACCAACGGCGACGACTTCGCCTTCCTGCGGCTTTTCCTTGGCGGTGTCGGGAATGATGATGCCCCCGGCGGTTTTTTCATCGGCCTCGATGCGCCGGACCAGGACGCGATCATGCAATGGACGGAACGCCATATCGTTCTCCTCTAGGACAAACAGATTTTTGAGGTTCCTCCACACCGGACCGGCAATATCGGACCGGTGGGGGATGCCCGCGACCCTTTCGGCATCGCGTGCGTATACGAGCTAGTTTTGAGAATTTTAGGTTTCAAGAGGTCTGACGAAAAATTTTGGCACTCCCACTAATCGAGTGCTAGCGTCATGAAAACACGTGGCTAATCTGATCGCAGTCTCGGGTTTCCGCTTGAATTTTCCGCCACGTCGAACAAAATAATTCCAATCCCGTCGCTGGCGGGACTGGTGAAACCAAAGCCTGCACAAAGGAGCTTTTTGGAAACACGGAGGACCAAGATGGACCGACAAATACGCTCGCCGATCATCCCTTCTCTCGTTCCCGAAACATCCGACCTCGCGCTTGACCGGCTGCTGTCGCCGGCAAGGCATTTCAAGCATCCCGACGACATCCTGAACGACGATACACTCGACATTCAAGACAAACGCGCGATCCTCTCGTCCTGGGCCTCGGACGCCTGCGCCGTCGAATCCGTTCCGGCGCTGCGGAAGCCGCTAGGAGCTAAGCGGCCGATCTCCTTCGACTAAATCATCGACGCGCTGTGCCGGCTCGATGTAGCGGCGGCGTCATCACGTTCGACAGGCGACCGACAGCACAGTTCCAACTGTCTGGATGCATGAAGGCTTGAGGCAGAGAGGAGACGCAAATGGTCACTTCGGTCAGCAGAGGATTCCGTCTGCAAATGGAAGGCTACGGCCTGACCACGGCCGAGATCCACTATCATTTGCCAGACCATCCCAGTCTGCTGCAGATCTATGTCTGGCAGGAATATGATCTGGCGCCCCATTTTCCCGAACTGAAGGGATTTCTCGGCTATTGGGAGCGCGAGTTGGAGGGTGCCCTACACTCCGTGCGCGTCGCCCACCATCGCCTCATCGAGCCATCGGAGTGGCGCGCTGTCGACGGCGTCATTGCCATCCACTGAAGGTCAGGTCGGCCACAGACCATCGATCGCCCGGCGCGGGCGCGACTTGCGAGGAGAGCGTGCTTCCGATGACACCAGTCCGGCCCGCTTGGCTGCTGACCGCCCTGCGCGCGTCCCGCGCGCTACGCCATCCATCCAGCGCATCGCGGCAGGCGCGCGCCGCAGCACGCCAAGTCCGCTCGCGCGCCTATGTTCATCACTCTTGAGTATGAAACCGGGATCGCCAATCTGGTTGTGTGGCCGAAATTTTTGAGAGGCACCGCCGCGTCATCCTGACGGCTGGGATGATCGCCGTGAAAGGAAAGATCCAGCGGGAGGTTGAGGTCGTCCACCTCGTCGCGCACACGCTGACCGACCTGTAGGACGAGCTTGCCAGCGTCGTAGATCGTGACAAGGCCTTCCGCTGCCCCATGAACGCGGCGACAATTTCCATCATGGCAGTCCGCCTTCCGATCCGCGCGACCTTCCACCGAAGGGATTCGGTTCGCGCGACATCTACATTCCGGACCTTCACATCGACACGATCAAGGTGAAGACGCGGGATTTCCAGTGATCCAGAGTGAGACTCGCGCGTTGTCCAGTGCGGAGAGTTAGATGAAGATCGCCACCTACAACGTCAACGGCGTGAATGTCGGTCAATCATCATGACCGAGCTGGTTAACCTTTCCTTCCGTTCACTGCTGACGGCCAAAGGAAAGCCGATCCGATGAGCGCCCGTCAGGGGTGCGGGAATCCGCCCACTCACGCTCCTGACAAGCATTTTCAGGAAGTCGAGGGTTTTCGATGCTTGCGGGCGTGGTCGAAAGGCGATTAGATCGGCATCGAAATTGGCTCTGGGGAGGGCTTGGGGGATGGTGAGGGGCGCAATCTTCATCATCCGGCTTGACGACATAGGGGGTGTCCTGTGGCGATGAATCTCACCATCGAGCTACCGACGGAATAAGCCATTGCGCAATTTGGATTTCAGCTCATGGCAAGGCTTCATCGTCACGATGATCGGCCTAGCGCTGTTCACTCTCATCAGCATCGGCATTCGCCTCCTCATGATGATGACTATCCAGCAGCGCCGCGAGCGTCTGAACAGACAGATCAACGAACGATTGCGCGTTCTGATCGCCGCCTACAAGACGCTGGGAGGTTCCTTCACCGGCAACCTTTCGGTCAGCCCAATGCATCGACGCGATTTGAGACAACGCACTCAGGCCGACCAGACGTCGGAACAAGAACCGGGATCGGAAGACGGCGAAAGTTCTGATCGAACCAGGAGAATTCGAGACGCTGTTGAGGCCGCTCTGTCGGATATTCTCCTGCTTGGAACCGAGGACCATGTTCGTTTAGCCGGGGAGGCTCTCCGAGAACTCACCACCGGAAACCCGGTCAATACTCACGAACTCGTCGTCTCACTCCGAGATTTCATCCGTAAGGCTCTGAACCTCGACCCCATTCCCACAGATGTGCAGATACCCATGCAGGGACCAACTCGCCCCTCGACTAGCGGCGGCCGGGGCAAGGGCGAAGGAGGCGGTGGACGCGGAGGAGGAGGAGGAATGGGCATGGGAGGCATGGGAGGATCCGGCGTGGGCGGCCGCATGCCCGATGCTGAGGATCAACATCGTGCTTCTGACATCTGAATCTCTACAACCAAGGGACTGAAGGGGAAGCGGTGCATAGGAACGTGGGGGCGCTGTGTGTCACCACCCAGCAGAGCCGAAGGGGACAATCGTTAGAAGACCTGTTAAAGGGAACCCATATATTAACGCTTGATGCAACCCATAACGAACGCAGGGCAAGATGTATGCCGCACGGCAAATTGCCAATTGGTTCGTTGGCAGAGCGGCCGAGGACGGACGCGTCGGGATCCGCGATCTGAAGAACGCCAGCACGTCAGGAGCTCTGAAGCGTGGCCGGTGGCGATGAGACAAGCACTTCCAGCGTCTGCGACGGGCGCTGGCGTAGCTTGTGGTGCAACAATCCTGACTGGCCCACTCCACACTGCTTGAAGGCGCCAATGGCTTTTGATTTCCTGTAAGGAGCCATTGGAGATAGATATGTTCAGTCATATCGTAGTCGGCAGCAACGACCTTGATCGGTCACGCAAATTTTATGACGCGACTTTCGGCGCAATCGGTGCTGGGCCGGGAACGATCGATGCCAAAGGCCGGTTGGTCTACTCGAAAGACGGCGCACGGTTGCTCATCACGAAGCCAATCGATGGCAAAGACGCAACCCATGCGAACGGCGGCACAATTGGCCTCAAGATGGACAATCCCGAGATGGTCAAGGCCTGGCACGATGCGGGCGTAGCAAACGGCGGAGCATCTATTGAAAACCCGCCCGGAGTGAGAGAGGGAACGCGCCGCCTTTTTCTCGCTTACCTCCGGGACCCGGATGGCAATAAGCTTTGCGGCGGCTGCGCAGCATCGTAGAGGCGGGTTGCACGATAATCGCAAGAATGGAATGTTGATTTCCGCCACTTCTCGGCGAAAATCCCGGGTCAGCTCTCGGCGGAAATCAACAAATGGAAATCTACCCCTACTCTGGGGAGGGCTTGGGATGAGACTTGATTGGGAAACTCGGCAATGTTCCTGATCCTCGAACTTCCTGCCGATCTGTCGATCGCGCTCCGCCGGTTTGCCGCAGGGACCGAAGCATTCACCAATGAGGATGCCGCGATGATGGTGTTGCGGGAATATCTAATCGGGACTGGCGATCTCGAGGTGCCGCCGGCGCTGGAGGAAGACGGCGAGGTGGCCGGGAGCGCATGACGCCTGACGAACTCCGCAACTGCCTTCGCGATATCCGCTGGACAGCCGAGACGATGTCCGACGCGCTGGGCTGCGATATCGTGGTTGTGCAAGATTGGCCCGCTCCGGCGGGGATATTGTTGCACCGACCGCCAGGTTGGATAAGATTTAGGTGTTGATGCTACCACCTCTGCCGCCCTTCGGGGCGGCTTTTCTTTGCTCGCGACATAAATCACCTTGGCGGCCTGTCTTGCGGCAACCATGACGTACCGGCTAGGAAGGGCGTCAGGAGGAAACACAATGCCAACAATCGTTGACGATCTGCGCAGGGCGGCCGCAAACCCTGCGGTCCTTTCAAAAGCCGAGATCGTGGACCTGCTCCTGGCCGCTGCGGACAGGATAGAGGCCAAGCGAATGGCACTCGCTCGCATCTCCCACGACAATCGGTACTCTCCAAAGAAAGTTCCTACCGAGCCGAAAGGTTCAGACGCCAGATAGACACCCGGACAAACAAAAAAGCCCGCCGGGCGGAGCCCAGCGGGCGAAATTTACTTGGCATAGCGGAGCGACAAATGAAGCACCCACGACGAATTTCTGTACAACAGGGATCATCGCACCCCCGAAGACGGGAGCGGGAAAAAGGTGGGGGTCAAGCCGCAAGGGCAAACTTGGCCTGTTTGAGCCGACCATCAGCAACCGCCGCCCGGACCTGCAATACTCGATGAGCGCCGGCAGGAGTCCAACGCATCTGCCGCTTCTTGTTCATGCGGGCATTAACGAGGCTGTTGGCGGCGCTTTCGGCCGGAGAACTCGATATCGGCTGACCGGGCCAATATCGGTGGCAGTAGTCGACAATCGACGTCGTGTTCTGGACCAGGTAGGTCTGGAGATTGCTGATCAGTACGGACAATCGCTTGTGCTTTTGGCTAGCTTCTCGAAGCCGAGGGTGCTGCTCCAACTGGTAGAGCATATTCTTCACGGCTCTCGTCGCCTCCCTGACGTAGCCGCTCCAAAGAAGATGCTGGAGCCTCGGCACATCAACCGCAACATCCCGAAGGTAGATGTTCAGATCTCCGACATGCCTGATTCCTTCCCATGTCTGTTCGATGTGCCGGAGCCGCATCGACAGATGGAACCAGTCAAGAATATGCGTGACGGGCTGCCTTGTCGCACTGAGCACGATGCCCTGCAGCCCGACGTCTCCGTCGCTGAAAACAGTAACGTCGCGGCCAGGCAGCCATCCTTGCGCCCGCATCGCGGCACGAACCACATCGTGCTTGCCGGTGGCCACATGCGGTGCGGCCGCAAACTGACGCGGTGGCCGTCCCGGTGAAACAACGCGTCCCATTGCGATTTCGAAATGCCGGCTTTGATATCCAGGAACCGCGCGGATATAGGCGCCATCGATGAAGACTGAGATGGAGGATCCGCTGGACCGGCTCATGCGATAGGGGCTCGCGGCATCCCACTTTTCGATCTGATCGGCAACTGTGGCGAGCCGGTTGACGACGGTTCGATGATTGTGTGGTCGCGCGGCCGGTACAAAAAGGTCAAGTACACGCGCTGCTTCACGAAACGACAGGCGCGAGCCGAGTTCAGCTTGGACGCGCTCCAATTCCGGCGTTGCTCTGCCCTTCAACAAGGTCTCGATGTTCCCGGTCTCCGCCTTTGCCGCCTTTCCGCAGGCACAGCTGCGGAACCGAGGCACGCGCAGGCGACAAATACCGAAGAGCGAATGGACCGTACGAGATCGATAGTCATGAACCCCGCGAAGGCGGCCACACTCGTGACATTTCCGATCCTGCTGACTGGCTTGATCTGTCTGAATCTGGGTGAACTCCTCCTGCAGGCGGCGCTGTATCGCCTTGCCTTCGTCCAGGGAGAGGCCGAACTCGTCGAAACGCGCTCCGTCGACACAGCGGTCGACGATTGCAATCACCCGACGCTGAGGAACGCCATCGGCGCCGACAATCTCAACCCAGACCTTCATCCTCAATTGCCCAATCACCGAGTGCCCTTTCCGGAAAAGGCCTCGACTACTTGAAGGTTCTTACCCCCACCTTTTTCCCACTCCCACCGGTGACACGTAGTGTCCTGGCTCGCGTAGTTGGTGCGAGCTGTAATCTCGACCTTTTGATCGACGACATCCGCGAGGAGCTGCGCGGCCGGCCCTACGACCTGGTCGCCGTCGCCGGAGGCTGGAAGCATCTGACCCGGCCGGCCTATGCTGACGCCATTCATGTCGCTGTCGGTGGAGGCGAGAAGACGGTCGACCTGACGCAGTCCGAAATCCTGGTGCTGATGGCCTACGCCCGAAAATGATCGCGCTCCGCCGACGAAGACTTCGCGTTCGCGCGCTGGCTGCGCGACACGGCTGGAGGTGTCGATCATCTGCACCATGCCGTCATGGGCTTTGGTGATGGCATCCATGAGGCGGTCCCACATCCTTGCTTTCCGCCATCGGACGAAGCGATTGTGGCAGGTGGTGCGTGGACCGTATCGCTCTGGCAGATCGCGCCAGGGCGCACCCGATCGGAGCACCCAGAAGATGCCGTTCAATACCCTGCGGTCGTCAGCGCGCGGCACTTTCGGCGGCCTTGGCGTGGGGTGCTTGACAAACTTAGCAGTGCGCGCCATTCTTTGCGCATGGAATCGCAAACTGGAAAACTCGGAACTTTTTTGGCGGCTTCTCGCGGCAAGCTGGGCTTGTCGTTGCGCTCCGTGGAAGCAGAGACCGGCATCTCAAACGCCTATCTCAGCCAGCTTGAGCGTGAGAAGATCAAGACCCCGGCGCCGCAGATTCTGTACAAATTGGCGGCACATTATCGCATTCCGTATGCGCTGCTGATGGAGCTCGCGGGATATCCGACGGCGGAGCCCAAGGAAGAAGCTGGCGGTTCGCAAAGCCGATTGGCAGCACGGATCGGTGCTGTAACCGATGATGAGGAAGACCAACTCGTTGAATATCTCGACTTCATCCGTTCTCGGCAACGGAGGCAGCGATGAAATGGTCTTATTCTGGCGGGCGCACATTCCAAGCCTGTCAGCGCCAATGGTACTATAAGAATGTCTTTGGCATAGGACAGGCAAAGAAGAATCCAGAACGCCGCCGGATGTACCTGTTAGGTAAGCAGGACAGCATCGCAGCCTGGCGCGGCAGGATCGTTGACGAACTGATAACGGATAAGATCGTGACGCCTTTCAATGAAGGCGACGATCTACCCGATCTTAAGACGATGATCGGTTACGCCGAGGAGCGGTTTCAACAACAACTCGCCTTTGCTCAGTCCAACATCGAGGTGACGCCGGATCTCGACGTAAGGGCGGCGGGCGAGTCGTTTGCGCTCATTCGTGACGTGGCGAACTTGAGCCGCGACGACATTGAAAACGCGTGGTTGGAGATCAAGCAGGCGCTCAGGACCTTCTATCGGTCGGATGAGGCCAAGGCGATCATCAAATCTGCCGACTACTTGATCAGTCAGAAAGCGTTGCAGTTTCAGCTATTGGAAGGCGTGACGGTGGTCGGATTTCCAGACTTGATCGCATTCCGAGATGAGCATCCACCGACAATCGTGGACTGGAAAGTCCATGTGCAAGGGACCCATGATGCGTGGATGCAGCTCGCGATCTACGCGATTTGTCTTGAGCGCTGCAAACCTCATTTCGACTGGGAACGGTACTTCGACGGCGTGGAGCGGAGCCGTGAGAACGTCCGTCTCGTCGAAGTGCAGCTATTGACGGATGTGGTCCGTGAGCATGTCCTCGATGCGGAGCATTTTGAGCGCGCTGAAGCGTTCATGCAAACATCCGCCTACGAGATGGCATGCCTGATCGATGGAAGAAAAAGCGTAGACCTCGCTTTGGAAGAATTCGACGTCGCGCGCTTCCCGGAGGCCTGCGATTCTTGCAGTTACCGGGCACATTGCTGGGAGGCGCGCAATGCCGCTTGAAACCAACATCTTTCCGATCCACGGCCTTGCCGGCCTCACCGCCGATTATGATGTCTACAAGATCGTCGGCCTCACCCCGGGAACGCCTGGCTATTTCAACAATCTACAGACCCTGGTCAACCGATTGAGCCGGATGATGCAGGCCCCGGTGACGACGATCGCTCGGGACAGCGTCGCCCATATTGTAATTCCGGCCGATTGCAGTGAGCCACCCGTGGTCGCTTTGACCGGGGCGGCGGCGACAATGCAGCCGACCGGCGAGCGGCTCGCGATTTCCTTCGATCAGCGGTGCGAAGAACTTGACGGCGTCAGGCAGCGGTTTTTGCAGTTTTCAATCCAGTCGCCGCTGCGGCATCGACATGATTTGTGGCAGCCGCGATCGGGCGACGCCTTCTTTCCGAAAACGCCGCAGAGGCGCTTCGACAAGGAGGGCCTCGATGTCTATCGCGGAGCCAGCTTACGTGTGGTGCCGACGCCTGATGGATCGTGGGGCGTGTGCGTCGAAGTGAAGACCAAGCTAATTCGCTCCGACCCATTGCCGGAAAAACCGAGCCAGGGTTTGATCCGCAGTCTGAAAGGACGCAGCTGCCTCTATAGATTCGGACACAATTGGTTTGAAGTGACGTTGGAAGGGCTCGCCGACTTTGACGTCAGCCACCCTTCAATTCCGGAAGACGGCAGGGTCGTCAGCATTCTCGATTATGTCATGCGCCATTCCCGCAAACCAGCGCCCGATCGGTTGGCTAAACTCGATCCCGCAGGTGCGGCGATTTTTTATCGCACCGAAGGACCAACAGCAAAACATGCGCCGGCCGGCTTGTGTTTTGCGATCGAAGAACCGCACACAAGGCTCGGCGCCCGCTTTCAACGCGAGTCGATTTTGAAACCGCACATTCGCAAGGCTTACGCGACAGGCTTCATCAAGTCCTACTTGTCGCGATTTGCATTGCGCAATGTCGAGCTCTCGGTCGTCAATCATCCGATTGCAATTGAAGACCGGCGGTTTCCTGTTCCCGGCTTTGAGTTTGGAAACGATGTCGTAGCGACTTTCGGCGGCCAGCACGGCTCTTCACAAAGCCGTCGACTTTCCGAGCTTGGCAGCGCGCGACTCGCGCTTGTCGGCGATGATAGCGTCGGCTTCTTTTCTCAGACCGGCCTAGGGCGTCAGTACATCATGCTGCCCCGTTCAATCGCCGAAAGTTCGGGAACAAAGTTCGTCGCTGCGCTCAAAGACACGGTTGAAGACCTTTATCCCGCAGGCGGTTCATATGAGCCGGAAGTGATCGTTTATGACGACATCACTGCCCGTCGCAACTTCATTGACCAGGGCAAGGCGATCAAGGCGGCCCTTGATGGCAAGCAATGGATTGCGGGTCACGCCTTGGTGATGATTCACCGCATCACCAAGGGTGCGCGCGCCGCTGACCCGCTTGAAGCCATGATTGTTAAGGACTTGCCGGCGATCGGGCTAAAAGCATC
This sequence comes from uncultured Mesorhizobium sp., assembly GCA_964490065.1. GTDB lineage: Bacteria > Pseudomonadota > Alphaproteobacteria > Rhizobiales > Rhizobiaceae > Mesorhizobium. Next base: position 16,186 of record CAZBBT010000027.1, on the reverse strand, counting down.
CGTAATCCATACCGACAAGGTGCGCGAAACCCTCACCCTCGCCGATGAGGGCGATGCGCCGGGTTATGTCATCGCGGAGGGTCAAGCGAAACCACTCGCGTCCTATCTGCGTAATGTCGCCCTTAGCAAGGTGCTTCTGACGAGTGGCAAGATCCCCTTCGTTCTTTCGAGCGAAACTCGTGGTGACCTGTTTGTTGGGATTGACGTGAAAGCGAACACGGCGGCCCTCTCGCTGATCGCCGATGGCGGGCGCATCGCTCACAGCAAAACCTGGAATTCGCGGCAACGCGAACGTCTGACGGCAGATCAAGTGGCCACCTATTTCATTGAGCTTATCTCTCTCGAGGGCCCTCATTTGGCGGAAAGGCCGGAGGAGATCGTCGTGCACCGGGACGGGCGCATTTTCGACAGCGAAATCGAGGGGCTAGAACGGGCCTGCGGTAAGCTTGCTGAAGTTAGCGTGATTTCGCCGAATTGGCGGTTGACCATTCTGGAGATCAAGAAGACTGGTCCTGTAACGGCGCGATTTTTCGATACCGATTATTCGAGGGAAGGAGAGCGCGTTTACAATCCGAAGGTCGGAGTTTGGCTCGCGCTGTCCGGCGAAGAGGGCTTCGTTTGCACCACCGGCGAGCCGTTTCGTCGGCAGGGGACAGCGCGTCCATTGCATGTCATCAGGCGGCGGGGCGAGCTTTCGATCGAAACTTGCCTTCAGGATGTTTTTGACCTCTCCTGCCTTTCCTGGACCTCACCGGATAACGGTAGCAGGGTGCCAATCACGATCAGACTATGCGACCGGGTGTTGTTCGAAGACGCTGCAGAATATGACGCTGACGCGCTCGCCTTTTCCGACGTCGCCAGTGATCGGTCGCCAGCATGAGCGATCTTGGATTGCTGTCGAGGGTGCACGCAAATTTCGAAGATTTAGCTGACCTTGTCGATGATGCGCTCGCGGAAATTCAGTCGGGCGGAACAGATGGGGCTGCTGCGAAACGGCTTCGTGCATTGCTGGAGGAGGCGACAGTCTCGTCGGAAGGCGCGCCGACGCTTCGTGCAATGGTTTTTTCCAATATTTTGGCGAGCCCGTCAGGCGTGCCGGTTGACGATTTCGCCGATCTTGCGCGCAATATCGCCAATCCGGACGCAGTATCGACCGTGCGGAAACGACTGGGGCGGCTATCGGCGTATCTTGAAGAGGAGCGCGCCGCGCTCGCCCATCGATTGAGGCGCTAGTGACAGAGAGCTATCTCACCGGCGCGATTGTGCAGGCAATTGAGCGGTCGCGGGCCCTGAGTACGGTGATCGATAAGCCCTATCCGAGCGCGTATGACGGTCTGCGAACTATTTGCAGCGAACGGCTCCGCGGCGTCGTGAGCACGCTCCGCGAGCTTCAGAACGAAACGATTGTGGACGAGGCACTGCAAACGCCTTTGCGGCTCAGGCGCTTTCGTAGGGCGACCGATCGGTTGAACGAAATTGAGACGATCGGCGCAACGGCGTTGGCCAATGCCGATGAAGGCTCATCGGGTTTGACGCGGATTGTGCGGGGCGTGTGCGACGAGCTGAAATATCCGCTCGTCCCACCGACCGTGGCCAATATGTCATCGTCCTATCTGAGCATCTATTCGGGATTCAATCTCATGTTGGCGCCGCTCTTGGAGGGGCGGTTTTTGCTGCACTTGCCGGATCTCTATCACGAACTAGCGCATCCCTTTTTGGATCGTGAGAACGCCGATCGAACGGTCCTCGATCCTTATCGCGACGCCTTTCGCAATTGCATGATGGCGATTAAGCGCCATTTTGCCGAGCAGCGCCACCTTGCGTTGCGCCAGCGCGAGCCGAACGAAGTCATCGTGTACCTGCATCTATGGGAATGGCTTTGGCTCAACTATTGGCTCGAAGAGTTTTTCTGTGACGCTTTCGCCGCTCTGACCTGCGGTCCCGCCTTTGGGTGGGCGCACTATCATCTCGCGGCGAAAGTTTCCGGGGATCTCTTTGACACGCCGATTGGCAGGCGGCGGAGCCACCCGGCTGATGATGCGCGGGCTAGGCTGATTCTCGTTGCGCTTCGGCAGCGGGGCTTCACTGATGAAGCCATCGACATCTCGGCGCGTTGGTCGGCTTTGGTGGATGCGCTGAAAGCGCAACGCCCCCCAGAATATTTCCGCTGTTATCCCGACGACCTGTTGACGCTCATCACAGCGCAGGTTCAACAAAGCACCGACGACATGGGAGTGACATTGGCGACGCCCAGCGTGCTGACGTCTTGGCCGGAACGCCTCGACGAAGCCTGGAAGGCGTTTTGGAGGAACCCGCAAGGCTATGCCGCCTGGGAGAAAAACGCGCTGAAACTCGGTGCGGGCTTGTCCTGACTGTTAAAAAAAAGCGCGCAGTTTCCGGTCACTTTTGGTTCTCGCGAATGCCGTTTCGGCGAGAGACAACAGGGTATCAGTCGCGCGTTGGTCGGCCTTGTCGAGCGAGGAAATCGCTGGAACTTGCGCTTCGGCCGGTTCTTCATCTATGCGCAGGTGGCGCGCGCCCAGCAATGCGCCCGCCTGTTTGAGGGCAAGATCTTCCTGGGCCGCCATGGTTGTCTGTACAAGACCGCGGTAGAAGAACCATGAGAGGATCGAAGGGCTGAGCGGCGCGTGGTGCAGTGCAGCGCCTCGCCTCCGCCCGGCGGTGCCGACGGAAAGCGCGTAAACGGTTTCAAGCGGCGCACGCCGCGCGCCGAGTGTTTCCAAGACTGCCGCCATGTCTGGCGCGTTGGCGACGAGGCCACCATCGGCGAATTGGTCCGTGCCAGCCTTGACGAGCGGAAAGAAGGTCGGCGCGGCGGCGCTCGCCAGCACGGCTTCGGCAAGCACGATGTCTGACGCTTTCTCACCGGCGAGACCACCGCTGCGGAAAATCTCCGTTGTACCGTGGGTGTAGTTGACGGCGCATATCATTAGCGGGGCGTCGATCTTTCTGAGGGGCGTGGTTGCTGCCTCCTCTCCTAGCGTAGCCTTGATGACCGTACGGAGAACGCCCGTATCGTAAGGCGCGCTGACAGTGAGCCGCCTCAGAAAGCCCAAGCGTTTTGGTTTGAAGATGACCGGGCCGTGCTTGACCATTGCATCCTTCAGTTTGGCGGCAGGGACGCCAAGCGAAAGCCCTGCGGCAAGCAACGCCCCAATCGATGTGCCAGCGATTAGGTCGAATCTGTCAGCACACTTCGAACCGAACGCCGCCTCGCAATTGGCGAGATAAGCGGCGCTGAAGAGACCCCGATAGCCGCCTCCGCTGAGCGCCAGGATTTGGTGCCGGTCATTCGCCACTTGAGCCGCCGCGCCAGTCATTTGGCCTCAAGAGTGGCGGCAAACTCGAACGGACATTCGACGACGAGATCGGGAATGGCTTCATGGGCGGTTTGACGCCGATCGACATAGACAAAGCCCCGGCCGTCGCGCCCGATGGATGCCGTGGCTAGCTCGACTTTTTCTGAGCTTTCTATCTCATAGGCGACGCCGTTTGGATCGGCATACGTGATGGTCATATCGAGGAGATCGCCCCATCGCACGGCGATCCGCTGATCCATCGCAACGATGCGGTCATTCTGCTGGAATGCGGCGAGGAATCGCTGTGCGTTGGTTTTCATTTTGCCGAGACTGGCCAACGTCGGATCCCTCGCTGCGCGCGCTGCGGCGATTTCCATGTCGATCGTGTGTGTTACCGTCATCGGCACGACCGCACTAATACAGATATCGTCCTCGTAGAGGCCGCGGCTTGTCGCGGCCTCTAGCCACCGTTCGGCGGGAAGTCCCAAGCGTTTGACAATGTCGAGAACGGACTGTGAACTGAGGAGATACGGTGTCACAGGCTAGAACAGACGACGCCGTCCGCCGACACTCTGAGATGCTTCTCGCGGTGCGGTACGCATATGCGCGAGCGCCGGATGGGTAGGCTCCAATTGAGAGAGCACTGCCCCGGCTGGTCGCCGCTTCGCGGCATGGCGCTCACCGCCTTCATAGGCCAACCCCATAAACCCGACAAAGTCTTCAACCGACATTAGAATGTCAGCCTCTTTTAGGGATTTGATCTGGCCCCGATTGGCAATCACGGACGGTACACCCTGACGCGAGGTCTTGCGGATTTTTGGCACGCCTTTATTGGCTGTTTCCGCCGCAACGATTTCAACGTCGAGATCGGCAAGGAAGTCGAGCGCCTCTTCTAGATCGGAGCGTTTCGTCATATCTTCCATATGGTCGATAAAGGGACGCAGAGCTGCCGCGAGCTTCGATCGATCTGTCATGACAGCCTCCTGATTGTGAGTGCCTGCTATATGTAATCCTAAAACCGTTCGGAATCAATCGAAATCACTCGATATTCCAGATTGGTGGACCAAAATATCAATCAACTCAATAGTGTAGCAATTCAACTTTCCTGCGGTGCGGACGTTGCTTTGCAGGAATTCAAGGGTCTCTACGGCTTCCAGAGGCACGCGAAACCGGAACACATCCGCCCCTTGCGCTGTCTTTGTGCGAGATGCCTCGCTCAAACCTGGACGCAAAATTCGATGCTGTAGGAGGCCAAACGCGACGCTGAGTACAATTGCCATCCCTTTAGGCGTTCCGGTTCGGCGAAACTCAATGCGCTTGCACTCCAAATCGATGCAGCGCGTTGCGCTGAGCTACGACAACGGGTCTTTGAGATAAAATCTCCTTAGAAGACGATGCATGGTCTTATTCTTCAGCTTGGCCGCGACGGAGACTACATCGTCGGGCCCTCGCCAGGATATCTGGTACTTCCGGATATTCTTCTGCCGGTCCTTCAGGTATTCGATCACCTCAGGCTCGAATTGACCGGTGGTCCAGAACTCGAACCGTTCTGTCAGATTGTGGAAACGCTGCTCGAATGTGTGAGCGGCGCGCATGATCGGGACCTGTTTCTCGAGCCAGTATTTGATCTCCTCGAGTGTGACCCGAACATCAGGCCCATGTCCCTTACATTCGTAACAGACCAATTCTGTTTCCGAGACGTTGCGCACATCAATGTCGGCTTTGCCTTTGGTCGCAAAATCCGTAACCAAAACGCCGACATCAATGGAACCTTGCTGGGTCATGCGCACAAGATGACCAACAATCATCTCAAAGAGGGCACCTCGGAGATTGCCCTCAAAACCCGTAAGCTGATCAAAAAGCTCCTCGATTTTTTCGGGATTTCCAATCGCTATTTCCGCTGATTTCTGCAAAACGCGCAGCAGCTCTTCCAACGCGGCCGCAACCTGGCGACCAAGGAGGCTCTCCGGTGTCGCCACCATAATGCCCCGCGACCTCAAAGCCATCAGGGCATTTTCGGCGAAAGCGTCTGCGAGAATCATTGGCTGAAACCGGCCAAGTTTTCTCAACGCTTTCAGGCTGTCGATCTTCTTGAGGTAACCGGCGACATGGTCGAGCTTCAACGTGCCGCCGAGAACTACATCGCAGACAAAAAAGCCTGGCTTGAGCACCCCCTTGGGTCTCGTCGTCAGCGCGTTGAGATAACACGGCCCGACCAGATCAAAATTCATCGTTGAAAACTTCGGCAAGGTCCCATCACCTGCGACCTCAATTGTTCCCTTGGATGACCATCCCAAGCGTACGGCCCAGTCTCGAACTGCCGCCCGCAAAACATGCTCGATCGTCAAGCGCGCTCTAAACTGCGCGCTGTTCCAAGCCACAAATCGATCGCTAAGTGCTAAGCAAAGCCCAATACCTGCGATATCGATCTCCTGCACAAGCTTGGCCTGTTTTAGACCGTCCATGATCTTGCCGTGGGACAGGTGGCCCTTTTGCTTGTCGGGCGCCGAACTAACAATCGGCCAATGCTCCGCAAGGCAAATCCCGTCGCGGGCAAACAAGCCGCTGATGGCTGCGCCATAGGCTGACCCTGTTTCCTGAAGCCTGTTGATCAGTGCGCTGTAAAACCGCGCATCTCCAAACTCACCCTCCAAATAGAGGAACCGTGCCCCGCGCGGAAACGGTAGCCCATATAGCACCCTGACCTCTTCCGATCGGCGGTTTGCGCGTTGTCTTGCGGCTGAATCGGATAAGCCCATCTCTCGGTACAGTCGTGAGATGTCACCGCTCAAAAGCGGTCCGTGCTCGTGAAGAAGTTCGACAGCACTTGGGAGGGTTTTGGCCATATGTAACGCTGCGCAATTTATAACGTATACTACAAGACAGGCCCGATTTTTCACAACCAGGCATATGCGCATTATTATCAAATGAAATCAGTACCTTGGAAGACATCAGTTTACCGTCTCGTCGGTAAATGTAACGGATCCCAATTTCAGACACGTAACAACACACGGATTTGTCGCCCGGAATCCTGATCACGCTAGCTTAAGGGTTAGAGAAAGGAGGAAGGCAGCGCTGGTGTCATCGCGTCGTGTCCAACTTCGCAACCGAGCACGCGGTCCCCTTGCAGGTTGTGGAGGGCTGGCATCGGTGTACTGGGGCTGTTGGTCGAGCTTGTACCAATCGCCCAATCGATGAGAGCGGTTGGCACGCGTTCCGCGTCTTCGGCGGCGTGCCTTCTCGCGGCATTTACGACAACATGAAGACCGCCGTCGACAAGGTCGGTCGCGGCAAGGAGCGGCAGGTCAACATCCGGTTCCTGGCGATGGCGAACCACTATGTGTTCGCGCCGGAGTTCTGCAATCCGGCCTCGGGCTGGGAGAAGGGCCAGGTGGAAAAGAACGTCCAGGACGCCCGGCCGCGCCTGTGGCAGCCAATGCCCAGCGCTGCGGATCTTGCGGCGCTCAACGCCTGGCTGGAGCGACGATGCCAGGAGTTGTGGCACGAGATTCCGCACGGCACGCTACCCGGAACGATCGCCGATGTCCTGGCTGAAGAGCAGGCTGCGCTGATGCCACTGCCGGCCGCTTTTGATGGCTTCGTCGAGCAGAGCAAGCGCGTCTCGCCGACCTGCCTCATCAGCTTCGAACGCAATCGCTACAGCGTTCCGGCGTCGTTTGCGAACCGACCGGTCAGCCTGCGGGTCTATCCCGCGCGGATCGTCGTCGCCGCCGAAGGGCAAATCCTGTGCGAGCATGAACGAGTGATCCAGCGCGGCCACCATCTGCCGTCGCGGACCATCTATGACTGGCGCCATTACCTCGCTGTCATCCAGCGCAAGCCCGGCGCCCTCAGGAACGGCGCACCATTTGCGCAATTGCCGCCCGCCTTCCGGCAGTTGCAGGACCAGATGCTGCGACGGCCGGGCGGCGACCGCGAAATGGTCGACATCCTGGCGCTGGTCCTGCAGCACGACGAACAGGTGGTGCTGACCGCCGTGGAACTGGCGCTGGCCGAGGGCGTGGCGACCAAGACCCATGTGCTGAACCTCCTGCACCGACTGATTGACGGCAAGACGACCGGTGGTCCCGACATCGCCACCCGCAGGCATTGATGCTCCGGCGCGAGCCCAAAGCCGATGTCGAGAGATATGACGGTCTGCGCGTCCGGATCGCCGGAGGCCGTCATGCGTCATGATCCCGCAAGCGGCGCCGTCGTCATCATGCTGCGCAGCCTGAAGATGTACGGGATGGCACAGGCCGTCGCCGATCTGATCGAACAGGGTGCGCCGGCCTTCGACGCGGCCGTGCCGATCCTGTCACAACTGCTCAAGGCTGAACTGGCCGAACGGGAAGTGCGTTCCATCGCCTATCACATGAAGGCGGCGCGCTTCCCGGCCTACAAGGACCTCTCCGGCTTCGACTTTGCAGCCAGCGAGATCAACGAGCCACGGTGCGTCAGCTGTACCGCTGCGAGTTCATGGACGGGGCGCAGAACGTCGTACTGGTCGGCGGTCCTGGGACCGGTAAAACTCATGTCGCCACCGCGCTCGGCATCCAGGCCATTGAGCATCATCGCCGAAAGGTCCGATTCTTCTCGACCATCGAACTCGTCAACGCGCTCGAACAGGAAAAGGCGAAGGGTAAGGCGGGGCAGATTGCCGAAGGTCTGGCCAAGCTCGATCTCGTGATCCTTGACGAGCTGGGCTACCTGCCGTTCAGCGCCTCGGGCGGAGCGCTGCTCTTCCACTTGCTGAGCAAGCTCTACGAGCGCACCAGTGTCGTCACCACTCCCAATCTGAGCTTCAGCGAATGGGCGTCCGTCTTCGGCGATGCCAAGATGACCACCGCGCTGCTCGATCGGCTCACCCACCGTTGCCACATCCTCGAAACCGGCAACGACAGCTTCCGCTTCAAGGCAAGTTCAGCGGCGGCCAAAACGAACAAGGAGGCCAGCCATGCCTTGACCCCGGCCTGAGCCGAAAACCATAATCAGTGGTGGCTCACTTCTCGGTGAAAAACCCGGCTCACTTCTGACCGGAAATCAACAGCGAAAGCCCAGCACGTCGATGAAGCTGACGATGCAGGGTTCGTATCCTTCTCCTGGCACAGGAGCTGCGATCTCCACCGCCTGCTTTTCACGCGCCCTCCTATTGCGGGCTGCAGATCGCTCGACCGAGCGCAATGCGTCGGCGACCGTTTCATATTGCTTCGCTTTTCTGGGCACCCTTTCAAACTCCCCTCATCATACGCAGCGCTAGCGTGAGGCCTGCCGGTCCCGATGCGTTATTCTATATCGAACCGCCGAAGAAGATCATCATTCTATATCATGATCTTGACACAGGCCACGGGATCATAGATACAGTATCCTAATCATTGTGCTCCTATGATCTGGATTCTATATCATGAACTACCAGAGCGAAAGCCTGATCGCGCAAGCCCGCGAGGTCCGCGAGGCCTCCGGCGTTAGCCAGCGAGCGCTCAGCGAGCGGGCCGGGCTGACGCAGAGCCATATCTCGCAAATCGAGAGCAGCAAAATCGAGCCGGGGCTGTCGAGCTTCATCGACATGACCCGAGCGCTCGATCTCGAACTCATGCTCGTGCCGAAGCGACTCGTGCCGGCGGTGCTGAGCTTCGTTAAGGCCCAAGCGACGCCGGACATGCATATCCACGCTGGTCAGCCAAACGACAAGCGCTTCGCACGCGCGGAGCGCCTGGTCAAGAAGATGAAGCACCTCTACGGGAGCTCGGCCGACCTTGACCGCATCGAGGAGACACTGCGATTCCTGCGCCGAGTGAGCCTCGCTGATCAAGAGATGCAGCTGGTGCGCGATCAAGTCGCGCGGCTCGAGCGCTACCAGGCCAGCGACCAGGCAGCGCCCATCGTCCGTGACATAGCGCAGAACCTGCAGCGGCTACGCAATTCCATCGCCCATGGCAGGTCCACCCAACAGAGACCTGCCTATTCGCTGGACGATGGAGGCGACGATGCCTGACGTCTCGGTCCTTGAGGTACGACTCTACGACGAGCCCATCGGCACGCTGACCCATCTGCAGGGAGATCGGACGATCTTTGCCTTCAACGAAGCCTACGTCGAGAACCCGGATCGACCCACCCTCAGTCTTTCCTTCAAGGACGATCTCGGTGGCCTCATTACCAAAATTCGCCCGACGCAGCGGGTGGTGCCGCCGTTCTTCTCCAACCTGCTGCCCGAGGGGAGCATGCGGCGCTATCTCGCCGAGCGAGCAGGCGTGAACCAGCAGCGGGAATTCTTCCTCCTATGGGTGTTGGGTCTCGATCTCCCGGGAGCGCTGTCGATCCATCCCGCGGCCGGCGAGGCGTTGCCGATGGGTGCCGACGAGGCCTTGCCGGAGAATGCCAAACCCAATGCCTTGCGCTTTTCGCTCGCCGGCGTGCAGCTGAAGTTCTCTGCTTTCGAGAACGCCGGAAAGGGCGGCGGCCTTACAATCCCCGCCGAGGGCGTCGGCGGCTCCTGGATCGTCAAGCTCCCCTCCCAGCAGTTCGCCGGTGTTCCGGAAAACGAATTCTCGATGATGACGATCGCCGGGATGATCGGCATGGAGGTGCCAGTCATCAACCTGATCGATCTCGATGCGATCGCCGGCATTCCAGAAGGCATCGGCGAGTTGAAAGGCCAGGCGCTTGCGGTCAGCCGTTTCGATCGCACCGCCGGCGGCCCTGTTCACACCGAGGATTTCGCGCAGGTCTTCGGTGTCTTTCCGGACGACAAGTACAAGCGCGCGAGCTACGCAAACATCGCGCGCGTCATCGGCACGGAAGCGGGAGACGCCGGCACTATCGAGTTTGTTCGGCGGCTGGTGTTCAGCGCGTTGATCGGCAATGGCGACATGCATCTCAAGAACTGGTCGCTGATCTATCCGGACCGGCGGTCGGCCGCGCTTTCTCCGGCCTACGACCTGGTTTCGACCATTCCCTATATGAAGGGCGAGGACACGGCTGCGCTTAACTACTCTCGGACAAAGAAGATGGCCGAGCTCGATGTCGATGAATTACGCCACTTGGCGGCCAAGGCGCTACTGCCCGAAAAGCTCGTCGTCGACACCGCCGCCGAAACCATCCAGCGATTTCGGCAGGCGTGGCAGGCCGAGAAGGGCCACCTTCCCCTCGCGCATACCGTCGTGGGGGCGGTCGATGCCCACGCTCCGACAGTTCCGCTCTATAGTGAACTCGCATAGCAGGGAGTCAGGTGAGCGTTCGTCAGCACCCAACACCCGAGCATCAATCGGGAGGGCAGGGCATGTCGGCTCAGGAGCCATCGCTAGAGTTTGTATGCCCGCGATGTGGGGATACGATCAGCGAGACCATTGAGGAAGTCCCGAGCTATGACGTCTTGGCGGACCGGGAATCCGACGCGCAGGGCTATGTCGAGCAGACGGTGGCTTGCAGTGGCTGCGAGCACCAATCCACCGTCGGTATCCGAAACACCGGCGCCCGCCTCGTGGCCGAACTCGCGGATCACAAGGCGCATGTGAGCGTGATCGGTGATCCAATCCATGTGCCTGACGATCCATGGGAGGCGGAAGCCTACCAGCGCGAGAACCTGCCCGAGGACCCTGCAAAGATCTTCAAGTTCGCAACCTACGACATCGGTCATATCGCCGCCGAGATGGAGGGGCGGGGCCTGATTGACGCGCTGAACCGCATGCTGCTCGTCCAGTACTTCTCCGCGATCGAGGCCTATCTCAGCGATCGTCTGATCAGACTGGTGCTCGACGACCCGAAGGCAATGTCAGCATTGGTGAAGGGCAACAAGGAATGGGCTGCCGACAAGATCGGCGTCGTCGAACTCGCTAATAATCCGGACGCGTTCCGCGATTGGGTACATAGTCGGTTGCGCGAGTTGATGTACCATAACTTCGCGAAGATCGATCTTTACTATCGGAGCGCGATGGGTTCGACCATTTTCCCAGATGAGACGACCAAGCGAACGCTCATGGCATTCGTCCCGGTTCGGCACGACTGCGTCCATCGCTACGGTCGCGATCACGACGGCAGCGAGAGATCCATAAGCAAGTCCGACCTCGAAGGGCTGAGCGAAGCCCTCGAAGGCATGGTCGCTCATCTCGAGGCGGCTTTCGATCGGCGCGTGAAAGAGGGCTAAGGCGAGCGCCATGTCTATTCATTCCGTGGTGGTCGACGGGCCGCTGGCCATGCGAATGCAACGGCTCAATACGGCTCGTGAAGGAGCCACGGGGGAAGGGGAGTTCGCGTGCCGCCGGCACCCCTGAGTTGGCTTCCGCACAGAGGGCACGTCATGCGCTACCCAGCGGCCGGCTTCGCAGGATTTGGCGCAGGGTCCGCATGTCCCGAGCTGCAGCTCGTGAAGACCTGCACTGGCCGCGTGGCGATGAGGCGGCGTGATGGTTGCGCGACATTTGTGAAGGTCATTCGACGCATCACGGCCGGCTCGGTGGCAAACATGTTGGCCAGGCCGCCACTGGGCCGGTCGCGCTGTTCCGGCATCAGGGCCTTTATGTCGATATGCCCTGGGGGCCTCGAAAGCCATAGAACGCGGTCCTTCATTCGCATCTTCCCGATAATCCTGCCGGAGATCGTCCGTTGGTTCTGTGATCCGGAGCGAAACCCTTATGACGCCCAGCTCTGCATGACCTGCAATTCGGCATCTCGTCGTCGAACTGGCTAGGAGAGCTTCGACCTTGTTGATCGTCATGGGTCTCGCCCCTCGTCGCTGGACGATCTGTGTGGAGTGATCGATTTGAGGCCCTCGCCGGGTGCTCTCGCATCCAATTAGCATTTGCGAAAGTTTTTCGAACGCTCGCAATGCGGGAGTCAAGATCGTCCAGCTTCAAAATTACATGAAGGTCTCGCCTAAACGATCGAATAAGGCAAGAGGCCACGAACATCCGGGCTAACTCGCAACCGCCTTTTGAGTGGCGGTACGGCGCGCTGGCTGCAGTTCGTTCGTTCGCAGATGCGACAGGAGATACCGATCGGCTGGAAAGCAGAGCGGCCGGCCAGATCGAGGCCGTCGCCGTAAACGAAGTCGTCCGCGTGAGAGACATTGCAGCCCAGCGCGATGGCGTAGCGTCGTTGCGGCGCGACGAACCTGCCGCTGCGTTTCGAAATTTCAGTCGCTACGCAGAGATAGCGCGTGCCGTCGGGCGTCTCGGCGAGCTGACGCACGAGCCTACCCGGTGTCTCGAAGGCCTCATAGGCATTCCACAGTGGGCAGGCGGCTCCATAGCGGGCGAATTGCAGCTTAGCTGCGCTGTGGCGCTTGGTTATGTTGCCGGCCCGGTCGATGCGCGCGAAGAAGACAGGGATGCCTTTCCGCCCCGGCCGCTGGAGGGTGGAGAGTCGGTGCGCGACCTGCTCTAGGCTGGCGCCGAAACGGGTGGCCAGCAACTCGATGTCATGGCGCAATTCCTTGGCGGCCTGCAGGAAATGGCTGTAGGGCAGCACCAGCGCCCCCGCAAAATAATTGCTAAGCCCGATGCGGCAGATGTCTCCCGCTTCTGGTGTGCGGAAACCGGCGTCGGCGATGATTGCGTCGATCTCCGGCTGGCGCTCTAGCGTGGCGATCTGGAAAGCTAGCTGGAAGGCACGCGACGGAGTATCGAGGTAGGAGCCTAGATAGAGCACCTTGGAGCGGCTGTCGTACCGGCGCAGCACCTCACCCTCGCCGGTGGCGAGCCGGACGCCGTGACCCTTCTCCAGATACTCGACCAGCGTGCGCTGCGTGTCGTGTCCGCCGATCCGCAACCTTGCGGCAAGCTCCTCAGCCGCAAGGTCCAGTTCGTTGATGTAATTGTCGACGAAATGGAAGAAGTCGCGCACCTCCTCATACGGGGTCGGTTCGGCGAAGCTGTCAGTGCGCATTATCTGGTCGTCAATGCTGGCAAGCTGCTCGCTGTTGCGCCTGTAAGCCAGATGGCAGGCAAGCAGTGCATGGGCGAACGCCGGAGCGTTCTGTGCGACCAGCTTCAATTCCTGCGAGGAAGGCGACAAGACATCGAACAACGGGTCGGCCAGTGCCTCGCTGAGCGCGGAGATCAGCCGATCGCTGTCGCTGCCGGAGAAGGCTGAGATGTCGATCCGAAAGGTCTCGACGAGCGACAGCAGCACCGAAGCGGAAACGGCGCGCTGGTTGTTTTCGATCTGGTTGAGATAGCTGGTCGAGATGCCGAGCTTTTCGGCAAAGACGGCCTGCGTGGCCTTGTTCGCCTCGCGCAATTCCCGGACTTTTCGGCCGATAAAAAGTTTGGACGGCGCCATTCGCAAATTCGCATTTTGCTATTTGCAAATTCAATCGCATGGCATGTGCACCCGTTCAACCATTTTCTCCGGCCTCGACTGGAGCTAGCGATCCATCGACGGTCGGGGACAGAGATGACGACACGCACCTTACTTCGTTCGAACAGCCACGCCGCGATACGCGACGCGCTCGTCGTGCTGGTAGCCACGCTGGCTCTCGCTCTATCGGCGAAGATCTCCGTGCCGTTCTATCCGGTGCCGATGACATTGCAGACTTTCGCCGTCATCGGCCTCGGTTTCGCGCTCGAACCGTGGCGGGCGGCGGCGGCCGTGCTTGCCTACCTCGCTGGAGGTGCCGCCGGTCTTCCCGTCTTCGCCGGCACACCGGTCCAAGGCATCGGCCTCGCCTATATGCTAGGGCCGACGGGCGGATATCTGCTGGGCTATCTTCCTGCCGCCATTCTGGCTGGCGTGGTTGCAGCTAGCGGCAGGGCAGCCGATCCGGTCGTCGGCTCGGCGGGCGCACTGGCTGCCGGTGCCGTCATTTACGTGCCAGGGCTGCTGTGGCTGGGCTACGTCCTCGGCTTCGACAAGCCGCTGCTGCACTTCGGTCTCTATCCCTTCGCCCTCGGCGATGCCGCCAAGGCGGTGCTGGCTGCGCTGCTGTTCGCGGGCGGGCGCGCAACCTTGACGAAGCAGGACGGCCCCTGATGCGCGCGGTGCTGGAACAGCTTGAGGCGCGCCGCCTCGAAGCACGGCTGGGCGGGGGGCAAAAACGCATCGATGCCCAGCACGCCAAGGGCAAGCTGACGGCGCGAGAACGGCTCGACGTGCTCCTCGACGAGGGCTCCTTCGAAGAATACGACACGTATGTCATCCATCGGGCGACCGAGTTCGGCATGGCGGACCAAAAGATCGCCGGCGATGGCGTGGTCACCGGTTGGGGCACCATCAACGGCCGCATGGTCTACGTTTTTTCGCAGGATTTCACAGTGCTCGGCGGCTCGCTGTCGGAGACGCATGCCCGCAAGATCTGCAAGATCATGGATATGGCCGTGAAGAACGGCGCGCCTGTCATTGGCCTCAACGATTCGGGCGGCGCGCGTATCCAGGAGGGCGTGGATTCTCTCGCCGGCTATGCCGATGTCTTCAAGCGCAACGTAGACGCCTCCGGACTGGTGCCGCAGATATCGGTGATCATGGGGCCATGCGCGGGCGGCGCGGTCTATTCGCCGGCGATGACCGACTTCATCTTCATGGTGCGTGACACCTCCTATATGTTCGTGACCGGTCCTGACGTGGTCAAGACCGTCACCAACGAGATCGTGACCGCCGAGGAACTGGGCGGCGCGCGCACGCACACGCAGAAATCGTCCGTCGCCGACGGCGCATTCGAGAACGATGTCGAGGCGCTGGAGGCGATCCGGCGGCTGTTCGACTTCCTGCCGCTCAACAACCACGAGAAGCCGCCGGTCAGGCCGTTCCATGACGATCCGACCCGCCTCGACATGCGGCTCGACACGCTGATCCCCGACAGCGCCAACAAGCCCTACGACATGAAGGAGCTGATCCTGGCGATCGCGGACGAGGCCGATTTCTTCGAGATACAGGAAGCCTTCGCGAGGAACATCGTCACCGGCTTCCTGCGCATCGAGGGACAAACCGTGGGCGTCGTCGCCAACCAGCCCATGGTTCTCGCCGGCTGCCTCGACATCGACTCCAGCCGCAAGGCGGCGCGCTTCGTGCGCTTCTGCGACGCCTTCAACATTCCGCTGCTGACGCTGGTCGACGTGCCCGGCTTCCTGCCCGGAACGGCACAGGAATATGGCGGGGTCATCAAGCACGGCGCCAAGCTGCTGTTCGCCTATAGCCAGGCGAGCGTGCCGATGGTGACGCTGATCACGCGCAAAGCCTATGGCGGCGCCTATGACGTCATGGCCTCCAAGCATATCGGCGCGGATGTCAACTATGCGTGGCCGACTGCCGAGATCGCCGTGATGGGCGCCAAGGGCGCGACCGAGATTCTCTATCGATCGGAGCTTGGCGATGCCGAGAAGATCGCGGCGCGCACCAAGGAATACGAGGCGCGTTTCGCCAACCCGTTCGTGGCGGCAGAGCGCGGCTTCATAGACGAGGTGATCATGCCGCATTCCTCGCGCCGACGCATCGCCCGCGCCTTTGCCGCCCTGCGCGGCAAGAGCGTCGAGCAGCGCTGGAAGAAACACGACACCATGCCGCTGTGAGCCGGACAATGTTCAAGAAAATCCTCATCGCCAATCGCGGCGAGATCGCCTGCCGGGTCATCAGGACGGCGAAGAAGATGGGCATCGCCACGGTGGCGGTGTATTCCGACGCCGACCGTGACGCCCTGCATGTCAAGATGGCCGACGAGGCCGTCCATATCGGCCCGGCTCAGTCCGCGCAGTCCTACATCTTCATCGACAAGATACTCGACGCGATCCGGCGGACCAGCGCGGACGCCGTGCACCCCGGCTACGGCTTCCTGTCGGAGAACCCGAAATTCGCCGAGGCGCTGCAACAGGCGAACGTCGCCTTCATCGGTCCGCCGGTAAAGGCGATCGAGGCGATGGGCGACAAGATCACGTCGA
>CAZBBT010000026.1:0-29421 GCA_964490065.1 uncultured Mesorhizobium sp. | reverse complement strand
CCTTCCCGCAGCTTGCCGGCTGCGTGCATTCCTTCATGGGCGGCGAGCGCGAGCATGCGCAGCTTCTCGGCATGATGGCGGACGGCGGTGACTGGACCGAGTTGCAGCAGGCGACGGATGTCGCGCTGACGCCGGCGGCCTGCTACCCGCTCTATCCGACCGTTGCCGCGCGCGGTCCGGTACCGGCGGAGGGCGTGCTGTTCGAGCTGTCCTCCTACTGCTTCCGCCACGAACCCTCGAAAGACCCGGCGCGCATGCAGCTCTTCCGGATGCGTGAGTTCGTCAAGATCGGCAGTGCCGAGCAGGTGCGTGCCTTCCGCCAGGCGTGGCTCGATCGCGGCAAGGCGATGATCGAATCGCTCGACCTGCCCTGCGACGTGGATCTCGCCAACGACCCATTCTTCGGGCGTGGCGGCAAGATGATGGCCAACAATCAGCGAGACCAGGGGCTGAAGTTCGAGCTGCTGATCCCGGTGACCAGCATCGAGAAGCCGACCGCGTGCCTGTCCTTCAACTACCACCAGGATCATTTCGGCCAGACCTGGGGCTTGAAATTCGCCGATGGAGAACACTGCCATTCGGCCTGCGTCGGCTTCGGGCTGGAGCGCGTGGCGCTGGCGCTGTTCCGCCACCATGGGCCGGACATCGAGACCTGGCCGGCTTCGGTGCGCGCCGTGCTGTGGGACGCATGACATGAAGAGTGCCATCGCGGGGCTCGACCCGGCCAGCTACAGGCCGCACCGGCTGCACGATCCGGAGCGGCGCTGGCCGCAGACCAACTGCTATGTCGATCTGCTGATCGAGGTTCTGCACGCGACCGGTCACGACCCGATCGCTGTGCTGGGCTTCACCGTGGCGCAGGATTTCGAGGGCGACCAGTTCACCTTCTTCAAGTTCCCGACAGCGGACCTGCAGCGGCTCGCAGGATTGAACATCCAGGAACTGGCGATCTTCGACCGGCTGGAAACGCATGTTCTCACGCAGATCGAACGAGGGCGCCTGCCGCTGGTCGAAGTCGATGCCTTCTACCTGCCGGACACGAAGGGCATCACCTATCGCTCCGGCCATTCCAAGACGACGGTCGGCATCAACGCGTTCGACCCACAGCGTCGCCGCATGGCCTATTTCCACAATGAAGGCTATTTCGCGCTGGAAGGCGAGGACTATGACGGCATCTTCGGGCTGTGGGACGGCGTGCCAGCGGGCGGCCTGCCGCTGTTTCCCTATGCGGAGTTCATAAAGTTCGACGCCGGTCGGCCGACCCGCGATCCGGTCGGCGCGGCGGCAGCGCTGCTGGCACACCACCTGAAACGGCGGCCGTCGCGCAATCCACTTGACGCTTATGCGGCCGTATTCGGGAGGCATGCCGAGGCGCTTGCCGCGCGTGCCCCGGACTATTTTCACACCTACGCCTTCAACACGCTGCGTCAGGTCGGCGCGAATTTCGAACTGCTCGGCAGCCACCTCGAATGGCTGGGCGAGCACGGCGAAACCTGCCTGGCCGAGGCGGTCGAAGCTTCCGGCGCAATCGCCGACGGCGCCCAGGTCATGCAGTTCAAGCTCGCCCGCGCCATGGCCCGGCAACGCTTCGACGGGCTGGCTGAGGCAATCGCGCCGATGGCCGGAGCATGGGACACGGTGATGGATGTGCTGGACGCCCGCGTGGCGGGCGTGACCTCCAAGGCTGCCTAGGCAGCCGGCGCACGCGGGCAACAGGGGTGTGGTGAATGGACGCCACGGCGTCGATGACCGATATGGCGGAGTTCCTGGACCGGGGCTGGCAAATCGCTGTCTCCGTCCCCGGCGCCTGGGCATCGCCGGCAGAGATCGACGCCGGCGCCGAATGGCTGGACGCGGCATGCCCCGGCACTGCTGCGGGCGCGCTGGAAGCACATGGCCGCTGGAACCGAAACCATCCAGCGCCGCTGCACGATCGCGACATCTGGTATCGGTGCCGCCTCGACGCGTCAGGTCCAGTGCGGCTGGTATTCGAGGGGTTGGCGACCATCGCCGAAGTCTGGCTCGACGACCGCCTGCTGTTTTCCTCGACCTCTATGTTCGAGCGCCATGATGTGGCGGTGACGCTTTCGGGCGGCGAGCAACTCTCCATCGCCTTTCGCAGCCTCGATGGTTATCTCGAAGCGCTGTCCGGTCCCCGTGCGCGCTGGAAGCCGCGCATGATCGACGACCAGCGGCTCAGGCTGGTGCGCACGACGCTGATGGGCCACATGCCGGGATGGTGCCCGGCCTTCGACGTCGTCGGGCCGTGGCGTCCCATCAGGCTGGTCCGCGAAAGCGGCGGGCTACGCGTTCTCGATACGGAACTGTGCGCCGATCTGGATGGCTCAACGGGGCGGCTTGCCGTTGCGATCACGCTCGCCGAGCCGTTCGATGCAGCGGATGGGACAATGGTTTCCTGTGCAGGCACGAGTGCGAGACTCATCGCCGAAACGCCGACGCGGCTGATGGCGAAAATGGAAATCCCGAATGTCGCGCGTTGGTGGCCGAACAGCCATGGCGAACCGGCCCTTCACGAGGTGACGGCGATACTCGGCGCCATGCGTCGCAGAATAGGCCGTGTCGGCTTCCGCCGCATCGAAGTGGATCGCGGCGCCGACGGCCGGGATTTCCGCCTTGTAGTCAACGGAGTGCCGGTATTCTGCCGCGGCATGGTGTGGACGCCGTCCGACCCCGTGCGGCTGCCCTGTGCCCGCCAAGACGTCGAGCACGACCTCGAGACGGCGCGCGACGCCGGCGTCAACATGCTGAGGGTCGGCGGCACTTTCGTCTACGAAGGCGATGCCTTCCACGAATTGTGCGACGAGATGGGCATTCTGGTCTGGCAGGACCTGATGCTCGCCAATTTCGACTATCCGGCGAAGGACGAGGCCTGGTGCGCATCGCTTGTGCGCGAGGTGGAAACCCTGCTGAAGCGGCTCCGCCATTCGCCCTCGCTCGCCGTGCTGTGCGGCGGCAGCGAGGTGGCGCAGCAGGCGGCGATGATGGGCATGCCGGCGGCCATGGACCCGGCGCCCTGGTTCGATGCGGTGGTACGGCCGGTGACTGAGACGATTCTGCCTGACCTCGTGCTGGTTCCGTCCTCGCCGTCCGGCGGCAGTCTTCCTTTTGCCGCGGATGGCGGGCCGACGCATTATTACGGCGTCGGCGCCTATTGCCGGCCGCTGGAGGATGCGCGCCGCGCCGAGGTGCGTTTCGCCAGCGAATGCCTGGCTTTCGCCAACGTGCCGGAACAGGCGACGCTCGATGCGTACCTGCCGGTTCCGCCGGTCCACGATCCGCGCTGGAAGGCCGGCGTGCCGCGCGATGCCGGAGCCTCGTGGGATTTCGAGGACGTGCGCGAGCATTATTTCGAAATGCTGTTTTCCGCCGATGCGCGTCGGCTGCGCACTGAAAATCCGGCGCGCTATCTCGATCTGTCGCGCGCCGTCACCGCCGAAGTGGTGGAGCGCACCATCGACGAATGGCGCCGTCCCGCTTCCCCGACGGCTGGGGCGCTGCTGTTCTTCTGGAAGGATCTCAGGCCCGGCGCCGGCTGGGGTGTCGTCGATTCCACCGGCCGGCCGAAATCGGTGTGGCATGCGCTAAAACGTGCATTTGCCCCGTTGCGGCTGATCTTGAGCGACGAAGGCGTCAACGGGCTCGGCGTCCATCTCGTCAATGACGGGCCGAAGGCGATCGAGGCGACGCTGTCGCTCACCTGCCTGCGCGACGGCGCCACACCGGTTGTTGCCGCGCGTCAAAAGGTGAGCCTGCCCGCACGGGGCGACCTGACGCTCCCGGCCTTCTCTCTGCTTGGCGCTTTCTTCGACATTTCCTGCGCCTATCGCTTCGGCCCGGCCGGGCACGAAGTCACGGTGGCGCGGCTGGAAGGCGACGACGGCAAGGTACTCACTGAGGCCTTCCATGTCCTGCCCGGCGCGATGACGACGCCACGCGATGTCGGCCTGACGGCGAGGCTGGTGCGTGGAGACGATGGCTGGCGCCTGCAGCTTTCCTGCAGACGCGCCGCCTATCACGTCTCCATCCGTGACGACCTGTTCGTGCCGTGGGAGAACAATTTCCACCTCATGCCCGGTATGGACAAGGAAATCCGTCTTGATGGCCCCGCCACGGCCATGCCCGCCGGCACGGTGACGGCACTGAACGCCGAACGCGACGCGGCATACGAAGCGCGACAACAGGAAGGCCCGGAAATCGGGACCGAGATCAGGCGGGAAACCGCCCGGAGCATGGCATGAAGGGTATCGTCTTTGCCGACACGATCGGCTGGCTCCACGAAGCGAGGGGACGCCGGGGCGTCGTCATTGCCGGCGCGCACGGGCATGAGGATCTGTGTAGCCGCCGCTTCCTGAAGCTGCTTGCCGACAGGGCCGCCGAAGCCGGCCTGCCGGCATTGCAGTTCGACTATCCCGGCTGTGGCAATGCCGCCGGCGACCACTCCGCGCCCGGACAGGTGGCGGCCTGGGCGGCGAGCATTTCGGGTGCGATCGACCGGCTAAAGCATGACTGCGGCGTCACCGATGTCATCCTCGTCGGCTTCCGGCTGGGCGCGTTGCTGGCGCCGCTGGCGGCCGCCGGCCGCGACGACGTCGCAGGTCTCGCCCTGCTCGCGCCACCAGCTTCCGGCAAGGCCTATGTCCGCGAGATCACCGCGATGTCGCGCATGATCGACGCGCCGCTGGCCAGCCGCTCTGGCGGCGAGGGCGCTTTTGCCGAGGGGCGCGAAGCCGCCGGCTTCCGGCTGTCGCACGAGACGCTGGCCGACCTTGCCGCGATCGACTGGCGGCAGGCGGTCGCGAGCCTGCCGGCCATGCCCATGCTGGTGCTGACCAATGGTAAGCCGCTTTCACCCGCAGACGTTCAAGGCGACCGTGCGGCGGATATCACGATGGCCAAGTTCGACGACTATCCCTTTCTGATGTGCGATCCGACGGCAAACCGGATTCCGCACGTCGTTCTCGACCGCTGCGGCGCCTGGATGGCCGACCATGCCGGTGTGGGCGCGAGAGACGATCTTGCCTCGCCGGCCGTCCGGCAGATTCTGGAGGGGCCTTATTACACGGAGGAGCCCGTCGTGATCGGACCGGAGCCCGCGATTTGCGGCATTCTCACCCGGCCCCGCGACAGGGTTGCGGTAACCGAGCCGGTGATCTTCCTCAATGCCGGCGGCGTGCCGCATGTCGGCTGGGCGCGCGGCACGGTGGAAGCCGCGCGCGACCTGGCCGCGGAAGGCGTAACCTCGTTGCGCATCGACCTGCCGGGGCTGGGCCTCAGTGGGGATGTCGAGCCCGGGCGGCTGTTCCTCTACGACGCGGGCACGCGCCGCGACGTGGCCCGCGCGATCGACTGGATGGAACAGGCAGGGTTTCCCGCCGTCGGCCTGGCCGGCACCTGCTCGGGTGCGTTCCAGGCCTTCCACTCGGCGCGCGCGGACCAGCGCGTGCGGACGCTGACGATGATCAATCCGCTCTGCTTCGCCTGGAACCGTTCCTACGCGCTGGAGCTGGCGGTCTGGAAGACCTACGAGACCTCCAAGGTCGCCTTCGCCCCACAAGATACCTCGCCGCAGGAGCCCGGCCCTGTTCGCGCCGCGACGTGGCGGTCGGTCGTCTCCCGTTATGCCAAGCTCGTCGTTCGACGCAGCCTTGAGGCGACCAAGTCGACGCTCTCAATGCTGAACCCGTCCGCATTGCTCGGCCAGCGGCCGGTGGAGCGCTGGATGCGCGAGCTTTGCGGCAAGGGCGTGCGCGTCCTCATGGTCACGTCGGAGGGTGATCTCAGCCTGGAGGAAATCGCCCGGCACTTCGGGCCCGACGGAGAGAGGCTGGACGACATACGCGGCGTGACCCGGGTATCCCTGCCCAATGCCGACCACACGCTGACGCCCTATCATGCGCGCCGCACGGTCATCGCCCGGCTGATGGACCATGGCGGGATCAGGCGCGAGGGTTATGTCCGCCCCGAGCCGGTGCGCGCAACCGCCAAGCCGTCTTTCCTGGCGCCATAGCGCATTCGCGCCGTGTCGCGCGTGCGCGCTACTGCTTCATGTGAAAATCCCGCACCGGCTTCGCTTTTTGCGCGCGCGGGCAAGAAAATTGCGCTAAACGCTGCGCTGGTCGGACCAGCGCCCATGGTGGAAGTGCCCCGCCGATCGCCGCCATCGCCACGGGGCAGATTGCATGACGACCACAAAAGACGACTCTTCCGAGAAGCGCTTTGCCGCCTTCGGCCATCGTCCGTTCCTGAACTATTGGGCGGCGCGGTTCCTCATCACCTTTGCCGCGCAGATCGTCTCGGTCGCGGTCGGCTGGCAGATGTACGACCTGACCCGGGACCCGTTCGATCTCGGCCTGGTCGGCATCGTCCAGTTCCTGCCCTCGCTGCTTCTGGTGCTGGTCACCGGGGTTATGGCGGACCGCTTCGGCCGGCGGCTGGTGATGTGGCTCGCCACCCTGCTTGAGGCGCTGTGCGCGCTGGCGCTGCTTCTGCTTTCGCTGCATGGCCTTGCCGGCCCGCTGCCGATCTTCCTGGTGCTTGGCGTGTTCGGCATCGCGCGCGCCTTCTTCGGCCCGGCGGCGTCCTCGCTGGTCGCCAATCTGGTCCCGCCCGAGGATTTCGCCAACGCCATCGCCTGGAATTCGTCGGCCTGGCAGACGGCGACCATCGTCGGGCCTGTCGCCGGCGGCCTGCTCTACGGCTTGTCGGCGGAAGCGGCCTACGGCACGGCGCTGGTGTTCATGCTGGGCGCGACGCTGCTCATCTTCATGATCCCGAAGCCGGCGCAAAGAACCGAAACCGACCGGCCGAGCATGGAGACGCTGTTTGCCGGCTTCCGCTATATCTGGGGCGAGAAGATCGTGCTCGGCGCCATCTCGCTCGACCTGTTCGCCGTGCTTCTTTCCGGCGCGACGGCGCTGCTGCCGGTCTATGCGCGCGACGTCCTGGTCCTCGGTCCCTGGGGGCTTGGCATGCTGCGCTCGGCGCCCGGCATCGGCGCGATCGGCGTGGCGCTCTGGCTGGCCGGGCATCCGATCCGCGACCATGCCGGCGTCCTTATGCTGATCGCCGTGATGCTGTGGGGTGTCCTGACCGTCGTGTTCGGCGTCTCGGTGATTCCCTGGCTTTCGATCGCCATGCTGGCGCTGATGGGCGCGGCCGACATGATCAGCGTCTATGTGCGCGAGACGCTGATCCAGCTCTGGACGCCGGATGCTGTGCGCGGTCGCGTCAACGCCGTCAACCAGGTGTTCGTCGGCGCTTCCAACGAGGTCGGCGAATTCCGCGCCGGCACGATGGCGGCCCTCATCGGCACCGTGCCGGCGGTGGTGGTCGGCGGTGTCGGTGCGGTGGCGGTTGCCGGCCTGTGGGCGGTGCTGTTCCCGCATCTGCGCAGGGTGCGGAGGCTGGATGGGAGGGAGTAGGGAGTAGGGAGTAGGGGAATAAGGGAATTGATGAGGTGAGTTGCTTCGCGAGTGACTTCGGATATGCGCTCCCTTACTCCCTTACTCCCTTACTCCCTTACTCCCTTACTCCCGTATCCAGCTTCCCGAACACCGTCTCCAGGAACTCGCCCAGCCAGCGCTTCAGGTGCATGTCCCAGATCAGCCGACCGCCGAGATGGTCGCGGCCGGGCTGGGCACCGGGCAGTTCGAAGCGATGCGCGCCGCGCACCACCCAGCGCTGCATCATCACCCGGGTCAGTTCGGCATGGAACTGGATCCCCCAGGCATTGTCGCCATAACGGAAGGCCTGGTTCGGGTAGGTCTCGGCGGTCGCCAGCAGCGTCGCGTCCTTCGGCAGGGAAAAACCCTCGCGATGAAACTGGTAGACCATCTCCGGCCAGTGCATCAGCCTGCGGCCCTCTTCGGTCGCCCTCAGCGGGTACCAGCCGATTTCCACCAGCCCGTCGCCATGGCCTTCGACCTTGCCGCCGAGATGGTTGCACAGCATCTGGGCGCCGAGACAGATGCCGAGGAACGGGCGGTTCTCCTTCAAGGGCACGGCCAGCCAGTCGGTCTCGCGCCGGACGAATTCGTCCTGGTCGTTGGCGCTCATCGGGCCGCCGAAGACGACGGCGCCAGCGTGGCCGTCCAGCGTCTGCGGCAGCGTATCGCCGAGCGGCGGCCGCCGGATGTCGAGATCGAAACCCTCCTCGATCAGCACCTGGCCGACGCGGCCGGGGCTGGACGTCTCCTGATGCAGCACGACCAGGATCTTGGGCTTCGCGTTCGCAGGCATGGCGGAAGGTAATGCGGCTATTCTTCGTCTGAGGACCCGGTTGCGCCCGGAACGTGCGCGGCGGCGCGGCGGCGGGCTTCGATGCGGTCGCGCCGCTCGACGCCGATCAGTTCGGCGACCCGCCACACGACATTGTCTTCCAGTTCGTGCAGTTCGCCGTCGGCATATACGATGTCCCACATCAGCGAGATGAAAGCCTTGCGCCCTTCGGCATCGAGATGGCGCTTGAGCACGCGGGTGAAAGCGTAGAGGTCGATCGCCTCGTTGTCGGCCTTTTCGCCCGCCCGTGCCAATCGATCGAGATCGGCGCCGGTTACGGAATAGGTTTGCGCCAGCACCGCCTTGAAGCGCTCCCATTCGGAATCCTGGCGCACGCCGTCGGCGTTCATGACGTGGTAGAGCAGGGCGGACGCCGCAACGCGCGGATCGTCCTCGCCATGGGTTCGTTCATCCGAGCCGCCCGGAAGATCCTTCAAGAACGAGAGCATGCGTTCGAACATCAGGCCTACTTTCGGTTTCGGGGAATCCGCCATCAGAACAGCCGGAATCGGCGCGGTGCCTTTTCCGCCTCGTCCTCCTCCGGCTCGACGCCAGGGTCATCGGGCAACCGGATCGGCTCCTCCACCCTGGGTGGCAGAATATCCGGTGAGGTCGTGTTGGCAACAGGCGCCGGCGTTTCAGACGACACGGGCGTGACAACCGACTCTGCCGGCTGCTCGTTGGCCGGCTTGGCCACGGGTGGCTGCTCGGTCGGGACGGCATTCGCCGCTTCGGCGGCTTCCGTTTTCCTTTCCGGAAGCGCGAGTGCGGGATGGACTTTCGCGGCGTCCTCTTCCGCGCCCTCGATCAGTTGGCCGACCCGCTCCATCGGCGCGCGCCACTCGAAGGCGTCGAGCCGGCCGGTGACCGGCGAGAGCGGCTGCCAGCGCTCCGACACCACGCCGTCGGCGACCCAGGCGGGATCGCGCGGCGCGCGCACCGCCCTGGCGAGCAACTGGCGGACCTTGCCCTCGTCGCCGGTTTCGGCCTCCTCGATGTCGGCAAGCAGCAGATAGGCGCCTTCGCGGCGGTCCATGCGGTTCGCCGCCTCCGCCTCACGACGCGCCAGCGCATAGTCCTGCGCGTCGAGCGCGGCGCGCGCCACCGCGAGGGAGGATTCGGCGTGGTTATTTTTCATCTCCTGCAGCTTGCGGGCGCGGGCCAGCCGGTCGAGCACGGCGTCGCCGGGCCGTGCGTGGATATAAAGGTCGGCCACGTCCGGATGCGGCTCGGCCCGCCACGCCGCCTCCAGGATCTTCGAGCCCTTGCGCACATCGTTCTGGGCGAACAGCGCCTTGGCGGCGGCGGTCGCGGCGGGCGAGAATTCCGGCGCCAAGCGGTTTGCTTCCAGTGCTGCGGTGCGCGAAGCGGCCGGATCGGTACCGGATAGCGCCTCGGCCTTGGCGGTGAGCAGAACGGCGCGGCGACGGGCCGCCGCATCGCGTTCGATCTGTTTGGTCGACTTCTGTGCCTCGACCAGTTTCAGCGCTGCATCCCAGTCGCCGCGCTGGGCAAGTTCCTCGATCGTGGAGTCCGCCGCCCAGGCAAGCTGCGGCGCGGCTGCCGCGGCGCGGCCGGCATAGTGGCGCGCGGCATTGCGGTCGCCGAGCCTTTCGGCTTCCAGGTAAAGACCGCGCAGGCCGAGCAGTCGCATCTCGGGGTCGTCCAGCATGGCCTCGAACTTCGTCCGCGCCGCCTCGTGGTCGCCTTCCAGCAGCGAAGCCTGCGCGTCGAGCAGGTTGATCAGCGGTTCCTGGTCGGAGCTGATCAGCTTTGCGGCTTCCTTGCTCTTCTTGCGGGCGAGCGCCGCATCGCCGGCGCCGGCCGCGATCATGCCGGTCGACAGCGCCTGGTAGCCGCGATCGCGCCGGCGCGCGCGAAAATGCCGGGCAATCGCATAGGGGCTGTTCCACAACGACTTCAAAAGCCACCAGACGATCATCACCGCCGCCACGACGGCGACGACCGCGACGGCGGCCACCATCAGGCTTACCTGGTATTGATAGCCGGCAAAGGTGACGACCATGTCGCCCGGCCGGTCCGCCAGCCAGGAGAAGCCGAGGCCGAGCGTGAAGACGACGAGAAGGAAGAACAGGATGCGGATCATGTCGCCCTCAAGCCTTCATCGCGCCGGAGATCAGAGCGTCGATCTGCGTCTCGACCTCGATGCGGGATTTCAGCTTGCCGGCGAAGTCGGCACCGACGGCTTTCGCCGGGTCCGGCAGCGTGTCGTATTCGGCGAGCGCCTTGGCATAGTCGCCCTGGTTGACCGCAACCTCCATGCGCGCCACGGTTTCTGGCACGCCCTTTCCTTCCACCGCGCCGATCGGGCGGACCTTGACCAGCGATTCTGCGCTGGAAAGCAGCCGCTGGAAGAAGCCGGCGTTCGCATCCACCGGTTGGTCGGCCGCCACCATGGCGTTCGCCGCCGCATCCATCCCGCCCGCGATCTCGGTGCGTGTCGGTACGCCTTTTTCGGCATAGGCGCGCAGCGTGGCGATCTGCGGTGCGTCGGGCGTGATCGCGGCAAAAGTGTCAAGTTCTGCAGCGAAGGGCGCGCCGCGGTCCAGTGCGGCCTTCAGCGCAGAGGCGGCAATGGCGAGCGCGATCTTCGGCTGCGAGGCCTGCGTGTCCACCCTGGCCGAAAGCTGCGAGACCGACTGTTCGAGCGCCGTGAGACGGCCTTCCTGGACGGTCGAGGCGTCGCCGGTTGATTTCACCAGCGCATCAAGGGTTGCCAGTTTTTCGTTGAGCGGGCCGAGATCGACCGGCGCGGCATTGCCGCCTTGACCAAGCGAGGCGACGGTCTTCTCGATCTCGGCCACCTTGTCGGACAGTGCCGCAAGCGCGGTATCGTCGCCGCCGGGGGTATTTGCGCTCTGTAGTGCCGCGACATCCACCTTCACCTGTTCGAGCGCCGCCGAAAGATTGTCGATCTTCATGCCGACGCCGCCATCGCCGGCATTCTTCAGCGCCGTGATCTGACCCTGAAGGTCGGCGATCTGACCGCCGACATCGTTCGAAGGGTTCGTGCCGCCCGGCGCGCCGAGCAGGCCGGCATATTGCAGCGAGCCGGCGCCGACGAGCGCGATGACGCCGCCGATCAGTCCGGCAGCGACGGTACCCAGCCCGCCGCGCTTTCTTTCGACATGCCCCGAAGGAGTGTCGCCGGGGCTCGGCTCCGCATCCCGCTGCGCCGACGTATCCTCAACGTCGCCCGCGCTCTCTGGCTTTGGCGGCATTTCGTCGAAACCATAGCTGTAGGCGCGGCGCGAAGCGGTTTCCGAAGCCGGCTTTTCGGCGGCGTCTTCCTTCGCCTCGTTTGTCGTGCCGCTTTCGTGCTCCGCCGCAGCCTTGGCCGCTTCGTCATGCTCCCAAGGCTCGAAATCCGCGTCCGGCGCGCGCATTTCTTTCTGGACGGAGGCATCGTCGGTCGCGTCCGGCTGCGAGGCATGCGCCGCCTGCTCGGCTTCCGCCTCGGGGTTCGGCGTCTCGGTAGCGGACTCGGGCTGCCTGGCGGGCTCGGGCCCGGCCGTGACGCGGGAAACCTCGCCGGGCTCCAGCTCGATCGTCACCGGCTCGCGGCGGGATTTCGAATGCTGCGTCTTTGGCGTCTTGACCATGCTTTGCTCCGCTCTTCGTCTCGACCGCCACGCGGCAAGGATGGTTCGATAAGGCAATAGCACACCACCAAGCGGTGAAAAGGGGCGGCGTGATGACGCGACTTCAACCGGGGCGAGTCAACAGGGCCAGCAGCGCCTCTTCGTTCGGCGCCGAGGCGATGCGGATTCCATTTTCCGGCGGGATGGGAGGCGGACCAAAAGCCTTTGCGATACGCTCCGACAGCACATAGACCTCCGTGCGGCCTAACAGCGGCTGAAGCGCCGGCCGCGCCGTCAATCCTCGCGCAGCCTCTGCCGCCTTCGCCGAGTAGAGCAGCATGGCATCGATCGCTTTGCCGTTGAGGCGGGCGAGGACGGTGTCGTCGGAATAATCGATGGCGACCGTTTCATAGGTTTCGATCGGGCGGACCTGAACGCGCCTTGCGGCCAGACGTTCCTCGAAGCCGGGAAACCGCTCCCGTCCGCACAGGTAGATCAGAACCTCGCCGTCACGTTTTTCGCTGATATCGTCCGCGAGGCCGATCGCATCGCCCGGTCCTTCCAGTACCTGCGCTAAGCCGGCGGCACGGGCGGCTTCGGCAGTCCGCCTGCCGACAGCATGGCAAGGCAGACGGGCGACATGATCGATCAGGGCGGGCGGTGCATGACGGATCGCATTGGCGCTGGTGACGACGACCGCAGCCGCAACGGCAGGCACGATATCGCTCGCGATGCCAAGCGGCTTTGTTTCGGAGAGCGGCAGCGCGATGGGCTCGAAGCCCATCTCACGCAGCTTCGCGGCGGTGCGGCCGGCGCCGGGCTCCGGCCGGGTCACCAGCACGCGCACCTAGAACCAGTCCTCAAAGAACGCCTTGCCGGCCTTGGCGCGGATTTCCGCGCCGGCCTCGGCGCCGATGCGCGCCGCATCCGATGCGGGGCCCGACGCTGTAATCTCATGTTCCGTTCGGCCATCCGGCGTGATTATCAGGCCGGTGAAGAAAATCTTTCTATCCGAAACTGTCGCGTAGCCGGCGATGGGCGTGCGGCAGGAGCCGTCGAGCACGGCGAGGAAGGCACGTTCGCAGGCCAGCGCCTGACCGGTCGATGCGTCGTGAATCGCCGCCAGCAGCCGTTCCGTTTCACCGTCGCCCATGCGGCTTTCGACGCAAATCGCGCCCTGGCCGGGCGCGGGCGGAAAGGCATCCAGCGGCATTATGTCGGTGGCGATATCGGCCAGGCCGAGACGTTTCAGGCCGGCCAGGGCCAGAATCGTACCGTGGGCGACGCCTTCCTCCAGCTTGCGCAGCCGGGTCTGCACATTGCCGCGGAACAACACGACCTCGATGTCGGGACGCATGCGGCGGATCAGCGCCTGTCGGCGCAGCGACGACGAACCGATCTTTGCGCCAGGCGCCAGGTCTGCGATGCGCGCCGCCGCCTTACCGATGAAGGCGTCGCGCGCATCCTCGCGTGGCAGGAAGGCGGAGAGTTCCAGACCATCCGGCAGCACGGTCGGCATATCCTTGGAGGAGTGCACGGCGATGTCGATGCGGCGGTCGAGCATCGCCTCCTCAAGTTCCTTGGTGAACAGGCCCTTGCCGCCGGCGGCGGCCAGCGCCCGGTCCTGGATGCGGTCGCCGCTGGTGGTGATGGCGACGACCTCGAAGGCCGATTCGGGCATACCGTGCGCCGCCATCAGCCGGGCGCGGGCCTCGTGCGCCTGCGCCAACGCCAGCGGGCTACCCCGCGTTCCGATCCTCAAGACAGTTTGCATGGCTCGCGGTCCGTGATAACCCCCACTGGCTCCGGCCTGTCCTATCGGTGAAAGGCCCGAGGGGCAATCATCGAGGTTTGCGGCATTTGATCCGGGTCCTGGGCATCGAGACGAGTTGCGACGAGACGGCGGCTTCGGTCGTCGCCTCGGGCGACGACGGTCGGCCGCGGATCCTCTCCAATGTCGTGCTGTCGCAGATCGCCGAACATGCGGCTTTCGGCGGCGTCGTGCCGGAGATCGCCGCACGCGCCCATGTCGAGGCGCTGGACGGCATCGTCGAGGCCGCACTGGAAGACGCCGGGCTTGACCTTGGCGCGGTCGACGCGGTCGCCGCAACGGCCGGGCCGGGCCTGGTCGGTGGATTGATCGTCGGACTGATGACTGCCAAGGCGATCGCGGCGGCTGCGGACAAGCCGTTGCTGGCCATCAACCATCTCGAAGGCCATGCGCTGACCGCGCGGCTGACCGAGGGCCTGGAATTTCCCTATCTGCTGCTGCTGGTTTCCGGCGGGCACACGCAGATCCTGCGCATCGCCGGCGTCGGCGACTACCAGCGCTGGGCCACCACCGTCGACGACGCGCTGGGCGAGGCCTTCGACAAGACCGCCAAGATGCTCGGCCTGCCCTATCCCGGCGGGCCGAATGTCGAGAAGGCGGCCGAGAAGGGCGATGCGAGCCGCTTCGCCTTCCCACGTCCGATGAAGGGCGCGGCGCAGCCGGACTTCTCCTTCTCCGGCCTGAAGACGGCGGTTCGTCAAACGGCGAGCGCGATCGCGCCGCTGACGGAGCAGGATGTCGCCGACATCTGTGCTTCCTTCCAGGCGGCGGTGGCGGATGCGCTGGCGGATCGCGTGTCGCGCGCGCTCGGGCGGTTCAAGGCGGAATATCCGGCGCGACCCGACCGCGCGCTGGTGGTCGCCGGCGGCGTCGCCGCCAACCGCGCGCTGAAGGCGAGGCTGGAGGCGCTGTGCCGGGACGCAGGCTTCCACTTCGTCGCGCCGCCGCTGAAGCTTTGCACCGACAATGCCGCCATGATCGCCTGGGCCGGGATCGAGCGCATCCGCGCCGACATGGCAGAGGAAAACGCCTTCGCCTTCGTGCCGCGCTCGCGCTGGCCGCTTGACGAAGTTTCGGCGCCGATTGTCGGCGCAGGCCGACGGGGCGCCAAAGCATGAGCGCGAGCGAAAAGTATCGGGTCACCGTGCTCGGCGGCGGCGCCTGGGGCACGGCCCTGGCACTCGCCATGCTGCGCGCCGGCCATTTGGTGCGGTTATGGGCGCGCGACGCCGAGACGGTCGCGGCGATCGGGCGCGGCGAAAACCCGCGTTACCTGCCGGGCATCGCCATGGATCCCGGCATCGAAGCGACGACGGATATGGCGGCAGCGTTGGCCGATAGCGACTGCGTGCTGGCGGTGGTGCCGGCGCAGTCGCTGCGCGCGGCGCTGGACCGGGCGAAGCCGCATATGCCGGCCGGCGTGCCGCTGATTCTGTGCGCCAAGGGCATCGAGCGCGAGACCGGGGAACTTTTATCCGCCATCATGGGGCAGATTCTGCCTGAAAATCCCATTGCCGCGCTCTCCGGGCCGAGCTTCGCGTCCGACGTGGCGCGCGGCCTGCCGACGGCGGTCGTCGTCGCCGCGCGCGAGGAGGCGCTTGCCGCCGATCTCGCTCAGCGCTTCTCCGCGCTCAATCTGCGCTGCTATTCCAGTGACGACCTGGTCGGCGTCGAGATCGGCGGCGCGCTGAAGAACGTCTTCGCCATTGCCGCGGGCGCCGTCACCGGCGCCGGGCTCGGCGCCAGCGCCCAGGCGGCGATGGTGACGCGCGGCTTCGTCGAGTTGCGCCGCATCGGCGCCGCTTTCGGGGCACGGCCGGAGACGCTGATGGGCCTGTCCGGCCTCGGCGACCTGCTGCTTTCCTGCGCCTCCGTGCAGTCGCGCAATTTCGGCTACGGGCTGGCGCTGGGGCGCGGCGAATCGCTTGTCGGCCGGCCGCTCGCGGAGGGCGTGCCGACGGCGGCGATCGCGGCGCGCATCGCGGCCGAGCGCGGCATCGACGCGCCGATCATTTCCGCCGTGGCCGCCATTCTCGAAGGTGCGGTGAGCATCCACGAAGCCGTGTCGGCGCTGATGAGCCGGCCGCTGAAGAACGAGGACTAGGAGAAAAAATGCTGTTTGCACTGATCTGCAAGGACAAGCCCGGCGCGCTGCAGGTGCGCATGGATGCAAGGCCTAAACACGTCGAATTCATCAACGGCCTGATCGCCGAGAAGAAGCTCGCCTTCGCCGGCCCCTTCCTGGATGCGGAAGGCAAGTCGAACGGCAGCCTGGTGGTGATCGAGGCCGAGGATCAGGCTGCCGCCGAAGCACTGGCGGCAAGCGACCCCTATGCCAAGGCCGGCCTGTTCGACAGCGTCGAGGTGCGTGCCTGGACCTGGGTGTTCAACAAGCCTGCCGAAGCGTGAGGAAAAGCAGATGAACTACTGGCTGTTCAAATCCGAACCGTCCGTCTTCTCCTTCGAGGCGCTGAAGGCGAAGGGCAAGGAAGGCACGCAATGGGACGGCGTGCGCAACTACGCTGCCCGCAACAACATGAAGGCGATGAAAATCGGCGATCTCGGTTTCTTCTACCATTCGAACGAGGGGCTCGACATCGTCGGTATCGCCGAAGTGTGCGCCGAGGCGCATCCCGACACGACGACGGACGATCCGCGCTGGGAATGCGTCGACATCCGCGCCGTGCGTGACGTGCCGAATCCGCCGACCCTGGAGCAGGTCAAGGCCAATCCGAAGCTGAAGGAGATGGCACTGGTGCGGCTCGGCCGGCTTTCGGTGCAGCCGGTCACGCCCGCGGAGTGGAAGGAAGTCTGCCGCATGGGTGGCCTCGATCCGGCGCCGTGACCCTGACGCCGCGGGATGCGGAACGTTTCATCCTCGACAACACGGCGCTGATGGCGCCGCCGCATGTGCCGGAGATACGGCTGCATCTCGCCGACGAGGCGCACGACCTGTGGAAGCGCACGGAGGAGGAACTGGCTGAAATCGGCCTGCCGCCGCCGTTCTGGGCCTTCGCCTGGGCCGGCGGGCAGGGGGTGGCGCGCTATGTGCTCGACCGTCCGGAGATCGTGCGCGGTAAGCGCGTGCTCGATTTCGCCTCAGGCTCGGGACTCGTCGCCATCGCCGCCGCCAAGGCGGGCGCGGCCAAGGTGCTCGCCGCCGACATCGATCCGTTCTGCGAAACGGCGATCCGGCTCAATGCGGAAGCGAACGGCGTGAAGGCCGACTTCACGGGCGACGACCAGATCGGCAGGGATAGCGGCTGGGACGTGGTGCTGGCCGGCGACGTCTTCTATGATAAGCCATTTGCCGATCGGCTGGTGCCCTGGTTCGCAACGCTGAGCGCGCGAGGCGCGGATGTCCTGGTCGGCGATCCCGGCCGCGCTTACTTGCCGAAAGCGGGACTGGAAAAACTTGCTGTCTACGAAGTGCCGGTGACGCGGGCGCTGGAAGATGCCGAAGTGAAGCGCACGACGGTCTGGCGCATCGCCTGACGGAGCGGGATATAAGCCACAGTGTTTCCGATCCGCCGCCTATCTTGCGGCGGAGGCCCGATCGGGTACATCTGTGCGGCACTCACGTCGCCGGCCTGGCGGGGCAATCGGAGGAGAAAAAGATGCTCAAGCGGATCAGCCCATTGCTCAACGCGGATGTGCTGCACGCGCTCGCGGCGATGGGCCATGGCGACGACCTCATCATCGCCGACACCAATTTCCCGGCCGACTCCGTGGCGCGACACACAACCCTCGGCAAACTGCTGCGCATCGACGCGTCCGCCACGGATGTGGTGAAGGCCGTGCTGTCGCTCTATCCGCTGGACAGTTTTGTCGACGATTCGGCCGGGCGTATGGAGATTGTCGGCAAGCCGGACGAGATCGCGCCGGTGCAGCGCGAGGTACAGCAGGAGATCGACGCGGCCGAAGGCAAGTCCTGGCCGATGGTCGGCGTTGAGCGCTACGCCTTCTACGAGCGGGCGAAGAACGCCTATTGCGTCATCCAGACCGGCGAACGGCGCTTCTACGGCTGCTTCGCGCTGCGCAAGGGCGTCATCGGCCCTGACGCCGGTTGATCGGGCGGCCTTCAGCCCCATGTCTCTTCCGGTGGATTTTTCGCTCGAAATCAGTGCCAGCCCCGACGAAACCGACCTCAAGCGGGTCGGCGACAGCCTTGCCACCTTCAACGAGGCCGATGTCGGGCCGGCGGACAAGAAGCCGATCGCGGTCTTCCTGCGCGACGACAAGGGCACGATTGTAGCCGGCATTTCCGGCTACACGGCCTGGGGCTGGCTCTACGTGCAGTGGCTGTGGGTGCATGAGAGCCTGCGCGGCCGCCACATCGCCGGCCAAATGCTGGATGCGGCTGAACAGGAAGCCGCCGCGCGCGGCTGCCACGGCGCCTATATCGACACGTTCAGCCCGGTCGCGCTGAAGGCCTATATGCGGCGGGGCTACAAGCCGTTCGGCGCGATGGAGGATTTTCCGAAGGGCCGGACACGGACGTTTTTGCAGAAGAGGTTGTAAGCGGAGGTTTGATCAAGGTGCGGGATGCTCCGGACCCTCCGGAACATCTCAGGGGATAGTTCCCACCGGTCCCGATCACCCCGCGATCCGTCCCCCTTGCAACGGTCGCGGCGCGCCGGTTGTGCTCGGAAAGCTGATCGGCAGGTCGCGCAGCGCCCGCACCGCAAGGAAGGCGAAGCATTCCGCTTCGACGGCGTCGCCGCGCCAGCCGATCGTGTCGGCGGAAACCGCCTCCACGCCCGCCCGCTGCTGGATCATCGTCATCAGCGTCGGGTTGTGCCGACCGCCGCCGCTGACGAACAGCTTTTTCGGCCGCTTTGGCAACAGGTCGAGCGCCCTACCGACCGCTGAAGCCGTGAACGCGGTTAGGGTCGCCGCGCCGTCGGCGTCGCTCAAGCCGTCGGCCATGGCGGCGGCGAAGGAGAAGCGGTCGAGCGACTTCGGATAGGGTGCGGCCATATACGGGTGCTGCAACAGCATCGACAGCCGTTCCTCGTCCACCTTGCCGGACGCGGCCAGCGCGCCGTCGCAGTCCATCTCGCCCAGGCCGTGCGCCTTGACGAAATCGTTGATCGGCGCATTGGCCGGGCCGGTGTCGAAGGCGACGATGTCGGCCTTGCCGTCCCACCAGGTGACGTTGCCGACGCCGCCGAGGTTGAGGATCGCCGTATCGCCACTCGCGCCGGAAGCGCCGAGCAGCGCGGCGTGGTAGGCGGCCGCCAGAGGCGCGCCCTGGCCGCCGGCGCGCACGTCGGCGGTGCGGAAATCGTAGACGACCTTCGTGTCGAGCAGCGCGTGCATCAGTTCTCCGTCGCCGAGCTGGCGCGTGTCGCCGATCCGATCCTTCGTCGGCGCACGATGCAGCACGGTCTGGCCGTGGAAGCCAACCGCGCCGATGTCGGCCATGCTCATGCCGTTGCTTTCCACCAAGTTCCGCACGGCCGCCGACTGGGCGCGCGTCAGCGCTTCCTCGGCCATGGCGAAGATCGTCGGCTCCGGCCCGTCGAAATTCCACGCCAGCGCTTCCTTCTGCGCCCGGCGCAGCATGACGTTGATGTCCTCGGGGTAGGGCGCCAGCGTGTAGGGGCCGAATTGCTCGATGCGTTCGCCGTCGGTCTTGAGCATCGCAACGTCGATGTTGCCGTCGAGCACCGTGCCGGTCATCAGGCCGACGGCCCATATCGGTTTCATTCTTCTGCTCCGTTGATGAGGTCGCCGACGCGCTGGCGAAGCTGGACGATGCCGCTGTCGAAATGCCGGGTCGGGTGGATGCGGTTGGTGAGCAGCGTCCAGGCCTTGCCGCCGGAAAAATCGATCCACAGGCCGGTGCCGGTGAAGCCGGTGTGGCCGATCGTTTCGGGACTGCAACGATCCCCACCCGACCAGCCGTCATAGGGATGTTCCCAGCCATGCGTGCGTTTTTCCGACAGCGGTTGGCGCATCAGCGCGATGGCGCTTTGCGAGGCGCTCGTGCCGTCGAGCAGACCCTGCGCGAAATCGAGCACCGAAGCCGCGGTACCGAACAGGCCGGCATGGCCGGCGCCCTGAAGGGCAGAACAATTGTCGTCGTGCACCTCGCCCGACAGGATACGCAGCCGCCACGTACAGTCCTCGGTCGCGGCTGACTCGTCCGGATCGGCGGAGAAGGCGAAGCCGGGGCCGGGGTCCATCTCGCGGATCGATTTTTGCCCCAGCCGCTCCATCGCGAAACCCAGCAGGATAAAATTGATGTCGGAATAGACCGGCTCGGCCAACTCGCGCCATTCGCGCTGCAGGATGAAGGCGCGCAGAAGCTCCGGGTCGCGGCCGTAGGTGTAGATCGGCTCGACCGCCGGGAACGGCGTCTGGTGGCCGAGGCACTGGCGGAAAGTCACCTTCCGCTCCCAGGCATCGGCGTCGTACTGGCGCAGATCCGGCAAAGCGGTGATAAGCGGCGCATCGAGGTCGATCGTGCCGGTATCGGCCAGCGCCAGGATGCGCGGCGTGGTAAAGATCACCTTGGTTAGCGAGGCGAGGTCGAACCAGGTGTTTTCGCGCATGGGGCGTTGTGTGGGCAACAGTTGCGCGGAGCCGATTGCGCGGACGAGACGGCGGCCATCACGCTCGACAACGCCAAGCACGCCGCCTGGAATGCGGCCGGCATCGATCGAGGTTTCGAGAGCCGCGAAAGCGCGGTCGAAATGCTCACCGAGCTCGGTTTCGGAAAGAGGCTCGTGTGGCATTTGTCCGCTCACGCTTCCACCCGCGCCCTATGATCCTCGCCATATTCGGTCCACCGCGCCGGCGGCGGCTCGAAGCCGAGCGGTCGCACCAATGACGGCACCTCGCGCGTGTCCAATTCGAAGCGCTCGTGGCGGCGCTCGGTGGTGGGCACCGCGGCGATCAGCTTCTTCGTATAGGGGTGTTTCGGATCGGACAGCACCGAGCGCGCCTCGCCGATCTCCACGATCTCACCGGCATAGACCACGGCGATGCGGTGGGCGATGCGCTCCACCACGGCCATGTCGTGCGAGATGAAGAGATAGGCCAGCCCGTATTCGCGCTGCAGGTCCACCAAAAGTTCCAGCACCTGCGCCTGCACCGAGACATCCAGCGCCGACACCGCCTCGTCCAGCACCACCACTGACGGGTTGAGCATCAGCGCGCGGGCGATGCACAGGCGCTGGCGCTGGCCGCCGGAGAACTGGTGCGGATAGCGCCGGAGGCTGTCCTTCGGCAGGCCGACACGATCGAGCAGCATCGCCATTCGGGTGCGCACCGCTTCGTCGATGTGCTGGCCTGCGGCGACCACCGGTTCGGCCAGGATGCTTTCGATGGTCAGGCGCGGATTGAGCGAGGCATAGGGGTTCTGGAACACCATCTGCACCGGCGGGGTGCTGGCGCTGACGTCCAGCGCGCGGCCCTTGACCTGAAAGGTTCCGCGCGTCGCCGGGGCAAGGCCGAGCACCGCGCGCGCCGTGGTCGACTTGCCGGAGCCGCTCTCACCGACGATGGCCAGCGTCTCGCCGGGCATCAGGTCGAAATCGATGCCGTCCACGGCATGCACGGCGCCCACCGGTCGGCGCAGCCAGCCGCCGCGGATCGGATAGCGCACCACCAGCCCGTCGACTTTCAGCGCCGGGGCTTCGGCGCCGTTGCGCCGATGGTCGGCACGCGCCGCGCTGCCGGCGGAAAAATGCGGCACAGCGTGCAGCAGGTGCCGCGTATAAGGATGCTGCGGGCGGTCGAGTATCTGGCCGAGCTCGCCCTGCTCGACCGCCCTGCCGCCCTGCATCACCATCACCCGGTCGGCGATGCCGGCGACCAGGCCGATATCGTGAGTGATGAAGATCATCGCCATGCCGGTCTCACGCTTGAGTTCGGCGAGCAGCGCCATGATCTGCGCCTGCACCGTCACGTCGAGCGCCGTGGTCGGTTCGTCGGCGATCAAGAGGCGCGGGTTGCAGGCCAGCGCCATGGCGATCATCACGCGCTGCAGCATGCCGCCGGAAAGCTGGGCCGGGCTGTAGGCGAGGCGGCGCTCGGCGTCCGGTATGCGCACGCGGTTCAAGGCGTCGATGGCAGCCGCGCGCGCCTGCCGGCCGGTCAGGCCGCGATGCAGGCGGAAGGATTCCTCGATCTGCGTGCCGATGGAAAGCACAGGGTTGAGCGAGGTCATCGGTTCCTGGAAGATCATGCCGATCTCCGCGCCGCGGATCTTCGTCAGTTCTCCCTCGCTCGCGGTCGTCAGTTCGGTGACGGCGCCATCGGCGCGCCGCAGCTTGATCGAGCCGGCGGTAATGCTCCCGCCGCCATAGTCGACCAGCCGGTTGATGGAGAGCGCGGTGACCGACTTGCCGGAGCCGCTTTCGCCGACGATGGCGAGCGTCTCGCCGTCGCCAAGGTCGAAGGAAACATCGCGGACGACTTCGTTGACCTTCGGATCGCGGCCGAAGCCGACGGAAAGGCCGGATACGGAAAGCAGCGGCGTCATGCCTGCGCCTCCCGCGTCTTCGGATCGAGTATGTCGCGCAGCGCGTCGCCGAGCAGGTTGAAGCCGAGAATGCCGAGCATGACTGTGATACCCGGCGCGATCATCAGCCACGGCGCCTGCTCCATCAGGTTGCGGCTATCGGACAACATCAGGCCGAGCGAGGGCGTGGGCGGCTGGGTGCCGAGGCCGAGGAAGGAGAGGCCAGCCTCCGTGAGCAGCGCCCAGGCCAGCGCAAGCGTCACCTGCACCGTCAGGGGTGCCACGAGGTTGAGTAGCAGGTGGCGGGTCAGGATGTAGAAGCGGCTGGAGCCGAAGGTGCGCGCCGCGTCGACGAATTCGCGCGCCTTGAGCGACAGTGCCGGGCCGCGCACGACGCGCGTGAAGATCGGTGTGTAGACGATGCCGATGGCCGCGACGCTGGTCCAGGTGCCGGGTCCGATGATGGTGACGACGAGCAGCGCGAGCAGGATCGCCGGGAAGGCGAGCAGCACGTCCATCAGCCGCATCAGCACGGCGTCCCACGCCTTGCCGGACCAGGCGGCGGTGAGGCCGAGCACGATGCCGGCGAGCGCCGCAAGCGCGACGGAGAAGAAGGCGACGGTGAAGGACTGGCCGATGCCGTTCATCAGACGGCTCATCACGTCGCGGCCGAACAGGTCCGTGCCCATCCAGTAAGTCGCGTTCGGCGCGTGCAGCCGGTCGA
Source organism: uncultured Mesorhizobium sp. (assembly GCA_964490065.1). Lineage (GTDB taxonomy): Bacteria > Pseudomonadota > Alphaproteobacteria > Rhizobiales > Rhizobiaceae > Mesorhizobium. The sequence continues at coordinate 6,493 of CAZBBT010000026.1, read as the reverse complement.
GGCGATACTGCATGAGAGGATCGTGCGGCGTCAGGCCGAGAGAGCCCAACAGGGCAAGCAGCAGGTAGACGAGGACGATCGCGCCGCCGATGCGGCCGCTCGGATGGCGGAAGACGGCGCCGACGAAACGCATCAGCGGCCTTCGTACTGGATGCGCGGGTCGAGCACCGCATAGGCGAGGTCGACCAGCAGGTTCACGATCATGAAGTTGAGTGCGATGAACAGAACAGCACCCTGCACCAGCGCGTAGTCGCGCTGCTGGATCGCCTCCAGCACCATGCGGCCGAGGCCGGGCAGGGCGAAGATCTGCTCGACGATCACGGCGCCGCCGAGCAAATAGCCGAACTCGATGCCGCAGAGCGTGATGACCGGGATCAGCGCGTTGGGCAGCGCGTGGCGCCAGACCACGCCGCGCTGCGACACGCCCTTGGCGCGCGCGGTGCGCACATAGTCGTCGCTCAGCACGTCGAGCATGGCGGAGCGGGCAATGCGCGTGACGGAAGCCGCGAAGGCGAAGCCGAGCACGACCGCCGGCAGGATCATCTGGCCGAGGTTTTGCAACGGATTTTCCCACAGCGGCGTGAAGGCGCCCATGGTGGGCAGCACGCCGAAGCCGGCGGAGAGCACGTAGATGATGATGAGCGCCAGGACGAAATTCGGCGTCGACTGGCCGAGCATGGCGGCGACGCGAATCGCGAGGTCCGAAGGTTTTTCGTTGCGCGTGGCGGCGATCACGCCGGCCGGAACGCCGACAATGATGGCGATCAGCATGGAGAGCAGCGCCAGTTCCAGAGTCAGCGGAAAGCGCTGGAGGATCTCGCCCAGCACCGGCTTGCCGTAGGTGGCGGAGATGCCGAGGTTGCCGTGGAAAAGACCGAGCAGCCAGTGCCAATATTGCACCGGCCAAGGCTGGTCGATACCGAAATAGGCGGCCAGCGCGTCGCGTTGCGCCGGCGTCAGCAGCCCGGCCTCGGTGCCGAGCATCGCGGTGATGGCGTCGCCCGGCACCAACCGGATCGAGACGAAGACGACGATCGACACGCCGATCAGCACCAGCGGGAAGGCGGCGAGGCGGCGGAGCAGGTAGGTCAAGGCGAGACTGCCCGTGAGAGCCGGGTGCAGGAAACCGCTCTAGGTAGCGCACCCCCACTCCTAACCCCTCCCCACAGGGGGGAGGGGGAGCTGTCGCGCCCTAGTCTCCCTCCCCCTTGTGGGGAGGGGTTAGGAGTGGGGGTGCGAAGCCGATGGTGTTCCAAGCGATTACCCTTGGCGGATCGGGACGCGCCGAAAGCCCGCCCCGGTTCGTATGCCAAAACCCTACTGCTTCACGCTCACCTTGCTGAGACTGAACAGCGAGCCGGTGGGCGAGGGGACGAAGCCCTCGACCGTCTTTTGCTGCGCGGTATAGCCATAAGCGGTGTAGAGCCAGATCCAGGGCGATTTCTCGGCGAGCGCCTTCTCGAACTCGGCGAAGATCGCCTTGCGCATTTCCGGGTCGGTCTCGACACGGCCCTTTTGCAGCAAATCGTCCAACTGGTCGTCGGCGAAGTTGGAGACCTTCTGCAGGTTGCCGGTCTTGGTCCAGTAGCGGTTATACATGGTGTAGGGATCCGGCCGGCCGCCGTTCAGCGCCACGGCCATGTCGAAATCGCCCTTCAGCCAGGTGTCGACATAGACGTTTAGCTCCATCATCTTGATGTCGAGTTTTATCCCGATCTCGGCGAGCTGCGCCTGAAGGACCTGCGCCTCGGCCGCGGCCGTCGGCGGTTCGCCCGTGGCGGCGATCACGGTGGCCGAGAAGCCGTTTTCCTGGCCGGCGTCGGCCATCAGCTTCTTCGCTTTCTCGACATCGCGCTTGTAGCAGAACAGCGTCGAGGGATCGCTGGCGTAGAAGGGCATGGTCAGCGGCCCGGTCACCTTGCCTTCGCCAAGGGCCGCCGTGTCCAGCACCGCCTGGCGGTCGGTGGCGCAGGAGATCGCCTGGCGCACGGCAAGCTGGTCCATCGGCTTGCGCGAGGGGTTGAGCTGCAACACGTTGTAGGCCAGCACCGGGGCGCGGTTGAGCTGGAGCTTTTCCTCGTTCGGCACCAGCGTGGCGACCAGCGGGTCGTTGAGCAGGGCGAAATCGACCTGGCCGGCACGCATGGCGGCGAGGATCGCCGTCTCGTCCGGCAGCACCGAGATGTCGATGCCGTCGAGCGCGGGCGCGCCGCCGGCCCAATCCTTGTTGGCGCTCAAGACCTCCTTGGAGTTCGGATCCCAGCTATCCAGTTTGAACGGGCCGGAGCCGATCGCCTTGGTGCCGATCGAGCCGTCGGCGATGGCGCTCGCCGGGACGATCGATGAGTTGGCGTCGGTCATCGCCGTCAGCATCGGCACGTCGGGCTGCTTCAGCTTGAAGACGACGGTTTGCGGATCGGGCGTCTCGATCGTGTCGATGGAGAGATAGTTGGCGCGGTTGGCGGCGCCCGTCTTCTCGTCCAGGATGCGCTCGAACGAGGCCTTGACGTCGGCGGAGGTGACCTGCGCGCCGTTCTGGAATTTCGCCTTGGGATCGAGCTTGAAGGTCAGTTCCTTGCCGTCGGCGGAAAAATTCCAGGACTGTGCGATGGCCGGCACGATCTTCAGGTCGGCGTCGAGGCGCACCAGCGGCTCGTAGATCAGCTCCAAGAGGCGCAGCGAGGAAAAGGCCGTCTGCTTGTGTGGGTCGAGGCCGGTGGCGTCCTGCGACCATGCCATACGCAGTCTCGCGGCTTCGGCCGGCGCCGCAACGCCGATCACGCCCACCATTGCTGCGAGCGCGATGCCCGACAGACAGCTTCTTGCCACTGATCGTATCATTCGTTCCTCCCGTCGTTTGTTATCGTGTGTGCTTCATGCGTTGCCGGCGCCGGCATCGTCGATGGCCTTGCGCAGGAATCCGTCGGCCCTTTCCAGGGCGTCACGGGCTTCGTCGACGTTCATCCCCGTCCTTCTTATCAGGATCGCCAGTTTTACGTCATTGCCTGTTGTGTCCAGCGCCGCGCGCGCTTCGTCAAGCGAACAGTCGGCCGCCTGCATGACGATACGCGCGGCGCGCGCCACCAGCTTCTTGTTGGAGGCATGCAGGTCGACCATAAGGTTCTGGTAGGTCTTGCCGATGCGGATCATCGAGGCGGTGGTCAGCATGTTGAGCACCAGCTTTTCGGCGGTGCCCGCCTTCATGCGGGTCGAGCCGGTCAGCGCTTCCGGCCCGACGACGGGCGAGATTGCAATGTCGGCGATGGCCGCGATGGCCGAATCGGGATTGCAGGACAGCGCCACCGTCGTCGCGCCGACCTCTTTGGCATATTCCAGCGCGCCGATGACGTAGGGTGTGCGGCCGCTGGCAGCGAGGCCGACCACCACGTCGTCGGCGGAGAGCGAAATCGCCTCGAGCGCGTCACGGCCACGGGCCACGTTGTCTTCCGCACCTTCGGTGGCGCGCACCAGCGCGTCCAGCCCGCCGGCGATCAGGCCGACCACCATGCCCGGCGGCACGCGGAAGGTGGGTGGGCACTCGGAGGCGTCGAGCACGCCGATGCGGCCGCTGGTGCCGGCGCCGACATAGACCAGTCGCGCCCCCTTCCGGAACGCGGCGACGGTGGAATCCACCGCCCTCGCGATTTCGGGAATGGTCTTTTCGACGGCAAAAGCGACGCGCTTGTCCTCGTCGTTGATACGGGTCAGGATATCGACGGTCGGCAGCACGTCGATGTCCATGGTGTCTGGGTTGCGGTCTTCCGAAACCAGCCGTTCCAACTCGGATATCAATGCGTGTTCAGTCATGGGTGCCCGCAGCGGCACCGCAACGGCCGGCGCCTGGTTCGTTAACGATTTAGAATGGATTATTCTTTCAGTCAACGAACAATGGAATTTTCAATTCCATGTGAAATGCGGTTGCCGCGGCGTTTTCCGGCCGGGGACTGCCGGGGCGATACCCGTTGCCGAGTTCGAACAGACAAGGGTTCGCTCTGTAAATCGGTGATGGAATAATTTATTCTTCAATCTGGCATCGCGCTGGTGGCCGAGCTGAAGGAGACGCCATGTCCGTGCTGAAGCGAATTCATGCAACGCTGGACGTCATGGCGCCGGCCGACCGGCAGATCGGCCAATTCATCGTCGACAATCCGGACCAGATGCTGCGGCTGTCTTCCGCGGCGCTGGCGGGGGAGACGGGGCGCAGCCAGTCCAGCGTGGTCAAGTTCTCGCAGAAGCTGGGTTTTGCCGGCTACCAGGACTTGAAGCTTGCCGTGAGCGAGGCCAAGGCGCAGGAATGGCACGCGCCGGAGGGCATGGTGCACGGCACGATCGAGCGCGCCGACGGCTATGGCGCCGTGCTGCAAAAGCTGGTCGCAAGCAAGCTCGCCTCCATCCAGCAGACCATCGCGGTCAATTCCGAGCAGGGCATCGGCAAGGTCCTGGCGCTGATCGAGAGCGCGGAGCGCATCCATCTCGCCGGTGTCGGCGCCTCGTCGCTGGTGGCGCGCGACCTTTCCTACAAGCTGATGAAGCTCGGCCGCAACGTCATGCACGACAGCGACAGCCATGTGCAGATGGCCAGCGCCTCGACGCTCGGTCCGTGTGACGTGCTTCTGGCCCTGTCGCATTCGGGCGCCAGCATCGAGACGCTCAGGATCGCCGAACTGGCGAAACGGCGGGGTGCCGCCGTGGTCGTGCTGACCTCGCTCAAGGACAGTCCGCTCAGCCGCGTCGCCGACGTGCTGCTCTATACGGTTGCCGACGAGGAGCGCGTGCGTTCCTCCTCGATCACCGTGCGTGACGCGCAACTGACGCTGACCGATCTTCTCTTCATCCTCCTGGTGCAGCGGCAGCCGGACGCCAATGAGTACATCCACAACAGCGAAGAGGCCGTGTCGGCGCTGAAGACGCCGTCATGACCGGCTTGTTCGCGGATTGACCACGCTCACGTCTGCGTCTCGGCAGCCTCGGCCAGCAGCCAGTCTCGGAACGCCACGATGCGCGGGTCGTCGGCGCTCTGCTCCGGATAGACGAGGAAATAGGCGAATTCGCGGGCCACTTTGATGCCGAGTTCGAAGGGACGGACGAGGCGCCCCTCCGACAGGTCGTTGGCGACCACGGCGAATTCGGCCAGGGCGACGGCATTGCCGTCCAGCGCCGCCTGCAGCGCGTCGGTCGATGTGCCGAAGACAACGGTGCGGCTGTCGTCGAAATCGTCCACGCCGGCCGCCGCCATCCACATGCGCCAGTTCGGCCAGGTGATGCCGCGGCGCGACCATTCGATATGGGCCAGCGTATGGCGGAAAAGGTCGCGCGGCTCCTTGAGCGGCGGGCCGGATGCCAGGAGCTTGGGGCTGCACACCGGAATGATGACGTTGTCGAACAGCCGGTCGCTGGAAATGCCTGGATAGCGGCCGGTGCCGAAGCGGATCGCGACATCGATGTCGTCGGTGTCGAAGTCGCGCACGTCATAGCTGATGTCGAAGCGCAGTTCGATCTCCGGGTTGACCTCGCGGAAGGATTCGACCCGGCGCATCAGCCAGCGCGTGGCGATCTGCGGATCGACGGACACCTTCAGTTGCCCCGCGCCGCGCGCTTTCTTCTGTGCCCGCGACACGGCCCGGTTGAGCAGGTCGAGCGCGTCGCCAGCGGCCTCCGAGAGCTGCGACCCGGCCTCCGTCAGGCGCATGGTGCGGCTGGTGCGGGTGAACAGCACCAGCCCGAGCTGGTCCTCGATTTCCTTGATCTGATGGCTGACCGCCGCCGCCGTCAGGCCGAGCTCGTCCGCCGCGCGGGTGAAGTTGAGATGGCGGGCCGCCGCCTCCAGCGTCCGCAAGGCGCGCATGCCGGGCAGAAGGCGAGTGGCCATCTTCAAAATCCGTTTGATGATCGGTCAAAAACTACTCGTTTCCTCTTTTTGTTTCAATGGCGGACAATGCCACCATCGATCAAATAGCAAACCGGATTTGATGTCCGGAGGAACCGGAAGAACCCATGTCGGACTTTGTCTTGAGAACCACTCCAAGCCGCGGCAACGGCTTGCAGTCCGTGCTTGACTGGCTGCGCCAGGCCAGGACCGCCGCCACTCTCGCCGCACCGTCCGTCGCTTCCACCGAGGCGGCGTTCCTCGCCGATGTCGGCCTCAGCGCCGACCAGATCGGACGGGCGGTCGATCGCGGCAATAGCGAGATCGGCCTTCTCGGCCTCGGCTGGCAGCAGCCAGGTGTGCGACGGTAGGGCGGCGGCTTCGATCGTTCATTCGAGTGACGAACAGTGCCGGCGAGCGGCTGGGGGCCGCCCGCTGGCGCTACCGTGTCACTTTCAGCACCGTCCGGTCCGAGAGAAGCGGCAGGAGCCGCGCCATGGTCCGGGCCGTCACCGCCACGCAGCCCTGCGTCGGCGTGAAACCCGGCCGCGCCAGATGGAAGAAGATGGCGCTGCCGCGGCCGCGCCTGCGCGGCGCGATGTTCCAATCCAGCACCAGGCAGGCGTC
>CAZBBT010000025.1:0-30176 GCA_964490065.1 uncultured Mesorhizobium sp. | reverse complement strand
TGAAGGTCGAGGTCTTGTCGTCGAAGCGGTAGATGTGCGCCTGGAACCAGCCGTGTTCGGTGCGGCGGAAGTCGAAGGTGAAGGCGTCGAAGCGTTTGTCGGTGCCGAGCCAGATGTAACGGTTCGGCCGCAGCAGCATGTCGGGCCTGAAAATCTCGGCATATTTGGCGCGAATGCGGGAATTGACGCCGTCCGAAGAGATGATCAGATCGGCCTCGGGGAACTCGCCGTCGTCCTTCACCTCGCGCTCGAACACCAGTTCGACGCCGAGTTCGAGGCAGCGTTCCTGCAATATGTTCAGCATCTTCTTGCGGCCGATGCCGACGAAGCCGTGCCCTGTGGTGCGAATCCTGCGTCCCTTGAACACCAGTTCGATGTCGTCCCAATGGTTGAAGGCGTCCTCGATCGTCGCGGCGGTCTCGGGATCCCATTGGCGCATCGATTCCATCGTCGCGTCGGAAAACACCACGCCCCAGCCGAATGTGTCGAAGGGGCGATTGCGCTCCACCACCGCAACTCGGTGCGCCGGGTTCTGCTTCTTCATCAGCAGCGCGAAATAGAGGCCGGCCGGCCCGCCGCCGATGCAGACGATACGCATGGCACTCCTCCACTTTCCCGTCACGCCTGGTTCAGACCCTTATCATGAACACGGCGCGAGAAAACTTCAAGCTTAAAGTAATTTGATGTCGAATGACGGTCGATAAAGCAATGTCGACGTCACCGTCTCGACCTACTCTCTATCAAGCACGTCGACGACCGATCGCTTCAGTCTGCCGAGCCGCTCCAGCAGCGCCTCGACCTCCGTGCTCGAAATGCCGCCGAACAATTCGGCGATCCAATCCGCGTGTTCGTCGGCCATCGTTTTGAACTCCGCGCGACCGAACGGAGTCAGTGCGATGATCTGCACACGCCGGTCGGCCGGGGAGGCGGTGCGACTGATATGTCCACTTTCCACCAGCCTCTCGACCAGAGCCGTCATATTGCCGGGCGAGACCATCATGCGCCGGGAGAGTTCGCCAAGCACCATGCCGTCCTTTGCGCGCTCCAACTGCGCCATCAGGTCGAAGCGCGGCAACGTGCAGTCGAAGCGTTCGCGCAGCCGGCGGCGGATCTCCGTCTCAATCAGTGTCGAACAGGTGAGCAGCCGCAACCACAGGCGCAGTTCCGCACCATGGTCGTGCGGCGCCTCCAGCACCTTGGTCTCGCCGTCGATCCAGTCGGGCGAAATGATGTTTTCATCGCTTTCCGGGTTCATGAGGTGTCTCAGCTCTCGCGCAGGCGAAAACGCTGGATCTTGCCGGTCTGCGTCTTCGGCAGCGCATCGATAAATTTTATCGAGCGCGGATATTTGTAGGGCGCGATGGTCGCCTTCACATGATCCTGCAGTCGCTTGACCATCAGGGCGTCGGTGGCGGCGCCTGTGACCAACACCACATGCGCTTCCACGATCTGGCCGCGCTCGGCGTCGGGTGCCCCGATGACTGCGCATTCGGCGACGTCTGGATGGGCGATCAACGCCGCCTCTACTTCCGGTCCCGCTATGTTGTAACCGGCGGAGACGATCATGTCGTCGGAACGCGCCGCGAAGTGGAAGAACCCCTCCTCGTCCTGGACAAAACTGTCGCCGGTCAGGTTCCAGCCGTTCCGTACATAGTTGCGCTGGCGCTCGTCGGCCATGTAGCGGCATCCGGTCGGGCCGCGGACGGTAAGCCGGCCGACCGTGCCGCGCGGTACCTCGTTCATCTCATCGTCGACGACGCGCGCCTCGTAGCCGCCGACCGGCTTGCCGGTCGAGCCGGGTTTGCGATCGTCGAAGCGGTTGGAGATGAAGATGTGCAGCATTTCCGTCGCGCCGATGCCGTCGAGGATCGGTTTGCCGGTTTTCTGCTCCCACTCTTCGAACACCGGCGGCGGCAGTGTCTCGCCGGCCGAGACGGCGACGCGGAGAGAGGAAAGATCGGCGCCTTCGTCCATCGCCTTCAGCATCGCCCGGTAGGCGGTCGGCGCCGTAAACGACACGGTCGCTTTATAATTTTCGATGATGGCGACCATGTTGGGCGGCGTCGCCTGCTCTAGGAGCGTCGCCGCCGCGCCGAAGCGCAGCGGGAAGATCGCCAGCCCGCCGAGGCCGAAGGTGAAGGCGAGTGGCGGCGAGCCCACAAAGATATCATCCGGCGTGACCCCGAGCACCTCCTTCGCATAGCCGTCGGCGATGATGAGCAGGTCTCGGTGGAAGTGCATCGTCGCCTTCGGCACGCCGGTCGTGCCGGAGGTGAAGCCGAGCAGCGCGACGTCGTCGCATCCGGTTTGCACCGCGTCGAAGCGCACCGACTTGTCGAGCGCGATGCGGTCGAGCTCGGCGTCGTGGTTGGCGGTGCCGTCGAAACCGATGACTTTTTTCAGGAAGGGGCTTTCCTTGGCGCAGGCGACCATCTCGTCCATCAGCCGCGTATCGCAGAGCGCGATCGAAATCTCCGCCTTGTCGACGATCTTGGCAAGCTCACCGGCGCGCAGCATTGGCATCGTATTGGCTACCACCGCTCCAGCCTTTGTTGCGGCCAGCCAGCAGGCCACCATCGCCGGATTGTTGGCGGAGCGGATGAGCACCCGGTTGCCCGGTTTCAGCCCGTAATTCTCGACCAGCGCATGCGCGATGCGGCTGGTCCAGTCGGCCAGTTCCTTATAGGTCCGGCGGCGGCCATTGCCGATCAGCGCCGTGTGATCGCCGAACCCCTTTTCGACCATGCGGTCGGTGAGTTCAACCGCGGCGTTGAGGTGCTCGGGATAGTCAAAGCCGTCGAGCAGGAAATGAGGCCACTGGTCTTCGGGCGGAAGGTTATCCCGCGTGAACGTGTCGACATGTGCTGACGGTCCAAGCATCTTTTCCTCCCCGGTCGCAAGGGCAGAATCGCGCGCAAACGGCTTCCCGGAGAGCCACTGCGCAGCCACCGGAACCCCAGGCTTCCCCATGCAGGGGCTCTATTGCGACTGTCTGCAAAGCGTCGCATGCGCCAAAAATTATTTCAATCCTAAAGTTTTTATGCTTTCCTATTGACGCAACCGTGTTGCGTTGGCCATTGCTATAAGCGTGGGTGGGAGGACGTTCATGCTGGAGCATCACGTCGTCGATTGGGACGACGCTTACGCCAACAGCGCCAATATCGGCGGCGGCGATCGCTGGCCGGCAGCCTGGACCGAGCCTGCGCGTATCTTTCACGATGCGCGTTCGGCAGCCGGCTTGGCGAAGCTCGATATTCCCTATGGCGACGGACCTCGCAACCGGTTCGATCTGTTCCTTCCCGACGCCGCGCCCAAGGGGTTGGTGGTCTATATCCACGGCGGCTATTGGAAGGCGTTCGACAGAAAGGACTGGTCGCATTTCGCCGCAGGGTGTGTGGACAGCGGCTACGCGGTGGCGATGCCTTCCTACACGCTCTGTCCCGACATCCGCATTGCCGGCATTGGGCGCGAGATCGCCGCTGCGGTTGGCGCGGCGGCAGGTCTCGTCGACGGGCCGATCATGCTGACCGGCCATTCCGCTGGTGGCCATCTGGCCAGCCGCATGATCTGCGCTGACGCGCCGCTCTCCCGAGCGGCCCAGGGCCGTATTCGCAACGTCGTGTCGATCTCCGGTCTGCACGATCTGCGCCCGCTGATGAACACTGAGATGAACGAGACGCTGCATCTCGATGAGGCCGAGGCGCTGGCCGAGAGTCCTGCGCTGCTGCGTCCGATGGGCAACGCCCGCGTCACCTGCTGGGCGGGCGGCGGCGAGCGCCACGAATTCTTGCGCCAGAACAGGCTGCTCGCCAATATCTGGACGGGTCTCGGTGCCACGACCGATTGCGTGGTCGAGCCGAACCGTCACCATTTCAACATCGTCGACGGGCTGATCGATGCCGGCCATCCCTTGACGCGGACGCTTCTTGGTTAGAAGGCAAATGTCGGGGGGCGCGGCGGCAAAAGGCTGAAATCAAAAGAAACGAAGCCTTCCCCGACAGGGCGCCCTGTGACATCTCGATCCCCGCCGCATAATGTAGCGGCGGGAATTCCTGGAACCGGGCGCCGGACAAGGCCGGCGCCGCAACCGCAAGGGGAAACCCATGGGAGGAACAATGAAAAAGCTTTTGATTGCATCCGTATCGTCGCTGGTGCTGGCCACCGCGGCGCAGGCCGAGGACGTCAAGATCGGCATCGAAATGGGCTTCACCGGTCCGATCGAGACGCTGACCCCGCCGATGGCGGCCGCCGCCGAAATGGCGATCAAGGAAGTCAACGAATCCGGCGCCTTCCTCAATGGCGCCAAGATCACTGCGGTGCGCGGCGATGGAACCTGCGTCGACGCCGGTGCCGCTACTGCTGCGGCGGAGCGGTTGATCACGTCGGACGGCGTCTCCGGCATCGTCGGCCCAACCTGCTCGGGCACCACAAGCGCGGTGCTGACCAATGTCGCCATCCCTAACGGCATGGTGCTGGTCTCGCCCTCGGCGACCTCTCCCGGCCTATCGGCCGTCGACAGCAAGGGTCTGTTCTACCGCACCGCGCCTTCCGACGCCCGCGAAGGAGAGATCCTGGCGCAGATGATGATCGACCATAGCGTCAAGTCCGCCGCGATGAGCTATACCAACAACGACTACGGCAAGGGTATCGCCTCCTCGATCCAAGCATCGTTCGAGAAGCTCGGCGGCAAGATCACGCTTTCCGCCCCGCACGAAGACGGCAAGGGCGACTATTCGGCCGAGGTCGGCGCGCTGGCCTCCGCCGGCGGCGATGCGCTGGTGGTGGCCGGCTATGCCGACCAGGGCGGCGCCGGCATCGTGCAGACCACGCTGGACACCGGGGCGTTCCCGAAATTCGTGTTCCCGAACGGCATGTGGGGCGAGAGCCTTTTGAAGAAATTCGGCAAGCAACTCGACGGCGCCTTCGGTGACCGCCCCGGTTCCGACAGCCCGGGTGCCGCGAAGCTCGTCGACATGGCCAAGGCGGCCGGCATCGACAGCAATGCCACCTTCGTGCCGGAGACCTATGACGCGGCCGCCATCATGATGCTGGCCATGCAGGCGGCGGGCTCGGCCAAGCCGGCCGACTACAAGGGCAAGATCATGGACGTGGTCAACGCGCCGGGCGAGAAGATCTATCCCGGTGACCTGGCCAAGGCGCTCAAGATACTGAAGGACGGGGGCGACATCGACTATGTCGGCGGCTCGGCGGTCGAGTTCATCGGCAAGGGCGAGAGCGCCGGCTCCTATGCCGAGATCGTCATCGAGAACGGCGAAATGAAGACCGTCAAATATCACTGAGGCCTTCGCCGACACGGCCCATCGTAACCACGATGGGCCGTGTCTCCATTTGCTGCCGGCAGGCGGCGCGGCGGTAGCGGGATCGCCGGGAAACGAATGATCATCTGTCACGACGTCCACAAGCATTTCGGCGGCTTCCACGCCGTCAACGGCGTATCGCTGGAAATCCCGGCCGGCGCGATCACCGGCCTGATCGGCCCGAATGGCGCCGGCAAGTCGACGCTGTTCAACGTCATCGCCGGACTCTACCAGCCGACCGCGGGCAAGGTGACGATGGCCGGCGAGGACATCACCGGCCTGCCGCCGCACGAATTGTTCGCCAAGGGCCTTTTGCGGACCTTTCAGATCGCTCGCGAATTCTCCTCCATGAGCGTTCTGGAGAATCTGATGATGGTGCCGGGTGGCCAGAGCGGCGAGAGCCTCTGGAGCACATGGACGAACCGGCGCGGCATCGCGCACGAGGAAGAACGGCTGCGCGCTCGTGCCGATGACGTGCTCGATTTTCTCACACTTACGCATTTGCGCGACGAGCAGGCAGGCTCGCTCTCCGGCGGACAGAAGAAGCTTCTGGAACTCGGCCGCACCATGATGGTGGACGCGCGCATCGTCTTCCTGGACGAGGTCGGTGCCGGCGTGAACCGCACGCTGCTCAAGACCATCGGCGAGGCCATCGTGCGGCTGAACAAGGAGCGCGGCTACACCTTCTGCGTCATCGAGCATGACATGGATTTCATCGCCCGGCTCTGCGACAGCGTAGTTGTCATGGCCGAGGGCAAGGTGCTGGCGCGCGGCACGCCGATTGAGGTCATCCGCAACGAGCAAGTGATCGAGGCTTATCTTGGCACCGGATTGAAGAACAAGGTGGTGGCCGCTGGCCGGGTCGAGGCCATGCTGGGGTCGGCGCCATGACCGTGCAGGCGGCCGAAAGCGGCTCGATACCGTTCCTGATCGGCAAGGCGATGACAGGCGGCTATGGCGGCGCCGATATCCTGAACGGCTGCACCGTCGCGGTCGAGAAGGGTCAGATCGCCGTCATCGTCGGCCCGAACGGTGCGGGAAAATCCACCGCCATGAAGGCGGTTTTCGGCATGCTGAAGCTGCGGGAAGGCAGCGTCCAGTTGGCCGGCGAGGAGATTTCCGGCTTGCAGCCACAGCAGCGTGTCGCGAAAGGCATGGCTTTCGTGCCGCAGACCGAGAACGTCTTCACCTCCATGACCGTCGAGGAAAACCTCGAAATGGGCGCCTTCCTCCGGCGCGACGATTTCAGGCCCACCATGGAACAGGTCTATGCGCTGTTTCCCGTTTTGAAGGACAAGCGCCGCCAGCCGGCGGGTGAGCTTTCCGGCGGCCAGCGTCAGCAGGTAGCGGTCGGCCGCGCGCTGATGACGGAGCCTTCCGTGCTGCTGCTCGATGAACCGACGGCGGGTGTCAGCCCGATCGTCATGGATGAATTGTTCGATCGCATCATCGACGTCGCCCGCACCGGAGTCACCGTGCTGATGGTGGAACAAAATGCCCGCCAGGCGCTGGAGATCGCCGACCTGGGCTATGTGCTGGTGCAGGGCACCAACCGGTTCACCGGTAGCGGTGCGGAACTGCTCGCGAATCCCGAGGTGCGCAGCACCTTCCTCGGGGGCTGAGCGATGGATCTGCTAAACGCCCTCGTCGCCTTCTCCAACTACGTGCTTTTGCCCGGTATCACTTACGGCTCCCAGCTCGCCTTGGGCGCGCTGGGAGCCACGCTGGTCTACGGCATATTGCGCTTTTCCAACTTCGCCCATGGCGACACCATGGCCTTCGGCACCATGGCCACCATCCTGGTGCTGTGGGGCTTGCAGGCAATCGGCATCAGTCTCGGCCCGCTGCCAACGGCTCTGCTCGCTCTTCCTGTTGGCATCCTCGCCACTGTGCTCTTCGTGCTGGCGACCGATCGGCTGGTCTACCGCTATTACCGAACCCGCAAGGTCAATTCGCTTACCCTGGTGATGGTCTCGCTGGGCGTCATGTTCGTGATGAACGGTCTTGTGCGCATCATCATCGGAGTCGATGACCGGCAATTCGCTGACGGCGCGCGCTTCATCTTCACCGCCGCCCAGTTCCGCGCATGGACGGGTCTGTCCGAATCGCTGGCGCTGCGCACCACGCAGGTGGTCACCATCGTTGTGACCGGGCTTGTTGTGGCGTGGCTGCACTGGTTCTTGCAGCGCACGCGCACGGGAAAATCCATGCGCGCCTTTTCCGACAACGAGAATCTGGCGCTGCTTTCGGGCATCAATCCCGAGCGCGTCGTCATGATCGTCTGGATCCTGTCGGCGGCGCTCGCCACGCTGGCCGGCGTGCTTTACGGGCTGGACAAGTCGTTCCGTCCCTTCACCTATTTCCAACTGCTGCTGCCGATCTTCGCCGCCGCCGTCGTCGGCGGCTTCGGCAATCCGCTCGGCGCCGTCGCCGGCGGCTTCGTCATCGCCTTTTCCGAGGTGTTCGTCACCTATTCCTTCAAGAAGGTGCTCGGCCACTTGTTGCCCGAGGCCTGGGCGCCGGACGGCCTAGCGCAGCTTTTGACTACCGACTATAAGGTCGCCGTCTCTTTCGCCGTGCTGGTTCTGGTGCTGCTTTTCCGGCCGACCGGTCTGTTCAAGGGCAAGTCCGCATGAGCGCCGCGACGAGGAATGTCCTGCTGTTTGCCGCGGTCGGCGCGCTGCTCGCGCTGACCGGCTTCACGCAGAGTTGGAATTCCGCGCTGGCGATCGTCAATATGGGCCTGATTTCGGCGGTGATGGCGCTCGGCGTCAACATCTCCTGGGGTTATGCCGGCCTCTACAATATCGGCACCATGGGCTTCGTCGCGTTGGGCGGGCTGGCGACCGTGCTGGTTGCAAGCCAGCCGACCGAGGGCGCCTGGCAGACCGGCGGCTTCCGCATCCTGGCCGCACTTGTCTTCGGCGCGCTGGTGATCGCAGCGGCCGCATGGACCTACAAGGCACTGCCGCGCGGCCGCAAGCGCTTCGCCGCGCTCGCCGCGCTTTTGGTAGGAGGGTTCTATGCCTACCGGCTGATCCTCGACCCGGCGGTGATGGCGGTTGAGGCGATCCGCCCGGCCTTGGAGGGCAATATGGGCGGCCTTGGCCTACCGGTGCTGCTTTCCTGGCCCGTCGGCGGCCTACTCGCAGCCGGTGCCGGCTGGCTGATCGGCAAGACCGCGCTCGGGCTGCGCTCCGATTATCTCGCCATCGCCACGCTCGGCATCGCCGAGATCGTCATCGCCGTGTTGAAGAACGAGGACTGGCTGGACCGAGGCGTCAAGAACATCGTCGACATTCCCCGCCCGGTGCCCTACGAGGTCGATCTCCAGGCAAGCCAGGGATTTGTTTCCTTCATGTCCGGTATCGGCGCTGATCCCGGCGCAGCGTCCGGCATTGTCGTGAAGCTGCTCTATGCCTGCCTGTTCCTGGCGGTGCTGCTGATCCTGGTTTGGCTCTCACAGGCGGCGCTGAATTCGCCCTGGGGTCGCATGATGCGGGCGATCCGCGACAACGAGGTGGCCGCCGCCGCCATGGGCAAGGATGTCACCCGACGCCACTTGCAGGTGTTCGTGCTTGGCTGCGCCGTGCTCGGCGTTTCGGGCGCCATGCTTGCCACGATGGAAGGGCAACTAACGCCAGGCGCCTTCCAGCCGCTGCGCTTCACCTTCCTGATCTGGGTGATGGTCGTGGTCGGCGGTTCCGGCAACAATTTCGGCGCGGTGCTGGGCGGCGTGCTGATCTGGTATCTCTGGGTCGAGGTTGAGCCGTGGGGCAATGCCCTGATGGGGCTGGTCACAGCCGGCATGACGGACGGTTCGCCGCTCAAGCAGCATTTGCTCGGCAGCGCTGCCCACATGCGCCTCGTGGTGATGGGTGTGATCTTGATCGTGATGCTGCGATTCAGGCCGCAGGGGCTCATTCCGGGGAAGTGATTAAGGTCGCGCCGGCACTTGCGCCCGCCGCTTCGAGGATGGTGGCGATGGCGGGCTGGTCTTGTGCAGTCAGCACCACGCCTGACACTTTGAAAAACGCGGCCATATTTCTCGCCATAACGGCGGCGGTCCCCTTGCCTTCCGGCAAGCCGCACAGCGCATCTGCCCGCTCGGCCAGCATCAGCAGTTCGGCGTGTTCGCAGTCGATCTCGGTTGTAACCACAGTCTTGTAGAGTGCTTTGATTTCTTGCCGCTGCGACGTCTCGGCCTCCGTTTTCAGCTTTCGCCTCGCGGAGCGGACCGGCAGAACGACTGCCTCATGCCATTCCCGGGCTATGGCGGCGAGCGCAGGCGTATGCGCGCCGAGCGGTGTTTTGTTCGCCGTTCCTTGCCACAAGCAAAACAGCATGAAGGTCACGTCGATGCCGTGCCGCTCCTGTAATCCCAGGCAGGCTGGCGCGATACTCGGTGCGGCATAGAGGTGGGTAACAAAATCCCAGGCGGGATGGGCGGGGAAGGTTGTCATACACGACCCCAATGGGCGACAATGTCACGGGCGGCTCGCTCGCCGCTCGCCGCCGCACCCGTCACCAGCGCCTGCGCCAGATAATCGCCGCAGAAATAGACGTTGCGACGTGCCGCCGACTGCCGATCGCGGAACGCGGCCATGGCGCGGGCATAGCCGGGGCAGAAGATCGGCAGCATGCGCTCGATCCACTGGCTGTGGCGGTCGATGCAGTTTCGGTCGAGGTTGGGGTAGAGTTCTTGCACGCGCCCGTCCACCAACTCATCCAGCCGGTCGGTCATGCCGCGAAGCCGAGCTTCTTCCGTCGCTGCCGGTGAAAGCTGGGCGTAGAGCTGCGGCGCCTGGCCGTCTTTGCCCGGCACTTGCTGCCAGGTTGAAATCACACCGGCAATATCTCGGGCGAAGAATTTCATGGCCGGCTCGACTGGACGGTTCAGCCTGTAGTGGACAATGCCGAGTGGATTGTAGCGCACGCCGGCGAAGAAGACCTGGTCGTCCGGCGGCAGATCGGGGAAAATCGACGCCGCGAGCGATCCCTCGGTTGCACAGACGACAATGTCGGCCTCGTACACTACAGGCATACCCTCCCGCTCCGCATGAATGCGGCAAGGTCCGTTGTCGGGTGTTTCGACGGCGACGACGCGTGTGCCGCAGTCGATCGAGAGACCCTCGACCAGTGCCGCCGGCAGCCGACCCATGCCACCTTTGAAGACATGCACTGTGTCGCGTCCGACGAGATGCGGCGCGGTCGAGGCGAAGAAAGCAGCCGAGACTTCCTGCGGGTTCCAACTCCGCGTGCCACGAAAGATCGGCTCGACCATGCGGTCCAGCACATTCGGGCCGAGTTCGGAGCGAATGTAATCCGCCAATGTCACGTCATCGGCATTGGGAATTGAGGTCGCGTCATTCGGATCGGCGCGTCGTCGCGCCGTCAACCCCTTGAAGCCGAAAGTCATAAAGCGTAAGCGTTCACTAACAGATAATCCCGGCGTCAACAGGCTTTTGAGCCCGGGCATCAGTTCTACCGTCCAGCTTCCATCCGCGCCGACGCAATCGGCGGAAAGCCGGCGCACGGGGACCAGCGCTTCGGTCAGGCCGATTTCGTCGAGCAGGAGATTGAATGGCTTGCTGAAAGCGTAAATCAGCCGGGCGCCTGCGTTGAAGCGGATGCCGCGGACTTCCCGGTCGCCGACACGCCCGCCGGGCACGTCTTCCGCCTCCAGAACGCGCACCGTATGACCGGCTTGCGAAAGCCGACGCGCGGCGACCAGCCCGGCAATCCCTGCGCCGATGACGACGACCGTCCTGCCAGTCATGGGACCAGCGCTCGCGAACGCCGCATCAAGCAAGCCATTCTTTCAGGTCGATAGCATCCTCGCCGGGAATGCGCTTACGGGCGAATTCCGCTTCGCGCCCGAACGGCATGGTGGCGTCGATGCAGAGCCGCCCCCAATGGTCCTTGTGCGGGTCGCGATAGAAGCCGGGAATGTCGTCCAGGATCATGGCGCGGGTGTCGGCGCGACCGCGCGTCATATAGGCCCACATCACGTCGTCGAGGTCGTAGATGTCGACATCCTCGTCCACCACGATGACGACCTTGTTGTAATCGAGATAGGAACCCAGCGCCGCAAGGATCGCGTGCTTGCCTTGCCCTTCGTAGGTCTTTTTGATCTTGATGATCGAGATCATCACGTTGGGCCGGCAGCAGACGTCGAGCACGCCCCGCACTTGCGCTGACACGTGGCGATAGACGCGCGCTGCCGTCACCGCCTCAAGTGGCCTGAGGTCCTCGGGCGAGCCGCATACCAGCCCATGAAACACAGCATCCGGCCGGTAGCTGACGTGGCTGACGTCGAAAACATGGTTGTCGCCGACGTCGACGTAATTGCCCATGAACTCGCCGAATGGCCCTTCCGGCCGCTTCACATTGGGCAGGATGCGGCCTTCCACAACGATGTCGCAAGCGGCCGGCAGGTCGAGCCCTATCGTCTTGGCTCGTCGCATGGCGATCTTGCCGCCAGCGATCTTGGCGGCCATCACCAGTTCCGAGGCCTCGTAAGGCAGCGAGGCGCAGGCGGACATGAAAATTTCCGGCGGGCAGGAGAGCAGCAGCGCTGCTTCCAGCGCTTCGCCCCGCGCCTCGGCCTTGGCTTGGTAGCGAGCGAGATCGTGCGTCGAGCCGAGGCGGATGCGCAGCTCCTCGTCGGAAACCTGCATTGCGCGATGGAACGAAAGGTTGGGCACGCCGCTGTCGGGTTCGCGCGCCAGGAAAATCGCCGAGGTGAAGTACGGCCCGGCGTCGCGCTCGTGATAGGTGATCGCGGGCAGATCGGACAGCGTGCCGTCGCGGAATTCCGACTCGACAGACGGCGGCGCCGTCTCTAGCACATCGGCGTCGCGCCCCGCGAGGCAAGCGTCGGTCAGTTCGATCCAGCGCCGGCAGAAGGTTTTATCCTCGCCCGCGCCGATCAGGCGACAAAGCCGCTCATGACTGCCGTACAAATTGGAGACGACTGGGAATTTGGTCCCGTCGACACTCTCGAACAGAACGGCCTGCTCGCCGGCCTTCTGCACCGCCTTGGTAACGGCGGCGAGCTGGAAGCGTGGGTCGACCGGGCGGCTCACGACCGAAAGCTCGTCGCGCCGCGCCAGATCGTCAATGAATCGACGCATGTTGCTCTCCTTCTCGGCCTGCGAGTAAAGCCTGCCGTCGTCCCGCTTAACAGGCCGGACTTTTGTCGCGCCAGCCGTAAGTTTTTGGAATTCGGCACTCCGGGCCGGGAAACCCTTTCCAACAAGGGGGCGCTCGGCCATTCTGGAGCAGACCGCAAAGGACTTTGCCATGACCCGGACGCTCGCAATCCGCAACCCGCGCACTGGCGAGGACGACTACGAGATCCGGCCCCTCGATCGGGACGCGCTGGCTGCGCGTTGCCGGGAGTTACGCGCCGGGCAGCCAGCCTGGTTGGCGCTGGGCATCGATGGCCGCGCCAAGGCGATGCTGGAACTTTGCGATGCGGTCGATCGGCACTATGACGCGATCCTTTCTGCGCTGTGCACCGACACCGGCCGCCACGAATGGTCGGTCAACGAGATTGAGGGACTGAAGGGCATCAGCCGCATGCGCTGCGCCACGGCCGAAGAGGCGCTCGCCGAGGCCAGCGGCAATTCTTCAGACCCGACGCTACGCTTCCAGCAACAGCACGTGCCATACGAACTGGTCGGCATCATCTCGCCGTGGAACTACCCACTGATCCTGTGCATGATCGACGCCATCACCGCCCTGCTCGCCGGCTCGGCCGTGGCGATCAAGCCTTCGGAAGTGACGCCGCGCTTCATAAAACCGTTCCGCGCTGCCATCGCCGAGGTGGAGCACCTGCGCGACGTGCTGGACATTTTCGAAGGTGACGGCGAGACCGGCGGCATGATCGTGGACCTCACCGACACGCTGGTCTTCACCGGCTCGGTGCGCACCGGCCGCAAGGTCCAGGAGCGCGCGGCCGCGCAATTCAAGACCGTATTCCTTGAACTCGGTGGTTCCGATCCGGCCGTTGTGCTGGACAGCGCCGAGCCGGATTTCGCCGCCGAGATCGTCGTGCGCGGCTCGGTGGAAAATTCCGGCCAGCTCTGCTGCGCCATCGAGCGCGTCTACCTCCAGCGCGGCGTCTACGATGCGGTCGCCGAACGCGTGGTGAAGCGCATGAAGGCGCTGCAAATGAACACGGACGATATCAAACAAGGTGAACTCGGCCCCGTCATTTTCGCTCGCCAGGCCGAGATTCTGCGCGACCAGATCGCCGACGCTGTGGCCAAGGGCGCGAAGGTGCTGACCGGCGGCAATATCGTCGAACACGGCGGCGGCCTGTGGTGTGAACCGACTGTTCTGGTCGACGTCACGCAGGACATGGCGGTGATGCGCGACGAGACGTTCGGCCCGATCGTGCCGATCATGGTTTTCGACACGGAAGAGGAGGCTGTGAGGCTCGCCAACGACACCGAATTCGGTCTGTCGGCGGCGGTGATCGGCGAGGAGGCCAAGGCCATCGAAATCGGCAACCGCATCAATGCCGGCGGGCTGTGGATCAATGATTTCGACACGATGGGCGGGGTCGGTGCACGGGCGGAAAAGACCGCCTTCGGCTGTTCCGGACTGGGTGGAACCCGTTATGGCCTGGGCGGCTTCCGTAGATTCCTGCGCAAGAAGGCGATAGTGATCCGCTCGGTTGCCGCCTGAGCAGGATTTTTCCCAATGACCGATTTCGCCAGGACCCGTGAAGCCTTCTATCTGCCGGAAGGCGTGATCTATCTGGACGGCAATTCGCTGGGCCCGCTGCCCATCGTCGCGAAAGAGCGCGTGGCGCGGATGATGACGGACGAGTGGGGCGAACTCCTGATCCGCGGCTGGAATGCGGCCGGCTGGTACGTCCAGCCGCGCAAGATAGGCGATCGCATCGCGAAGCTGATCGGCGCGGCACCCGACACGGTCGTCATGGGGGACACACTGTCGATCAAGGTCTACCAGGCGCTATCGGCGGCGCTGGAGCTTAATCCCGAGCGCCGCGTGGTGCTCTCCGATAGCGGCAATTTTCCCTCCGACCTCTATATGGCCGACGGGCTGCTGAAATCGATGGGACGCGGCTACGAATTGAAAGTCGTCGAGCCGGAGGCGGTGGAGCAAGCCATCGACGGCACGATCGCGGCGACCATGATCACCGAGGTGGACTACCGCACCGGCCGCCGCCACGACATGAAACGCATCACCGCCAAGGCGCATGCCGAAGGCGCCCTCGCCATCTGGGACCTCGCCCATTCCGCCGGCGCGGTCGACGTCGACCTGACGGCCGCCGACGCCGATTTCGCCGCCGGCTGCACCTACAAGTATCTGAACGGCGGTCCCGGCGCGCCAGCCTTCATCTACGTCGCGCCGCTCCATGCGGAGCGTGTGCGGCCGGCGCTGGCCGGCTGGCAGGGACACGAGGCGCCCTTTGCCTTCGACCTCGACTACCGCCCGGCCCCCGGTATCGAGCGCATGCGTGTGGGCACACCGCCGGTGATAGGGCTGGCGGCGCTTGAAGCCGCGCTCGACGTCTGGGACGAAGTCGACATGAAGGACGTGCGGCGACGTTCCATCGAACTGACCGAACGCTTCATCGCCGGCGTCGAGAAGAATTGTCCGGACGTCGTACTGGCCAGCCCGCGCGATCCGGCCTTGCGCGGCAGCCAGGTGTCGTTCCGCCACCCGCACGCCTATGCCGTCATGCAGGCGCTGATCGCCAGGGGGGTGATCGGTGACTTCCGCGCGCCGGACGCGATGCGTTTCGGCTTCACGCCGCTGTTCATCGGCGAGGCCGAGGTCGACAAGACCGTGGCGATCCTCGCCTCCATCCTCGCCGACGGCTCGTGGGACCGGCCCGAATATCACCGCAGGGCGACCGTGACATGACGAAGCCTTATGATCCCGCCACCGAGGGGGCCGAAATGTCCTTCAGCAGGAAAATGTCCTACGGCGACTATCTGCATCTGGACGCTATTCTCGGCGCGCAGGAGCCGCTGTCCTCGGCGCATGACGAATTGCTGTTCATCGTCCAGCACCAGACCTCGGAACTGTGGATGAAACTCGCCATCCACGAAATGACTTCGGCGGCACAGGCGTTGCGCCAGGACGAATTGCAGCCGGCCTTCAAGATGCTGACCCGCGTGGCGCGTATCTTCGAGCAGCTCAACTCCGCCTGGGACGTGCTGCGCACCATGACGCCGTCCGAATACAACGAGATGCGGCCGTCGCTCGGCCAGTCGTCCGGATTCCAGTCCTGGCAGTATCGGGCGATCGAGTATCTCGCCGGCAACCGCAACCTCGCCATGTTGAGACCGCACGAGCACCGGCCCGAGATCGTCGCTAAGCTTGAGGCGATCCTGTCGGAGAAGTCGATCTATGACGAGGCGATCGACCTTCTGAAGCGCAATGGCTTCGATGTCGGCGACGAGCCCCGCGCCATTCTGAGGCAGTCGCGCGAAGAGAACCCGAAGGTGCGCGACGCCTGGCGGCAGATCTACGGCGATCCGCAGCGCCACTGGGCGCTCTATGAACTGGCTGAAAAACTGGTCGATTTCGAGGACTATTTCCGCCGCTGGCGTTTCAACCACGTCACCACCGTGGAACGCATCATTGGCTTCAAGCGCGGCACCGGCGGCACCGGTGGCGTCTCCTATCTACGCCGGATGCTGGACGTCGTGCTATTCCCTGAGCTTTGGCACGTCAGGACAGATCTGTGAGCGGGGCCGGCGAGCCGAAGCGCATCGTCGTCGGCATTTCCGGCGCTTCCGGTGTCATATTCGGTATACGCATGCTGGAGGCGCTGCGTGATGCCGGTATCGAGACCCACCTCGTCATGTCCCGCTCGGCCGAGATCACTCTGGCGCACGAGACCGACTGGAAGGTGGCCGAGGTGCGGGAACTGACCCATCGCTGGTATCGGCAGGACGACATCGGTGCCGGCATCGCGTCGGGGTCTTTCCGGACGATGGGCATGGTAGTCTCGCCGTGCTCGATCCGCTCCATGTCTGAAATCGCCGCCGGCGTCACTTCGGGGCTTCTGACGCGCGCAGCCGACGTTGCTCTGAAAGAGCGTCGTCGCCTCGTGCTGATGGTGCGCGAGACACCGTTTCATCTCGGCCATTTGCGCACTATGACGCAATTGGCTGAAATGGGCGCCATCATTGCGCCGCCGCTGCCGGCTTTTTATCCACGGCCGAAAAGCCTGCAGGAGGTGATCGACCATTCCATCGGCCGAGCGCTCGACCTTTTCGGCATAGACAGCGGCTTGGCCTACCGCTGGAAGGACGATGACTAGGACTCGGGTCTGATTTCTGGCCTCTGGCCGGGTGATCGCCTATTCTTCCGCCGCGCAAGCGGCCGGAGAACAGGAATGAACCATATTGGCGGAAGGGAAAAAGGGCTGTTCCGCGCCTTTCTCGGCGAGACGACTGTTGCTGGCGTGTTCCAAAAACTCTCCAAGGCAGACACTACCAGCAGAGGCGACCCGCGGTTCGCGTTGTTTCATGCCCGCGTCGACCTGCCGCCGGAAGACGGTGCCGGGTTCTGGCGTTTCCTCTCGCTCGGCGACGACGTTTACGCCGTCCTGACGGACTGTACTTTCGCGTCGGTGCGCCACGAGCGTGTCGCCGCTGAGGGACTGGTTGAATTCCATTTCCTGCTCGAAGGACCGATCGAGCTTACCCTGCCGCAGGCGCATGACCAGACCGCACCATCGAACGTTTCGCTGATGGCCTGCCAACAAGCGCCGGGCATGAGCTACGATGTCGTCTGCCAACCGGGCGCGTACCGCATGGCCAGCCTCTATGTACGCCCGGAATTGCTGGAACATAGTTTCGGCCTGGACAAAGGTCACGGCGTGGCGGTGCAATTGCTTCATCCGGTGGACGGTACCATGGCGGTGACCGAACAGAAGATCGACCTCGATTTCCTGCGTGTACTGCGCGGCCTGTTCGACATCGGCTTCGGCAGTGCTCGTGATATTCCTTTGGCGGCAGCCAGGCTCATCGAACTGCTGGCGCTCTCCGCTGCCGCCTTCGACCGCAGCGGCAAGGCTGAGGAAGACTCGATCGTCTTCACCGCCCGCGAGCTTGCCATGTTCAACCGCGCACGCGAGGTACTGGCGACCGATTTTTCAGAAGCGCAGACGATACCGGCGCTGGCGCGTCGTCTGGGCACAAACACGACCAAGCTAAAGAGCGGCTTCCGGCTGCTCTACGGCACGACGATCTTTGCTTACCGCAACCGCCACCGCATGGATCGTGCCATGGAACTGCTCGCCGCCGGCGAGATGCCGATCGCGGCGATTGCGCATGCCGTCGGCTTCCGCCACCAGGCGAGCTTCACATCGGCCTTCCGCGCGCATTTCGGCTTCACGCCGAAGCAGGCGCGGCAACGGGTGGAAGCGCCGGCGGGTCGCTGACCTCCATCTGCGACGACCTCAAGCCGCCGTTTCTTCTGCAATGCTGCGCAAAGTCTGGAGAAAGACTTCCGCCGCCGGCGACAGGCGCATATCGGCGCGTGTGGTAATGCCGATCAACCCGGCCGTTGCGCGCAGCGCTACGGGCAGGATGACGAGCCCTCCCAACGAGGCTTCCTGGCGCGCCACTTGCGCAGGAAAGACGCCCAGATAATCGCCGGCCAGTAGCAACTGCCGGTTCGTCAACAGCGACACCGAATCCACGGCGTGGGTTGGAGGGTCCAGGCCTTCTTCGAGGAAAGTGAGATCGATCTGTCGGCGCAGATTGGTTTCAGGTGGCGGCAGGATCCATTCCCACCTCGTCAGTTCGGCAAGACTGACGCTTTCGCGGCCGGTCAACGGATGGCCGCGTCGCGCGACCACACAGGCGAAGTCGGCGGCCAGCACCTCCTGCTTCAGATTGGGTGTCTCTGCGCGCTCCGACAGCCGGCCGATGAACAGGTCGATCTCTCCGGCACGCAGAGCCGGGATCAGTACGTCATTGGTGCCTTCGATCACCTTGACCACCAGCTTCGGGCGCTCCCTGCGCAATTGCGCGATGGCCTTGGGAAGCAATTCGGCCGACGCCGCAAGCAGGGTGCCGATCGCCACGCGCCCGCCACGCCCGTCGCGTAAATCGGCGAGATGCTCCTCGGCGTGCTGGAGTTGCGCCAGCACCAGTCGGGCGTGCCCGGCCAGGGTGTCGCCGAACAGGGTCGGCACGACGCCGCGATTGGTGCGGTCGAACAGGCGTGCATGCGTTAGCGCCTCGACCTCCTGCAAAGCCTTTGTCACCGCCGATTGCGTCATGTTCAGGCGCCTGGCGGCACGCACCAGATTGCCTTCCTCGACGATCGCCACCACCATGCGCAGATGGCGTAGGGTAAGATGGCTGGTCAGCGGCTTGGTCATGGAAGTCTGATATTCCATAAACTCATAGAAACGTCCATAGAATTCACTTGCAAGAATTTCCATCGGCTGGAAACTTGGTCGCGACGGAGGACGGGAAGATGACGCGCAAAGCCGGCGTGAAGCGCCGATGACCAGCGCCCTCGCCAATGAAGCCGGCTGGTCGCGGGAAAAACTCGACCGCGACTACAGCGCGCGCGGCACAGTCGCGCCCGAGGTTTTCGAGGCCGAGATGCGACGCTATCGGACGCTGTCGGACGAACTGGGCGCGCCCTGGGCGACGCATGGCGATGTCGTCTATGACGAGGAAAGCGGCCAGACGTTCGACGTCTTCGGCACCGCGGCCGGCGAGCTTCGGCCCGTCTTCTTCTTCATCCATGGCGGTTACTGGCGCACGTTGTCGAAGAAGGATTCCGCATTCATGGCGGGTGTGCTGGCTCGCCATGGCATCGCCTCCGTCGCGGTCGATTATCGACTCGCCCCTGAAGTTTCCCTGGCCGAGATCGTACGCGAGGTGCGCGCCGCCATTGCTTTCTTGTGTCTCCATGGCCGCGATTACGGCATCGATCCGGAGTGCATCTTCGTCGGTGGCTCCTCCGCCGGCGGGCATCTGACCAGCATGGCGATCGCGGGCGGCTGGCACAAGGAATTCGACGTACCGGAAGACGTGGTAAAAGGCGCCATGCCGATCAGCGGCCTTTTTCACTTGGCGCCCGTCGCGAAATCCTTCGTGCGGGAATGGGTGCCGTTGGACGACGAAGCGGTGAAAACACTCAGTCCGGCCGAGAACCTACCGCGCAAGGGCTGCCCGCTCGTTGTCGCCTATGCCGACAGCGAGGCCGCCGGCTTCAAGCGCCAGTCGACCGAATATCACCGTCTTTGGCGGGAAGCCGGCTTTTCCTCGCAACTGATCGAGGTGCCGGGCCGCAACCACTTTGATGTGATCCTCGACCTTGCCGATGAAAACACGATGCTGTCGCAGGCGCTGTTGCGGCTGATTGTCGGGGAAAATTTTGTCGGCAAATCGAATGCCGCCTTGACGCAAGCGGCGACGGCGTGAACGAGACGATGGAAGCGAGATGAACTATTCGAAGAAAGACGCCAAGTCCCATTCCCGGACGACGATGAGGGGGATCTGGGCGGCGGCGCTGATGCCGTTCACGCCCTCGCTCGCCGTCAACGAGGAAGGTTTCCGCCGTAACATCGACCACTGGATCGGGGATCTCGGCATCGACGGCTTCTTCATTGCCGGCAAGCAGGGCGAGTTCTTCTCCATGTCCATTGAGGAGCGCAAGCGCAACTTCGAACTGGCGGTGGAGGCCTGTGCCGGCCGTGCGCAGACCATCATGTCCTGTTCCGACCAGAACATGGACGTGGTGATCGAACTGGCCCGGCACGCACAAAAGGTCGGCGCCGATTATATCGTCGTCCACGCGCCGGTGCTGCATTTCCTTAAGGCGCAGGATGAGACGCTGCTCAACTACTACCGGGCCATTGCCGACAGGGTGGACATCGGCATAGCGCTGTGGAGCCATCCCGACAGCGGCTATCTGATGAGTCCGGAACTCTGCAACCGGTTGGCCGACATTGAGAACGTCGTGGCGATCAAATACAGCGTGCCGCGTCCGATGTATGCCGAGTTGACGCGCTTGGCAGGCGACCGCATCCTGGTCAGCACGGCTTCGGAGGAGGAATGGCTGGACAACATCCTCGAACTGGACTGGCAGCTCTATCTGTGCTCCTCGCCACCCTATCTGATCCAGACCGGAGTCGACCGCCGGATGCGCGAATATACCGATCTCGCCTTCGCCGGCAAGGCGGCGGAGGCGCGCAAGGTGCGCGACAGTCTCGATCCGGTGCGCGCCGCGCTCAAGGGCACTAGGCCGGCCGAAAAGCCGCACGCGCATCAGAAATACTGGCAGGATCTGCTCGGCCAGGCCGGCGGCAGGGTGCGGCCGCCGATGCTGGAGTTGACCGAAGCGGAGAAAAAAGTCACCCGCGAGGCCTTCGAAGCTTGCGGCCTGGGAACGGGAACACACTGAAACGGGCGCCGCCGCCCGTGCAATGAAGGAGGAAGCCATGAGTGGGAAACGCCTTGCGGCATTCAATTTTTCGAAGTGGATCGACGAGCACGCGCATCTGTTGAAGCCGCCGGTCGGCAACCAGCTCGTGTTCAAGGATGCCGATCTGATGGTCACCGTGGTCGGCGGTCCGAACGGCCGCACCGACTATCATGACGATCCGGTCGAGGAGTTCTTCTACCAGTTGAAAGGCGACATGCTGCTGAAGGTGCACGACACCTCCACCGGTGATTTCTATGACGTGCCGATCCGCGAGGGAGAGATTTTCCTGTTGCCGGCGCATATGCGCCATTCACCGCAGCGACCGCAGGAAGGCTCGGTCGGCCTTGTTATCGAGCCGGCCCGCCCCGAAGGCGCTCTCGATGCCATCGAGTGGTACTGCTTCGAATGCAACGCGCTGGTGCATCGCGCCGAGGTCGATCTGGTATCGATCGTCGATGACCTGCCGCCGATCTACCAGGCCTTCTATGCCGACGAGAAGGCACGCACCTGCCCGAAATGCGGCGCGCTCCATCCAGGCAAGAAAGCGCCGGAAGGCTGGGTGGTCATTTAACTTCAAGCATGTAATTTGTCTGCCGGGTTGGTCGGCCCGCCGGGCCGGCACCTTGTGCCAAGAAGAAGCGGTCGAAGGCCGCCGAACCGTTTGAGAGGAGAACGACTGCAATGTTGAGGAGAACTTTTCTGGCGCTTGCCGCGTCCGCTTTCGCGGCGCTGCCGGCGCATGCCCAGGATCCGGTCAAGATCGGCATGATCACGACGCTTTCGGGGTCGGCTGGCTATCTCGGCCAGGACATACGCGACGCCTTCAAGCTGGCGATCGACATGGAAGGCGGCAAGCTCGGCGGCGTTCCTGTCGCCCTGCAGATCGAGGACGACGGCCTGAAGCCCGGCAACGGCAAGCAGATTGCCGAGAAGATGCTGTCCAACGAGGGCATCAAGCTGTTTACCGGCATCGTCTTCTCCAATGTCGCCGGCGCCACCGTGCCCGACATCGTCGACGCGGGCGCCTTCTACGTCAGCCCCAACGCCGCGCCGTCCGGTTTCGCTGGCAAGGGCTGCAACGAGAACTACTTCGTCGTCGCCTGGCAGAACGACAGCCTGCATGAGAGCGCCGGGCAACTGGCGCAGAATCTCGGCTACAAGACTGCCTTCGTGCTGGCGCCGAACTACCAGGCCGGCAAGGACGCCATCACCGGCTTCAAGCGCTTCTTCAAGGGCGAGATCGTCGGCGAGGTCTACACCAGCCTCGACCAGACAGACTTCGCCGCCGAGATGGCGCAAATCCGCGCCGCCAAGCCGGGAGTGGTGTTCCAGTTCCATCCGGGCGGCCTCGGCATCACCTTCCTGCGCCAGTACGAGCAGGCCGGCCTGCTCGAGACCGTGCCGATGGTGCTGGCCGAACCGTCGATGGACGCCGTGACGCTGAAGGCCATCGGCGACGCCGCGCTCGGTATCAACGTCTCCGCCCACTGGAATTCGGACTTCGACAATCCGGCCAACAAGAAGTTCATGGAAGCCTGGATGAAGGCTTACAACCGGATGCCCACCTACTATGCCAGCCAAGGCTATGACACGGCGCTTGCCATCGGCGCTGCGCTCAAGGCCACAAACGGTAACCTGGACGATGTCGACGCCTTCCGCGACGCCATGCGCAAGGCGGATTTCGAGTCAGTGCGCGGCAAGTTCAAGTTCGGCCCCAACCAGCACCCGATAGAGGACTGGTATCATCTCAAGGTGGTGAAAGGCGATGGCGGCAAGCCGGTGCTGAAGACCGTCGGCAGGGTCTTCGAGGATCACGGCGACGCCTATTCCGACCAGTGCAAGATGTAGCCTTCGGACCTCTGGCAGGCGCGGCGTGACAGCCGCGCCCGCATTTTCCTGTTTTCGGAGCGACCGGAACGCGCCGCGATGACGCTTTTCCTCGAGCAATTGCTGAACGGTCTGCAATTCGGCGTCATGCTGTTTTTGCTGGCGGCCGGGCTGACGCTGATCTTCGGCATCATGGGCGTCATCAACCTGGCGCATGGCTCGATCTACATGGTCGGAGCCTATGCCGGCACCTGGGCGGCGATGCAGACCGGTTCGTTCTTCCTCGGCGTGCTGGCCGCATTGGTCGCGGCCGCGCTCGTCGGCACGCTGATCGAGTTCCTGATCGTGCGCCGGCTCTACAAGCGCGACCATCTCGACCAGGTGCTGGCGACCTTCGCGCTGATTCTCATCTTCAACCAGATCATCACGCTGCTGTTCGGCCGCCAGCCGCTGTTCGTCACCATCCCGCCGCTGCTGGACGGTTCGATAGAGCTGCCCCCCGGCCTTCCATACCCCATCTACCGCCTTGCCATCATCGTCGTCGGCCTGCTGATCGCCGCCGGGCTTTACCTGCTTATCAACAGGACGCGGATCGGGATGCTGGTGCGCGCCGGCTCGACCAATCGCGAGATGGTGCGGGCGCTGGGCGTCGACATTCGCGTGCTCTACACCATCGTCTTCGGCCTCGGCGCGCTGCTCGCCGGGGTGGCCGGCATGATGGCCGGGCCGATCCTGTCGGTGCAGGTCGGCATGGGCGAGCAGATCCTCATCACCACCTTCGTCGTCGTCGTCATCGGCGGCGTCGGCTCGATCCGCGGTGCCTTCGTGGCCAGCCTGCTGCTCGGCGTCGTCGATACGCTGCTGCGTGCCTACCTGCCCTCCATGCTGCGCCATGTCATGGTCGGCCCGGAGGCGGACGCGCTCGGCGCCGGCATCTCCTCGATGGGCATCTACCTGTTGATGGCCGCAGTCCTCCTCATCCGCCCAAAGGGGCTTTTCTCCTCCGGCTTATGATGGCGGCGCAGGCACCCATGCAAAATCCGACCGCCAGACCTGTCCTGCTCGCCGTGGCGGCGGTCGCGGTCCTCGCGCTGCCCTTCGTCGCCACCGCGACCGGCAATCCGGCGCTGATCTCGCTGGCGACGCGGGCGCTGATTTACGGCATCGCCGCGGCGAGCCTCAACCTGGCGCTCGGCTACGGCGGCATGATCAGCTTCGGCCACGCCGCCTTCTTCGGCCTCGGCGGCTATGTCGTCGGCATCCTCTATCAGCACTACACCCAGGACGACCTGTTCCTCGGCCTCGTCCCCGGCACCAACCAGCTGCTCGTCACGCTGCCGGTGACGCTGATCGTCTGCGGCGCGGCCGCCGCGCTGATCGGCGCCCTGTCGCTGCGTACCGGCGGCGTGCAGTTCATCATGATCACGCTCGCTTTCGCGCAGATGCTGTTCTTCCTGTTCGTGTCGCTCGACGCCTATGGCGGCGACGACGGCTTGGTGATCCGCCGCACCAACGAACTGTTCGGGTTGAACATGCGCGACAAGCAGACCTACTACTATGTCTGCCTGGGCGTCACGGCGCTCTTCTTCTTCCTACTCTGGCGCCTGGTCCATTCGCGCTTCGGCGCCGTGCTCACCGGTCTCCGCCAGAACGAGCGGCGCATGGCCGCGCTCGGCTTGCCGGCCTACCGCTACAAGCTCGTCGCTTTCGTCATTTCCGGCATGGGGGCGGGGCTGGCCGGCTGCCTGATGGCCAATTTCCTGCGCTTCGTCAGTCCCGACATGGTGCATTGGACGAAGTCCGGCGAACTCATGATCATGGTGGTGCTGGGCGGCGTCGGCACGCTGTTCGGGCCTTTGATCGGCGCCGCCGCCTACATCGTGCTGGAATCCGTCCTGTCGTCGTGGACGGAATACTGGCAACTCGGTCTCGGCCTTATCCTGCTGTTCGTCGTGCTCTACACCAGCGGCGGCATCGAGGCGCTGCTGGGGCGTCTTTTCGGGAGGCGCGCATGAGCGCGCCGATCCTCAGCGTCCGGGGGCTGGTCAAGCGTTTCGGCGGCCTCGTCGCCACCGACGGCGTCGCGCTCGACGTACGTCCCGGCGAAATCCATGCGCTGATCGGCCCCAACGGCGCCGGCAAGACGACGCTGATCGCTCAACTCGTCGGCGAACTGAAGCACGATGCTGGCACGATCGAGCTGGAAGGGCAGGACATCGGCGCACTGCCCACCGCCCGGCGCATCGGCCTCGGCCTGGCGCGCACCTTCCAGATCACCAGCCTTCTGCCGGAATACACCGCGCTCGACAACGTCGCCCTGGCAGTCCAGGTCCGGCAGGGGCACTCATTCCGCTTCTGGGGCAATGTGCGCCACGAAGCGGCGTTGCGCGAGGAAGCGCTTGGATTCCTGGAGAATATCGGTCTTGCGGGCCGCGCCGACGAGCAGGCCGCCAACCTGTCGCATGGCGAGCAGAAACAGCTCGAGCTGGCGGTAGCGCTGGCCACGCAGCCGAAACTGCTGCTTCTCGACGAGCCGATGGCCGGCCTCGGGCAGGGCGAGAGCCGGCAGATGGTCGCGCTTCTCGACAGCCTCAAGCATCGCGTCTCCATGCTCTTGGTCGAGCACGACATGGACGCGGTCTTCGCGCTGGCAGACCGTATTTCCGTGCTGGTCTACGGGCGCGTCATCGCCACCGGAACGGCGCGGGATATCCGCGACAACGCAGAGGTCCGTGCCGCCTATCTCGGCGAGGGGGACGAGGCATGTTGAACGTCAGCGGTCTGCAGGCCGCCTACGGGCCGAGCCAGGTGCTGTTCGACGTCGAACTGCAAGTCGGCGAAGGCGAAGTGGTGACGTTGCTCGGCCGCAACGGCATGGGCAAGACCACGACGGTGCGATCCGTCATGGGGTTGCTGAAGCCCCGCGCCGGCGCGATCAGCTTCGCCGGCAACAATGTGTTCGGCACGACGCCGGAAAGGGTGGCGCGGCTGGGCGTCGGCCTGGTACCGGAAGGCCGCCAGACCTTTCCAACGCTCACCGTGCGGGAAAACCTAATTGCCACCGCCTCGAACCGGCTGCGTCGGGCAACGCCCTGGACGCTGGAACGCATCTACGCGCTCTTCCCGCGGCTCGGTGAACGCGCCGGCCAGACCGCAGGCACGCTGTCGGGCGGCGAGCAGCAGATGCTGGCCATTGGCCGCGCGCTGATGACCAACCCGAAACTGCTCATCCTCGACGAGGCAACGGAAGGGCTGGCGCCGGTCATTCGCGCCGAGATCTGGCGCTGCATCGAGGCGTTGAAGGCCGAGGGCCAGTCGATCCTTTTGATCGACAAGAACATCAACGTGCTGAAGCGCCTCGCCGACCGCCACACAATCCTGGAAAAGGGCCGAACGGTCTGGTCCGGCTCCAGCGCCGACCTAGCCGCGAATGCCGAACTGGTGCATCGCTATGTCGGTATCTGAAAGAGAAGCCGGCCGCCGGCTGCGGCTCGGCTTCATCGGCTGGGGCGCTATCGCCACACGGGTCGCCGGACTGCTGGCAGAACGGAATGCACCCGTCGACATCGTCGCCGTCGCGGTACGTGACGCGGACAAAGCGCGACTAGATCTGCCGGCCGGCGCGCGGCTGGTTTCCCGGCCGGACGAACTGTCAGGCCTCGATCTCGACATGGTGATCGAAGCGGCGGGGCGCGCCTCCGTGCCGGTCTGGGGGGAGGCGGCCCTGCGGCATGGCCGGCGCTTCGCGGTGTCCTCGACCAGCGCCTTCTGCGACGAGGCCCTGCTGTCCCGGTTCATGGAAGTCGCGCGCGAAAGCGGCAGCCAGTTGCTCATTCCGCCCGGCGCGCTGGGAGGAATGGACGCGCTGACCGCCGCCTCGACCGTGCGCATCGACCAAGTGACGCATTCGATCGTCAAGCCGCCGCAGGCCTGGACGGGCACGGCGGCCCAAACCATGCTCGACCTCGACGCGCTGGAAGAGCCGAAGGTCTTCTTTGCCGGCTCGGCGCGCGAGGCGGCGGACGCCTTCCCGCAAAACGCCAATGTCGCGGTGATTTCCGCGCTTGCCGGCGTCGGCCTCGACCGCACCCGCGTCGAACTGGTGGCCGATCCCGCGGCCTCGCGCAATTCCCACTGGATTGCCGCGTCCGGCGCCTTCGGCCGCATGGAGATGCTGTTCGAGAACGAACCGCTCAAAACCAATCCAAAATCGTCGGAACTGACGGCGCTCAATCTGGTGCGGCTGGTCGAGAACCAGGTGGCGCCGCTTGTGAACTGACCGTCGCGCATAACGGAGATTTCCATGACCACCCCCTATCCCGACCTTGCGCTCTATATCGACGGCGCCTGGCGCAAGACGGCAGAGACGCTGCCGGTACTCAACCCTGCCGACGAGGCCGTCATCGGCGCTGTTCCGGTCGCCTCCCGCGCCGATCTTGACGATGCGCTCGCCGCTGCCGAGAGAGGCTTCAGGACCTGGAGCAGGATCGCGCCGGCGAAGCGCGCCGAGATCATCCTGAGGGCCTCTGCGCTGATGCGCGAGCGCGTCGACGAGATCGCCCATGCGATCACGCTGGAGCACGGCAAGCCGTTTCCACAGGCGCGGCTGGAGGTCGTACGCGGCTGCGAGTTCTTCGAATGGGACGCGGCGGAAGGCCAGCGCACCTATGGCCGCGTCGTCCCCAGCGAGCCGGGCATCCGCTACATCGTCCATCACCAGCCGATCGGGATCGTCGCCGCCTTCTCGCCGTGGAACTTCCCCATGAGCCAGCCGGCGCGCAAGATCGCCGGGGCCCTCGCCTCCGGCTGCTCGATCATCATCAAGGCGGCGGAGGAGACGCCGGCGGGCGCGATGCACATCGCCCGCGCCTTCCACGATGCTGGCCTGCCGCCCGGAGTGCTTAATCTTGTCTTCGGCGTGCCGGCCGACATCTCTAGCTACCTCATCCCGCAAGCCCAGGTACGGCTTGTCGCGTTCACCGGCTCGACGGCGGTCGGCAAGCACTTGTCGGAAATGGCGGCTCGCCACATGACGCCGGTACTGATGGAACTGGGCGGCCATGCCCCTGTCATCGTCTGCGACGACGTCGACCCGGTAGCCGCAGCCGTCGCCTCGGCGGTTCGCAAGGCGCGCAACGCCGGACAGGTCTGCACCTCACCGACGCGCTTCTTCGTCCAGGAGCGGATTTACAAGCCTTTTGCCGACGCTTTTGCCGAAAGAGCGCGCGCGGTTTCAATGGGCAATGGTTTCGATGCAGGCATCGAGATGGGTCCGCTCGCCAACCATCGCCGCATCGAGGCAATGGAGGCCCTTGTTGCCGATGCGCGCGCAAAGGGCGCACGCGTTTTGGCGGGCGGCGAAAGGCTCGGCGACCGCGGCTATTTCTTCCCGGTTACGGTACTCGCTGATCTGTCCCAAGACGCCCGCGTCATGCACGAAGAGCCGTTCGGGCCGCTGGCCGTCATCAATCCGGTTTCGTCCCTCGACGAGGCGATCGAGAAGGCCAACGCGTTGCCCTTCGGCCTTGCCGCCTATGGCTTCACCCACTCAGCCAGCCGGGCTGATCGGCTAGCGGACGGCATCGAGGCCGGCAATGTTTCGATCAACACGCTGGAAGCTTCGGTGGCCGAGGTGCCGTTCGGCGGCGTCAAGGACAGCGGCTACGGCCGCGAGGGCGGCATCGAGGGCTTGTTGCCCTACATGGTCGTGAAGAACGTCTCGCACCGCCTGGTCATCGCCTGACGGCGTTTGCTCAAAGAAAAGCCCCAGCGAACCGGGCTTTTATCGGAGGGAACGGCCGGCCTATTCGGCCGGCGACGGTTTCTTCTTGAACATGTTCGCCAGATTGTCCCACAGCTCGATCTTAACGCCCTGGCGCTTCATGATGGCGCCCTGCTGGATGATCGAGAGCGTGTTGTTCCAAGCCCAGTAGATCACAAGGCCGGCCGGGAACGAGCCCATCATGAAAGTGAAAACCACCGGCATCCAGTTGAAGATCATAGCCTGCGTCGGGTCCGGCGGCGCCGGGTTCATACGCATTTGCAGGAACATGGTGATGCCCATGATGACCGCCCATACGCCGAGATGCGGCAGAAAGGCCGGCGGCGCGAAGGGCAGAAGCCCGAACAGGTTGAACACCGAGGTCGGATCAGGCGCGGCAAGATCGTGGATCCAGCCGAAGAACGGCGCGTGCCGCATCTCGATGGTGATGTAGAGGACCTTGTAGAGCGCGAAAAAGACCGGGATTTGCAAAGCCACTGGCCAGCAGCCGGCGATCGGATTGATCTTTTCGGTCTTGTAGAGCTCCATCATGGCCTTCTGCTGGGCCATCTTGTCGTCCGCGTATTTCTCGCGGATCTCGACCATCTTCGGCTGCACCTTCTTCATGTTCGCCATCGACTTGTACGACTTGTTGGCGAGCGGGAAGAAGAAGGCCTTGACGATGACCGTGGTGGCGATGATGGCGAGGCCGAAATTGCCGAAGAACTTGTAGAGCGTGTCGATCAGCCAGAACATCGGCTTGGTGATGAAGTGGAACCAGCCCCAGTCGATCAAAAGGTCGAAGCGCCGGATGTCGCGGTCCTTCTCGTAGGCGTTGATGGTCGAGACTTCCTTGGCGCCGGCAAAGATTTCCGATTCCACCGTGGCTGACTGGCCGGCGGCAACGGTGATCGGATCCGTCAGGAAATCCGACTGGTAGCGCGGACGACCGTCCTCGAAATAGGCGAAGCGCGGCTGGAACGGCTGCTTTTCGGTCGGCACGATCGTGACAGCCCAGTACTTGTCGGTGATGCCGAGCCAACCGTCCTTGGACTTGCTGGGCGTATACTGCTTGTCCTTCTCGATCGACGAGTACTTATGTTCCTGCAGGCCTTCCTCGCCAGTGACGCCGATAAGGCCCTCGTGCAGCACGTAGCTTGAGGCCACGGCCGGCTTGTCGAAGCGGGTGACACGGCCGTAATTGGACAATGTAACCGGCGCCGAGCCGGTGTTTTCAACCGTATCAGATACGGTGAACATGTAGCGGCGGTCGACCGAGATGGCGCGCTTGAAAGTCAGGCCCTTGTCGTTGGTATAGGTCAGCGTCACGGGCGACGATGGCGTCAGCGTCGGACTGCCCTCGACGCTCCACACCGTGTCCGGGCCGGGCAGCTTGCCCGCGTCGGCGCCGCCGACGAAGCCGAGTTCCGCATAGTAGCCGTTGGGGAGTGCAGCCGGATTGAGCAGTTCGATCTCGGGTGAAGCAGGATCGACCGTTTCGCGATAGTGCTTGAGCCTGAGGTCATCGAGCCGCGCGCCGGTCAGGTTGATCGAGCCTTGCAGGCTCGGCGTGTCGATCTTGATGCGGCCGGTCGTCGCCAGCGCCTGGTCGCGGCCGGCGGGCGTAGTGCCGTCGGTGCCCGGCGTGGAGGGAATCTCGCCCTGCTGCTGCGGAGGCGCCTGGGTTCCCGGCGTCGTCCCTTCCGCGGCCTTCTTGTCCTGCTCGCGGCCGGCCTCGATCTTGGCGGCCTCGCGTTGCGCCTCGATACGCGGGTTCATGTAGAACACCTGCCACAAGGTCAGGATCAGCACCGACAGCGCGA
>CAZBBT010000024.1:0-31229 GCA_964490065.1 uncultured Mesorhizobium sp. | reverse complement strand
ATGAATCACACATCACCGCAGAATTGAATCCTGAATGTCGATTGGCCCTAGAGCGGCTTGCGCGCCCATTCGGCCAGCCGCGTGTCGCGCAGTGCTGTAATCGACGGCACGCCCTCCCGCGCAACAATTCCGGACAGGCCGCGCACAATGCGGCCGGGCAGCGACGGCCCGGCATAGATCATACCGGTGTAGAGCTGGACCAGATCGGCGCCGGCGCGGATCTTTTCCGCCGCCGTCTCGGCCGAATCCACGCCGCCGACCCCTATGATCGCGATGTCCGGCCCCAGCAGTTTGCGCATCCTCGCCAGAACGACGGTGGAACGCTCGAACAGTGGCTTTCCCGACAATCCGCCGGTCTCTCCGACGTGGGCCATGGCTTTCAGCGCCGGGCGGGCGATCGTCGTGTTGGAGACAACGATGCCTTCGATCTTTCTCGTCTGCACCTCGGCGGCGATATCCTCCAGTTCGGCCTCGACCAGGTCCGGCGCGATCTTGAGGAAGACCGGCGGCCGCGCCGCCGCTTTCTCGCGCGCCGCCATTACCCGCGCGAGCAGTTCGGCAAGCAGTTCGCGCGACTGCATGGTGCGCAGGCCGGGCGTGTTGGGCGAGGAGATGTTGACGGTGAGATAAGAGGCAAGCCGCGCTAAGCGCTGAACGCCCTTCTCATAGTCGGCGATACGGTCGGCGCTGTCCTTGTTGGCACCGATGTTGACGCCGACGATACCGCCGCCGCCCTCGCGTGCAGTGAGCCGGCTTTCGGCCGCGTCGTGGCCCTCATTGTTGAAGCCGAGCCGGTTGATCACCGCGCCGTCTTCCACCAGCCGGAAGATGCGCGGCTTCGGATTGCCCGACTGCGGCAGCGGCGTCACCGTGCCGACCTCTGCAAAGCCGAAGCCGAGGGAAAGCAACGCATCGGGAACCTCGGCATTCTTGTCGTAGCCGGCCGCCATGCCGAGCGGATTGGAAAAATCCAGGCCCGCGACGCTGACAGCCAGCTTCGGATCGCGCGGCGGCCGCGAGCCAAGCGGCAACCTGCTGCGGAGCGCGGCGATCGACAATCCGTGCGCCGTCTCGGGATCGAGCCGGAAAAGCAGACTGCGGCCGAGCCTGTCGAGCAAGATCATTCGGCCTCCAACGGCGGAAAGACATGCGTGCCGTCCCCTCCCAGCGGCAGCGGGCGCACCCAGTTGACGGCATCAAGCAAAAGAGGGCCATAAAGGTGAGGAAACAGCGCCCCGCCGCGCGACGGCTCGTATTTCAGCGCCGGGCCAAGCTTCGCCTCATCGACGGCAATCAGCAGGAGGTCGTCCTGACCGGCGAAATGGCGCGCCGCCGTCTCCCGGACCTGGTCCGCGGTTGAGAAATGAACAAAACCATCAGCGAGATCGACCGGCGCGCCGGTGAAGCGGCCTTGCCTTTCGGCTTCGAGCCAGAGCGATCGCGGTGCTATCTTGTAGATCGTACGGGACATGGCAGCGCTATAGTGCGAATGTGCGCTTGCGAAAAGGGCGCAGGGCGCCTGTCCCCATTTCCGGCGCAAAGCAGCCGCATGATGACGCCAAGGGCAGATGGAGGAAAAGATGCGTTTCAAGAGCCTCGTTGTTTCCGCCGCGCTGGCCGCGCTCGCCACTGCCGGCGCCCATGCGCAGGACACCGAGCGCTACAGGCTGGAAAAGACCGAAAACGGTTTTGTCCGCATGGATACCCAGACCGGCGCCATGTCGACCTGCCAGGACAAGGATGGACAACTCGTCTGCCGCATGGCCGCCGACGAGCGCTCTGCCTTCCAGGACGAGGTCGACCGGCTGCAAGATCAGGTGAAGGCTTTGGACGACCGTGTAGCGAAGCTGGAGAACTCGCTGTCCCAGCGGCTGGAATCCAGCCTGCCCAGCGAGGAGGACTTCAACAAGACGATGAGCTACATGGAGCGCTTTTTCCATGGCTTCATGGACATCGTCAAGGAAATGAACCGGGAAGATGCCACGCCGCAAAAGACCTGAACCGCGACGACCCAGGATCGCAAGCTGTTGGAAACGCCGCGTCGTCGGCTTTGCCGCTTGAAAAGCCCGGCCGAGACCGCATAATCCGGCCAACCCTTGGGAATGGGGTGGTGGGAGGACCAATTGGCGGCAGGCCACAGCTTCGTCATCGCCGACGACCATCCTCTTTTTCGCGGAGCGCTGCGCGAGGCGCTCGCCGGCATCGGGGATGTCGACGCCATCCACGAGGCGGGCGACTTCGAAAGTGCCAAGGCGCTCATCATGGCCAACGAGGACGTCGACCTGGTCATGCTCGACCTGTCGATGCCGGGCGCCAGCGGCTTGTCCGGACTGATCTCGCTGCGCGGCATCCATCCTACCGTGCCGATGGTGGTGATTTCGGCGCATGACGACGCTGTAACGATCCGGCGCGCGCTCGATCTCGGCGCGTCCGGCTTCATTTCGAAATCGGCCAGCATGGAGGAGATCCGCGACGCGGTGCAAACGGTGCTCGCCGGTGACATCGCCGCCCCCGTCGGCGTCGACCTTGGCGTCGAGCGTGACCCAGAGGTTTCCGACCTCATCAAGCGGCTGCAGACGTTGACCCCGCAGCAGACACGGGTGCTGGGCATGTTGGCCGAGGGCTTGCTCAACAAGCAGATCGCCTATGAGCTCGGTGTCTCGGAGGCGACCATCAAGGCGCATGTCTCGGCGATCCTGCAGAAGCTCGGCGTCGACAGCCGGACCCAGGCCGTCATCCAGCTCGCTAAGATCGGCGGCGATCCGCTGGCCGGACCGGCCTGACTATTCCGCGGCCGTCGTCAGCGGCCTGACCCTGGCCATCATCGAGCGCAGCACGGCCGGTTTCACGGGTTTGTTGATGACCGGCACGTCGAGCTTGGCAGCGGCGGTGCGCACCTCGCTCGAGCGGTCGGCAGTAACCAGCACGGCCGGTATCTCCTGTCCGTGCAGCGCACGCAGCCGAGCGATCGCATCGAGGCCGGTATCGCTGTCCAGATGATAGTCGGCCAAGATGACGTCGGGCGCCGCCTCGACCAGGCCGCCGATCTCGATCGCCCTGAGGCCGGAATAGGTCGCGACATTGCAGCCCCAGCCTTCGAGCAGCAGCCGCATTCCTTCGAGGATGCGCTGGTCGTTGTCGATGCAGGCCACGTTCAGCCCGTCGAGCGCGGCGGCACTGCGCAAGCCCTGTCCCGGCCTCGCTTCCTGCCCTGTGCTCCCGGCCGTCGCCACCGGCAGGATGACGGAAAAGCGCGTGCCCTTGCCGGGCCTTGAAAAGATGCGGATCTCCAGCCTGAGTACGCGGGCAATGCGGTCGACGATGGATAGGCCAAGTCCGAGACCCTCGGCCTCGCGCACACCCTCCTCCAGCCGGGTGAATTCGCGAAAGACCATGTTGAGCTTTTCGGAGGCGATGCCGATGCCGGTGTCGACCACCTGGACCTCAGCCAAATCGCCCCGGCGACGCACGCCGACGAGGATGCGGCCGTGGCGGGTGTACTTGATCGCATTCGAGACGAGGTTCTGGATCAACCGCCGCAGAAGGTTGCGGTCGGTATTGACGATCAGCGACGAACCGACAATGCGCAGTTCGAGGCGCTTCTCCGCCGCCAGCGGGCGGAAATCGGTGCCGATCTGGCGTAGGAGCCCGTCCAGGCGGAAGGAGCCGTCCTCCGGCTTCATGGCACCGGCGTCGAGGCGGGAAATGTCCAGCACCGCTCCCAGGATCGTCTCGACCGATTCCAGCGCCGACTCGATGTTGACGGCCGCCTGCCCGGCAGGGCCGCTTCCGGCCTTTTCGATCAGCGAGGCGCAGTAGAGGCGCGCCGCATTGAGCGGCTGGAGGATGTCGTGGCCGGCGGCGGCGAGGAAGCGCGTCTTGCCGAGATTGGCTTCCTCGGCCAGCGCTTGCGCTTGCGCCAGTTCCTCGTTGACACGGGTAAGTTCGGCGGTGCGCCGCCGGACCCGCTGCTCCAGCGTTTCGTTGGCGCGCTTGAGGGCTAGATCCGCCTCCACACTGGCTGAGATGTCGGCATAGGTAGCAACGATGCCGCCATCGGGCATCGGGTTGGAGCGCAGTTCGAGAGTGCGGCCGCTGGTCTTCAGTTCCATCTGCCAGGGCCCGTCGAAGACCGTCAGCCTGTCCAGAGCGGCGATCGCCTGGTCCGGCGATATGTCGCCGCATTCGGCCAGGTGATGCAGGACCTGATCCAGCGAAACGCCGACCTGGCCCATATTGTCCGGCAGATCGAACAGGGCACGGTACTGCCGGTTCCAGCAGATCAGCTTCAGGTCGCGGTCGAAGACCGTGATGCCCTGTTCCATCTGGTCGAGCGCGGTCTGAAGCAGATCGCGATTGTGTTGCAGCGCCTCCGTGGCATCGTCCAGCAGCCGGAATGCGTCCTTGGCCGAGCGGTCCTGGCGCTGAACCAGCAGGGAGAGGATGAGGCGCGCCGAGGACGAGCCGACCGCGCTCGCCAGCAACTGCTCGCCGAAGCGGATGAGTTCGATGCTTGCCGGCGCATGCCCGGGAAGCGAGCGGCCTTCCCTCTGCTCGAACGACTGGAAGGACCGTTCGGTCCGCTCGACGCCGAGGTAGCGTGCGATGGTATCCTTTATGTCGTTGACCGTGACACTGGTGCGGAAGCGGCGCAGGCTGGGCATCGGGCTGGTTTCGCGCGGCACGAAGATCGCCGCCTGAATGCGCTCGCGCGGCCTCGAAGCGCGTGACAGCGACCCCATGACGTAAAAGGCGATGTTGATCGCGAGGCTCCACAGAACGCCGTGGTTGAGCGGCTCGCCGCTTGTGCCGAAGAGGGCCTGCGGCCTCAGCGCCGTCAGCCCCAGTGGGCCGTTTACAAGGAAGGACGTGTCGGGCGGCAGCAGGGAGGGGATGAACAGGGTGTATGCCCACACAATAATGCCCGCCACCATGCCGAGCACGGCGCCTCTGGCATTGGCGCCGCGCCAGACCAGCCCGCCGACGAAGGCCGGCGCGAACTGGGCGATGGCGGCGAAGGAGATGAGACCGAAAGCAACCAGCCGCACATTGTCGGCCATCTCCAGATAGTAGAGGAAGCTGGCGAACAGGATGCAGAATATGGCGGCGCGGCGGATCATCAGGATGATCTTCGACCAGTCCTCGCGCTCGCCCATAGCCGGCCGCAGCAGGCGGCGCAGCGCAAGCGGAATCACCAGATCGTTGGAGATCATGATGGACAGCGCCACGCTCTCCACGATCACCATGGCGGTGGCTGCCGAAAGGCCGCCGATGAAGGCGACCATGGCCATGAAGTCGCGGCCATTGGAGAGAGGCACTGCCAACACGTAGAGATCGGCGCTGGCCTTTCCCCCCACCACGGTCAGCCCGGCAAATGCGATGCCGACGACGAACAGGTTGATCAGCACCAGATAGAAGGGAAACACCCAGCTCGCCGTACGCAGTTCCTTCTCGCTGCGGTTCTCCACGATCGTCATGTAGAACTGCCTGGGCAGCATGACGACCGCGAAGGCCGCCAGCATGACCAGCACGATCCATGTCGCCAGCGATGTCTGGTAGGCCATCGAAGCCTGAACGCCCTCATTGGCAAGCATGGCCTCGATGAGATCGGCCGGGCGATGGAACAGGAACAGGCTTACCGCCAGGCCAACGGCGAGGAAGGCGGCCAGCTTGATGACGGACTCCACCGCCATCGCAAGCACCAGCCCGTCCTGATGCTCGGTTGCATCGGCATGGCGGGTGCCGAACAGGACGGCGAAGACTGCGAGGAGCAACGCCACCACGAAGGCGACGTGCCGATAGACGAAATCTTCGGACAGTGCGCCGGGCGAATAAAAGGACACCATCAGACCGATGGAGCCGGCGATCGAACGCAGTTGCAGGGCGATATAGGGAATGATGCCGATCGTAGCGATGATCGTGGCGATCGAAGCCACGGCAAAGCTCTTGCCATAGCGTGCGGCGAGGAAGTCGGCGATCGACGTGATCTTTTCCGCCTTGCCGAGATCGATGATGCGCTTGAGCAAAGGGTAGCCGAAAACGAAGACCAGGATCGGCCCGATATAGATGGTGAGGAACTCCAGGCCCCGCTCCGAAGCGAGACCGACGGAGCCGAAGAATGTCCATGACGTGCAATAGACCGCGAGACTGAGCGAATAGATGTACGGGCGCGAGGAAATCGGCCCGCGCCGCGCAGCGTGACGATCGCCGATGCTCGCGACGGCAAAAAGCATCGTCACGTACAGGATGGCGGCTATAACGATCAACCAGCCCAGCACGCCTTGAACATCCTCCAGAAGCGACCTCAGTTCCGCCGGAACGGAGGCAAGCACAGGGAGGCTGCCCTGTCCATTGCGACCTTGGGCGTGTCCGCTCCTGACGCCGTGTTCATATTAGCGCTGCCAAATCAATCCGTTCGATCTTTTTATCGATGGTGCGGCAATCGCTTTTTGCTATCTTGCGCCGGTTCGCGCCACACGGGCGGGACGAGAGCGGCGGCGAGGCCCGTCACGACAAGGAGGGACTGATGCTGAAAGAATTTCAGGAATTCATTTCCAAAGGCAATGTCATGGATTTGGCGGTCGGCGTCATCA
The DNA here is from genome assembly GCA_964490065.1 of uncultured Mesorhizobium sp. Taxonomy (GTDB): domain Bacteria; phylum Pseudomonadota; class Alphaproteobacteria; order Rhizobiales; family Rhizobiaceae; genus Mesorhizobium. Next base: position 24,636 of record CAZBBT010000024.1, on the reverse strand, counting down.
TCGGCGGCGCCTTCGGCCTGATCGTAAAATCGCTTACCGACGACATCATCATGCCGATAGTCGGCGCAATCTTCGGCGGATTGGATTTCAACAACTACTTCGTCCCGCTCTCCTCGACCGTGACGGCAACAAGCCTCGCGGCGGCAAAGGAACAGGGCGCGGTGTTCGCCTACGGCAGTTTCATCACCGTGGTGCTCAACTTTCTGATCCTGGCCTGGATCATCTTTTTGATGGTCAAGGCGGTGAACAATGTGCGCCGTCGGCTGGAGAACGAGAAGCCTGCGCCGGAAGCTGCGCCCCCGCCGGCCGACGTCGCGCTGCTCACGGAAATCCGCGACCTGCTCGCCAAGCGCGCCTGACACATCCACGGCCCATCTGGACCAAAACCCCGGCCCGTCGCGGCCGGGGTTTTTCATTCCGCGATGATGTAGAACCCGCCGCATAGAAGGAACAGACTGGTCCATGCGCCTGATCGAAAGCCTGCGCGCCGAGGCGCGCGCCGCCCCTGAGAGCGGCATCGTCGAAGTCGTCAATCACGGCCGCGAACGCTTGGGCCTGATTCCGCTGTGGGCCGGCGAAGGCGATCTGCCGACACCGGATTTCATCAGCAACGCGGCGGCCCGCGGCCTGGCAGCCGGCGAAACCTTCTATACTTGGCAGAAGGGCATTCCCGAGCTTCGGCAGGCGTTGGCAAATTACTATCGCCGTCATTTCGGCAAGAACTTCGCCGCCGAGGAATTCATCGTCACAGGCTCGGGGATGCACGCCATCCAGCTCGCCATCGACGCCATCGCCGGAGCGGGCGACGAGGTGGTCTATCTTTCGCCGGCCTGGCCGAATTTTGCCGCCGCAGCCGGCGTTGCGGGCGCTGTCCCGGTTCCGGTGACGCTCGACCACTCCTCCAACGGTTGGAGTTGCGACGTGGACAGGATCGCGGCGGCCATCACGCCGCACACCCGCGCGCTGTTCGTCAACACGCCCTCCAACCCGACCGGCTGGACCGCCGACCATGCGACGCTGAAGGCGATCCTCGAACTTGCCCGCAAGCATGGGCTGTGGATCGTCGCCGACGAAATCTACGCGCTGTTCCACTACGATAGCGGCCGCGCGCCGTCCTTCCTCGACGTCGCAGAGGCGGAGGACCGCATCCTCTTCGTCAATTCCTTCTCCAAGAACTGGGCAATGACAGGATGGCGTGTCGGCTGGATCAAGACGCATCCTGCCCTGCAGCCGATGTTCGAGAACCTGATCCAGTATTCGACCTCGGGCGTGGCGCAATTCATGCAGCGCGGCGCCGTCGCTGCCCTCGACGAAGGCGACGCCTTCATCGTCGAGCAGGTCGAACGGGCACGGCAGGCACGCGATATCGTCTGCACCGCGCTCGAACGAAGCGGGCGCACGCACTTCACCGTCCCGCAGGGCGCGTTCTACCTGTTCTTCTCGATAGACGGGCTTGCCGATTCACGACAGGCGGCCTTCGACATCGTCGACCATGCCAATGTCGGACTCGCACCAGGCACAGCCTTCGGCCCGGGCGGCGAGAATTTCCTGCGATTGTGCTTTCACCGCCGCCTCGACCAGATCGAGGAGGCGACGGAGCGGCTGGCGAAATGGATGAAAGGCTCGCAGGAAAAAGGTCAATAATACTGCCATTTCCCCTTGCCGTTTTGCGCAAACGGCGCTTTAGTCGTCGGTCATCGCGAACAGAACCGGTCGCGAACCGATGACGGCCCAGGGTGGGAGAAGACGCCATGGCATCGCTTGCTTTCGAGAAGATTCCACACAAAAACCCGACGCCATCGGAGAAGCGCTCGGCGCTGATGGCCGACCCCGGTTTCGGCAAGGTTTTCTCCGACCATATGGTGACGATCAGGTGGACGGCGGACAAAGGCTGGCACGAGGCGCGGGTGCGCGCACGCGAGCCGTTCCAGATCGATCCCGCCGCGGCCGTGTTGCACTATGCGCAGGAAATCTTCGAGGGCATGAAGGCCTATCGCCTGTCCGACGGCGATTTCTGCCTGTTTCGCCCGCAAGAGAATGCACGCCGCCTGAACGCCTCGGCCGAGCGCATGGCGATGCCCGAGGTTCCGGAAGAACTGTTCCTCGCGGCGATTGAGGAACTGGTGAAGGTCGACGCCGACTGGGTGCCGGGCGGCGAGGGCAGTTTCTACCTGCGCCCCTTCATGTTCGCCACCGAAGCCTTCCTCGGCGTGCGCCCGGCCAACGAATATGTCTTCTGCGTTATAGGCTGCCCGGTCGGCGCCTATTTCAAGGGCGGCTTCAAGACGGTGTCGGTGTGGGTCTCGGAAGAATATACCCGCGCCGCGCCCGGCGGTACGGGCGCCGCCAAATGCGGCGGCAACTATGCCGCCAGCCTCTCAGCCACCAAGGAAGCCTTCGCCAATGGCTGCGACCAGGTCGTCTTCCTCGACGCGGTCGAGCGCAAATGGATCGATGAACTGGGCGGCATGAACGTGTTCTTCGTCATGGACGACAACACCATCGTCACGCCGAAGCTCGGCACCATCCTGCCCGGCATCACCCGCGCCTCGATCATCAAGCTGGCCGAGGAAGCCGGCTATACGGTGAAAGAGGAGCTTTACTCATTCGATCAGTGGCAGGCCGACGCCCGTTCAGGAAGGATGCGCGAAGCCTTCGCCTGTGGCACGGCGGCGGTCGTCGCCGGCATCGGCAAGGTAAAATATCGCGGCGGCGAGTTTGCCATCGGCAATTCCGGCGATGGCGAGGCAACGACGAAGCTCCGCGCCCGACTGACCGGCATCCAGCGCGGCACCGTCACCGACGAGTACGGCTGGACGCGGAAAATAACGGCCTGACCGATACCGCAGGGCTTCAGCCGCCCGACTTCGGCACCAGGAGCGGGATGATACGATCGCTCTCGGCGATGGCCGGCCTGCCGGCGGTGCCGTAGGGAATGCCCAGCGCATTCCAGGTCTCGACCAGCGCATCCCGCAAGCTGTCGATCAAGGCATCGGTGTGGAACGGTGTCGGCGTGATGCGCAGGCGCTCGGTGCCGCGTGGCACGGTCGGATAGTTGATTGGCTGGATGTAGATGTTGTGCACGCCGAGCAGCCGATCGCTGGCCATCTTGCATAGTTCCGGATCACCGACCAGCACCGGCACGATGTGCGTCGGCGACGTCATTACCGGTAGGTCGGCGGCCGACAGCACGTCCTTGGTGCGAGCGGCCTGGCGCTGCTGCGCCTCACGCTCGGCCTGCGAAGCCTTGAGGTGACGAATGGCGGCGGTGGCCGCGGCGGCGATCGCCGGCGGCAGCGCCGTGGTGAAGATGAAACCAGGCGCGTAGGAGCGCACCGCGTCGAGGACGGTCCGCTTGCCGGTGATGTAGCCGCCCAGTGTGCCGAATGCCTTGGCGAGCGTGCCTTCGATGACGTCGATGCGGTCGGCAAGGCCCTCGCTCTCGGTGATGCCGCCGCCGCGCGGGCCGTACATGCCAACAGCGTGGACCTCGTCGATATAGGTCATGGCGTTGTATTTCTCGGCGAGGTCGGCGATCGCCGCGATCGGGGCAATGTCGCCGTCCATCGAATAGACACTTTCGAAGGCGATCAGCTTGGCCCGCTCGCGCCCAGCGGACTGCAGGATGCTTTCCAGATGCGCCACGTCGTTATGGCGGAAGATCTTCTTTTCAGCCGAAGAGCGGCGCACGCCCTCGATCATCGAGGCATGATTCAGTTCGTCGGAGATGATCAGGCAGTTCGGCAGCAGGCGGGCGATGGTCGAGATCGCCGCCTCGTTGGAGACGAAGCCGGAGGTGAAGACGAGTCCGGACTCCTTGCCGTGCAGGTCGGCGAGTTCCTGCTCCAGTTCGACGAGCGGGTGATTGGTGCCGGAAATGTTGCGCGTGCCGCCGGCGCCGGTGCCCATGCCGCCCGCCGCCTGCTGCATGGCGGCGATGACGTCAGGATGCTGACCCATGCCGAGATAGTCGTTGGAGCACCAGACGGTGATTTCCTCGGCGCGGCCGTTGGCGCGCCAGATCGCCCTGGGGAACTTGCCGGCGATGCGCTCCAGGTCGGCGAAAACCCGGTAGCGTCGTTCCGCATGGAGTTGATCGATCGCTTCCTCGAAGAACCGCTGATAGTTCATATCGTCTTCCCAATTTCTAGCGGTACCCTAGTCCGCGCCGGATCATAGTCACGACACCGGACTGCGTCCATTGTACCCTTGTCGGTCAAAATGCCACGCCCCGCAGCGCACCAACGCACCGACCCGGCTGCTTCTTCCGCATCCTATCGGATAATCGTGTTTCGGCACGATGCCTTGCATTCGCATATCCCGTCACCACGGCTTTTTAAGAGTTTTGCCACAATTTGCCCACCGGCTTCAGGCTTGAGACAGTTTCCGAAAAACAAGGATCGGCTCGAAAATGACGGTTTTGGTGACGGGCGGCGCCGGTTACATCGGCAGCCACATGGTCTGGGAACTGCTGGACGCTGGCGAAGACGTTGTGGTGCTCGACCGGCTTTCGACCGGTTTCGACTGGGCGGTGGCGCCGGAGGCGAAGCTCGTCGTCGGCGACGTGGCCGACCGTGAGCTGGTGACGTCGATCATCCGCGACCATCACGTAGACGCCATTATCCATTTCGCCGGCTCGATCGTCGTGCCCGAGTCGGTCGCCGATCCGCTCGGCTACTATGAGAATAACACAGCCAAGACGCGCACCCTGATCGAAACGGCGGTGAAGGCCGGCGTGCCGAACTTCATCTTCTCCTCCACGGCCGCCGTCTATGGCGGCGCCGGCATGGAGCCGGTACGAGAGGACGCGAGGCTGGCACCGGAATCGCCCTACGGCCTGTCCAAGCTGATGAGCGAGTGGATGCTGCGCGACGCCGCCGCCGCTCATGACATCCGCTACACGGCATTGCGCTATTTCAACGTCGCCGGGGCCGATCCTCGCGGCCGCACCGGCCAGTCGACGCCCGGCGCCACCCACCTCATCAAGGTGGCCTGCGAGACGGCGCTTGGGAAACGGCCATTCATGCAGGTGTTCGGCACGGACTATCCGACGCCGGACGGCACCTGCATCCGCGACTATATTCATGTCGGCGATCTCGTCGCGGCCCACCGCCTGGCCTTGCAGCGGCTGCGCGCCGGCGGCGCCAGCCTGGTGGCCAATTGCGGCTACAGCCACGGCTATTCCGTTCTGGAGGTGATCGAGGCGGTACGCCGCGCCTTCGGCCACGACTTCGAGGTGCGCATGGGTGAACGCCGGCCGGGCGACGCCGCCGCGGTGGTCGCCAATTCGGAGCTGGCGCGCGGCGAACTGACCTGGATACCGCAGCATGACGACCTCGATGGCATCGTCAGGGACGCGCTCAACTGGGAACGCATTTTGACCGGCAAGAACTCGATCCGCGCCTGACCAGCCCAAGCCTGGCCCATTGGCCGAGGCTCGAAACCGCGTTCGAGACGCGCTATTGGAGGGCAAGCGCGTTGCGTGCACGGTCGGACGAGGGGCGGCATGAAAATCACGGTTCTGGGCGCCGGCGTGGTGGGAACAGCGGCTGCCGCCTATCTGGCGAAAGACGGCCATGAAGTCACCGTCGTCGAGCGGCACGAGACGGCGGCGCGCGGCACCAGCTATTGCAATGCCGGGCTGGTCTCCCCGGGAGACGCGACAGCCTGGGCCTCGCCGGCAGCGCTGAAGACCTTCATCCGCGGCATCTTCAACCATGACCTCGGAATCCGGGTCAGGTTGCGCGCCGACCCGTTCTTCTATCTCTGGAGCCTGCGCTTCCTGCGCGAATGCACGACGGCGCGGCTGCGCGCCAACACGCTGCCGAAACTCAGGCTGGCACTCTATTCGCGCGACTGCATCAACGCGCTGTCGGCGGAAACCGGCATCGCCTATGACGAGCGCAAGAAAGGCATCCTGTACTTCTTCCGCTCGCAGGAGAGTTTCGACCACGGCTCGGTCAACTACCGCTATCTCGGTGAGCACGGCCTGCCGATCGAGATCGTGGGCCGCGAAAGGCTGGCCGAAATCGAGCCGGGGCTGGCCAACGTCAAGGACCGGATCGCCGGCGGCGTCTATTCGCCCATCGATCAGACCGGCGATTCGCGCCAGTTTGCCGAGAGGCTGGCCACCTGGGCGGCCGAAAAGCTCGGCGTCACCTTCCGCTTCGAGACCACGATCCAAGGCCTCGATACGGAAGGCGACCATGTGACGGCGGTGCGCACTTCGGCCGGTCCGATCACAGGCGACGCGGTGGTGCTTTCCATGGGGCCGGAGAGCGGGCTGTTCGGCCGCAGGCACGGCATCGACCTGCCGGTCTATCCGGTCAAAGGCTATGCCGCGACCATCCCGCTCGAAGACCCGGCCAAGGGGCCGACCATGGGTGGCGCAGACGAGGACCGGCTGATCGGCTATTCCCGGCTGGGCGACAGGCTCAGGATCTCCTCGACGGCCGAGTTCACCGGCTTCGATCGCAGCCACAGTCAGCAAAATTTCGCCGCCATGTTCCGCACCGCGCACGAACTCTTCCCGGGCGCCTTCGACGAGAAGAAGGCGGAGCTTTGGGCAGGTCTGCGACCGATGATGCCCAGTTCGGTGCCGGTGATCGGCCAGGCGCGCTACAGGAATTTCTATCTGAACACGGGCCACGGCCATCTCGGCTGGACGACCGCCTGCGGTTCGGGAAAGCTGCTGGCCGACCTCGTCGCCGGGCGCAAGCCGGAATTCGATACGAAGGGATTGCTGTATGGAAGGAAATAGTGAGTAGAGCAAAATCCCATACACACCATTCGCTGTTCGCTCTTGTCGTCGGGGGCACGTATGTCGGGTCCGCAAGTCACCATCGATCTCGGCCGCATCGAGCGCAATGCGTGCGCTATCGTCGAGCGCTGCACCGGCGCTGGCATCAAGATATTCGGCGTCACCAAGGGTATGTGCGGCATGCCGCAGGTGGCGCGCGCCATGCTGCGCGGCGGTGTTACGGGTCTGGCCGAATCGCGCTTCGAGAACATCCGGCGGTTGCGCAACAGCGGCATCGCCTGTCCGATCATGCTCTTGCGCAGCCCGCCGATCGCACGTGTCGAGGAGGTGGTACGCAGCGTCGATATCAGCCTCCAGTCCGAACTTTCGATCATTCGCGAGGTGGGCCGCATCGCAGGGCGCATGGGCAAGGTGCACGACATCATGCTGATGATCGACCTCGGCGATTTACGCGAAGGCATCTGGCCGAGCGACATCGTGCCGACCGTCGAGCAGGTGCTGGAGACGAGGGGTGTGCGCATCGCCGGCGTCGGCACCAATCTCGGCTGTTTCGGCGCGATCATGCCAACCGAGGAGAACCTCGGTCAGTTGGTTGCGCACGCCTATAAGATCGAGCGGCTGACTGGAAAGCCGCTCGACTGGGTATCGGGTGGCGCCTCGTCCTCACTGACGCTGTTGCTCGAAGGTCGGCTGCCCGCCGGCATCAACAATCTGCGCGTCGGCGAGGCGATCTTGCAGGGCGGCATCGAGACGTTTCGCGACACACCATGGCCGGAACTGGAGCCGGACGCCTGCCGGCTCACCTGCGACATCATCGAGGTGAAGAAGAAGCCGTCGCGGCCGATCGGCTTGCCCGGCTACGACGCCTTCGGCAACCAGCCGGTCTTCGCCGACGAAGGAGACAGGCTGCGCGCCATCGGCAATCTCGGTCGCGAGGACGCCATCCTCGAAGGGCTGACACCGATCCGGCCGGGCATCCGCGTGCTCGGCGGCTCCAGCGACCATCTGCTGCTCGACGTGACCGACGCCGTTCCGCCCGTCGCCGTCGGCGACCGCATGGCCTTTCGCATGAACTACGCCGCGATGCTGATGGCGATGACATCGGAATATGTCGGGAAGGCGCCCATGCACGATGTGGAGGATTTCTCCGGCGCCCGGAAAATGATGTCTATCGTGGCCGAACCGGAGGCAGCCGCCATCCTGGCGCGCGAACGGGTCGGTGCGCGGCTGGAAACGATGGGTTTCGACGTGGTGGAACTCGCCGACCCAATGCGGCCGCCGGCGGGCTTGATCCGCCTCGTCGCCGGAACCGACCGCCGCGTCGCGCACCGCGCCATGACGGCAACGGCGCGAGCGGCCCATTCCTTCGGCCTGATCTGGATCGATTCTCTTCCCGCCCTCGCGGCGGAAGAGCAGGGCCGCGACGAAATCCCCGTGCGCTCGGTGCTAGCCCGAGCGCTGGGGCTGGACCGCCGGCCGGGTGCGCTACAGCCGCAGCTTGCGCCGGAAAATGTCGTCCTCGTCGGATTGCGGACGATCGACCCCGCCGAGTCCCGGGTGCTGGCCGACACGCGTATTTCCGCCTTCACCATGGCCGAGATTCGCGCCATGGGCATGCGCGAGGTGATCCATGAGGCGATCCGCTTCGCCTCCCTGGGCACCGTGGGCTTCCATCTCGCCTATGCGCCGAGTGCGACCGAATTCGCCCGCTGGCCGGAAGGCTCGGGCGGCATGACGGTGCAAGAGACCCACCAGGCGATGGAAGCGGTCGCAGCGGCGCGCGGATTGCTGTCGATGAGCGTCAGTGGGCTTTCCACCGACACGGACGCACATATCGCCGCCGAAGCGATGAGCTTTGTTCTATCCGCCTTCGGCAAGCGCAGTCTCCTGAATCGCTAGTCGGGATTCCCGTGGACTGTGCGCTTTGCCGCCTTGGCCGTGGACAGAGCCGCGACCGCACGCTCTTCTTGACCAAGGGGCTTAGCTGGAGAACGGCCATGACCATGACCCGCCGCATGCTGATTTCGATCGGCTTCGCATTGTCCTTCCCCTTTGCCTCGCTCGGCGTGGGGTTTGCCGCCTCGCCCGCCCCGGTCAAGGGCGAGCACGGCATGGTCGTTACCGCCCAGCACCTCGCTTCCGAGATTGGCGTGGATGTGCTGAAGAAAGGCGGCAACGCCGTCGATGCCGCGGTCGCCGTCGGCTATGCGCTGGCGGTCGCCTATCCGACCGCCGGCAATATTGGCGGCGGCGGCTTCATGACCATCCGCTTCAAGGACGGAACCTCGACCTTCCTCGATTTTCGCGAGCGCGCGCCGCTGGCGGCCACGAAAACCATGTATCTCGACAAGGACGGGAACCCCATCAAACGTGCCAGCCTCGACGGTTATCTCGCCGTCGGCGTGCCCGGCTCCGTTGCCGGCTTCGAGATGGCGCGCGAGAAATACGGCACGCAGTCCAGGCAATATCTCATGGCACCGGCAATCGCGATGGCCAAGGACGGTTTCGTGCTCGACCAGGGCGATGCGGCCACCTTCTCGCGCGGCGCCGAACGGCTGGCGAAAGACCCCGAGGCGGCAAAGATTTTCCTGAAACCGGACGGCTCGCCTTACACGGTCGGCGAGCGGCTGGTGCAGCCCGACCTCGCCGCGACACTGTCGGCGATCTCCGACAACGGGCAGGACGCCTTCTACAAGGGAAAGACGGCCGAACTGATCGCCGCAGCCAGCCAGGCCAAGGGCGGCATCCTGTCCAAGGACGACTTCGAGCAATACAAGGTGCGCGAACTCAAGCCCGTCACCTGCTCCTACCGTGGCTACGAGATCGTATCCTCGCCGCCGCCGAGTTCGGGCGGCATCATCATCTGCGAGATACTTAACGTGCTGGAGGGCTATCCGCTCGGCTATCTTGGTGTCGGATCGGCCGATACGGTTCACCTGATGGCGGAGGCGATGCGCTATGCCTATGTCGACCGCAACTCCGCACTCGGCGACCCCGACTTCGTCGACAATCCGGTGTCGAAACTGCTCGACAAGGGCTATGCCGCCGAGATACGCGGCAAGATCGATCCGTTCCATGCCGGCGTCTCCAAGGAACTGATGCCCGAGGGCTTCGGCGAGCACAATGAAACGACCCACTATTCGATCATCGACGACGAGGGTAACGCGGTCGCCGTCACCTACACGCTGAACGGCTCTTTCGGCGCCGGCGTCGTCGCGGCGGGTACCGGCGTGCTGCTCAACAACGAGATGGACGATTTCACCCAGAAGCCCGGCGTGCCCAACCTCTACGGGCTGGTGCAGGGCGAGGCGAACGCCATCCAACCTAGGAAGACGCCGCTTTCCTCGATGAGCCCCACCGTCGTTTCCAAGGACGGCAAGCCGTTCATGGTGATCGGCAGCCCCGGCGGCTCGCGCATCATCACCATCACGCTGGAGGCGATCGTCAATGTCATCGACCAGGGCATGGACATCCAGGAGGCGATCGATGCGCCGCGCATCCATCACCAATGGTTGCCGGACACGCTCTATGTCGAGCCGCAGGGCCTCTCGCCAGATACGCTGAAGCTGCTCGCCGGCATGGGCTATCGCCTTGACGTCGCCGAGGACGGCAAGACGTGGGGCCAGGCCGCCGGCATTCTCGTCGGCGGCAGGAGTCTGGGCCAGATCGAGTCCGGCGGTGGCGCGCGCTACAATGGCGCGATGGACAGCCGGTCCGGCTCCGGCGAAGCGCTCGGCTACTGAGGAACAGGGCTGCCAGGGCGCTGGGCCGCGCTGGCCTGGCGCAGCGAGGTTCCCATCGCCACGCCCGTAAGCAGCAAGGCGAGCCCGAGCGCCAGAGGGGAATAGAAGGCCTCCTCCTGCAGCACCGCGTTGGCGGAGATCGTGATGACGGTGACGAAAGCGAACCAGAAATCGGCACTGCCGGTCTTGAGGATGTGCTGGCGCGCACTGACGGCAATTGCCGCCAGGAAGGCGAAGAACACGATGCTGCCGACGCCCATCTGGTAGAGCATCACGCCCACCGCGCTCTCGACCGGCACGAGCGACGCGCCGGTCGCCTGCGCGCGCTGCCAGTCGAGGTTGAGGCTGGTGGAGGAAAGATTGCCGCCGAAGCCCAGTCCCTGTCCGAGCGGATTGGCGAGGAAATCGCGCACACCGGTTAGAAAGCCGATCACGTGGTAGTCGCCATGTGTCGAACCGTAGGCGATGGCCGCCACGATCCATGTCGCAGATATGCCGACAACGCCGAGAATGGTCAGCCCTGTGCCGAGCGGGCGGCGCCCGATCTGGACGAAAAGTGCCATCAGCACCATGAACATCGCGCCCTTCGAGCCGATCACCAGAAGCAGCGGCAAGGCTGCCAGCGGCAGCAACCAGCGCCCTTTGAACAACAACCAGATTGCGATGATGCCGAGCGCATAGGCGTAGCTGATCGGGTGGAAATTGGGGCCGCCGATGCGGAAGACCCTGGGAAAGAGGTCGGCGAAAAGCGGCGTGTTGAAGAAGGTGGTCATCATCACGTCCTGCAGGCCACGCAGGACGAAACCGGTTTCCTTCAGCGCCTGTTCCCAGACACCGCCCTCGATCTGGCGCTTGATCGAGCGCTGGATATAGAGATCGCCGTTGAAGAGGCCGAGGAAATCGAGCGTGAAGATCAACTCGCAATAGCCATAGACGACGATGCCGGAGCCGAGCCACAACAGACTCTTGCGCAGGTCGACGCGATAGAGGCAGGCCGCGACCAAAGCGATGTGAAAACAGGCCAGCGGTATGATCGTGTTGCGGAAATAGAGGATTGCGTCCTTGGCGTTGCCACGCGCGACGCCCAGCGTCAGATAGAGTGTGACGACACCGGCCACGACGACCGCCCAAAGCAACCACGGCCGCAATTGCGGAATGGCACGCACCCGCATGCCCAGCGAAGCCAGGAAGAAGGCGCCATAGGCTGTCATGACGACGATGAAATTGGCACCGCGCAATGCGTCGAAGGCATTGTTGTCGGGAATGTAGGGGGTGAACCACGCCACCACCATGTTCTGGTAGAGGAAGGTGCAGATGACCACGATCGGCGCCATCCAAGGCAGCGCGGTGACGACGGCAAGCGTCATGAAGAAGGTGGCGGCGACACCGAACACGATCGACACGGCAAAGCACGAGACGGAGACTATCGTGACGGCGAATGCGACGGCCACCTGAAGTGCTGCCTCCACAGTGGGTGGCGACAGGTTTTTCGACAAGCTCCCTGAGCCAGCATAAGTGACGGCCATCAGCCGCCTCCGCCGGTCAGCGCCTCGACCATCGACAGATCGAAGCCATCCGTCTCCAGACGGCTTCGAATGAAGCCGAAACCGTGGTCGAGTTCCCAATAGGTCCAGCCGATTCCGTTGGCTTCGGCCGCCTCACGCACCGCGCGCACCCAGTTGGCCCGGCTGGCCGGATCGGCGCAGAAATTCAGCACGCCGAATTCGCCGACGACCACCGGACAGTTGTTCGCCCGCGACCATTGGCCAAGCCTCGCGAACTCGTCGGCGATGTGCGCTGCGCTCCATGGCTGCGAGAAGGCGTCCGTCAGGAGGGTGAGCGCCTCCTTGTCTCCCGCGGCGGCGAGGCTGTCTCTCAGCTTAGTCACCGCCGGGGTGTCCTGCGTCGCCGGGAACGGCAGGTTGACCATGCGCTCGAGCGCCGAGCCGTCCCAGTTCTCGCATTGATGGGTAAAGGCCATGGGCGAATAATAGTGGACCGCGACCACCTCCCGTTCGTCGCCGAGCGGCGTGACGTCTGCCAGTTCCCAGATGCCCTGGTAGCGCGCCGGCCCCCAGACGATGCCGTGCCTCGGGCAGGTCTGGCGTATCACGCCGGCCAGTTCGTCGCGCAACGGGAGCCAGACCGCCTGCTCCATTGGCGGCTCGTTGAGCAGTTCGGCGTAGACAGCATTGTCGGGAAAACCGGCGACGACGTCGCGCAGCAATCGCCAGGTCGCGACGACGCTGCGGGCGCCTTCCGCCGGGTCGCGCCGCAGGCTGGCACCGACACTACCGCCGGGATGGAGATCGAGGACGACGGCGAAGCCGGCCGCGATGCACTGCGCGATAGCGCCGCCGATACGACGCAGCATGGCGCGGGCCGCTTCCTTGTCGCCGAGCAGCGGATCGGCGGCAACCGGCAGGCGGATCGAAGCGAAACCCAGCGCACGCAACTTTTCCAGCACCGGCCGGGCGGGCGCTATGCCCTGCTCGTGGTCGACCCAACCCGGCAGGTTGAAGCCACGCGCCAATGCGGCGGGCAGGACGGCTGCCTTGCCGGCGGACGCGGCGACGGCCGGCGGCAGCGGCGTCACGGCGGCCGCTATCATCGCCACGGCACGCCGGCGCGTGATCGGCGCCGCCATGATGGGCCGCTCACCCGTCATGGCCGATCAGCCCTGTGCCGGAACGACGCCGCGCGGCATTTCCGTGTTGGCGGCGACCGGCGGCTGGCGGGTGTCCGCGGAGGCCGCCCGGCTCGGCGCCATCTCCACCACCAACGTCGTGCCGCGCTCGCTCTCGGTCGGCGCGAGACGATCGTGCAGCCATTCGCGCCCGGCATCGCGATCGGCCGGTCCCAGAGCAAAAACGATCAGGTCGGCGCGGGCGGCAAGGCCGGTGCTGCGGCCTGCATCGCCGAATGGACGATCGATGACGACGACGAAGTCTACCGGCGCTCCGGAACGAGCCACCCAGTTGTCGACCTGCATGGCTGCTTCCACGGCCACTCGCGCAACCGACGCGCCCGCGTCGACAATCATCGTCTGCAAGCCACTGGACGGATCGACGAAGGGGGCGGCACGTAGGCCAGCCATGGCGGGGGACACCGGCTGCATGGCGGGCGCGACCAGATCGACGACCAGAACTTTCTGATGGATGTGGTCAAGGCCGATGCCGATCGCTGCGGCAGCCATGTGCCGTTCGCCGCCATTGCGCAGCGATGAGACGAGCAGCACGAAAGGCGGCCGGGTTCCCGGCCTCAGCCGATCCGTGATGGCCACGAGCAATTGCTCGACCGAGCGCAGCAGCGTGGTGTTACGGAAACGCTGCATTTCCGTCCGCAGCGCGCGGATGCCGCCAGGCAGGCCGCCTTCGGCAAAGGGGAGTTGCACTGTGCCGAGCATGGGTAGCTCGCGGAGCGGGACGGCGACGGGTCCGGCTTTTGAAAGAGCCGGCACCGCGGCGGAGAGCCTGCGCCTGGGCCACAGCCTGCCGAACAGGTTTCCGTGCGCTTCATCGCGCGCGCCCATCATCAGCGCCAGCGCACAGCCAAGCATCGCGCCAAGCGCAAGGCTGGCTGCCAGAAGCAGTTTCGGCCGCGGCCAGGTCGGCTGCACCGGTGGGGCGGCCTCGCTGATGACGCGCACCTGCGAGATCTGGATGCCTTCCATGTGCTGGGTTTCTTGCGAGCGCTTGAGGAAGTCGTCGAGTACAGAACGGGCGGCATCGGCCTTGCGCTGCAACTGGCGCAATTGCACTTGGGCGATATCCGACTGGTTGGCCTCGTCGCGCAGTTGCGCGAGCTTGGCCTGGATCTGCGCGACGTTCTTCATGGCGAGGTCGCGCTGGGCCTTCAGTTCGGCGGTGATGCGCGCCGCCTCGGTGGCCATCAGGCCACGTATCCGCGCCAGTTCCCCGCTGAGCGCGGCAATGGTTGGATGGCGCGGCCCGAGCGTTACCTCGGCGTTGGCAAGGGCCGCGGCACGCTGGTTGTAATCGTCGCGCAGCTTATCGGCGGTGTTGGAATTGAGGATTTCCGACAGGCGCGCCAGGCCGTCCGCTCCGCTGCCGGCCGCCATGGCCTGGTCATACTGCGTCTGCGCGCGTGCCGAAGCATTCTGCGCAGCGACCAGTTGCTGACTGAACTGGTCGATCTGCGACTGCAGCGTGCCGCCGGCATCGAAGATGTGGTTCTTGAACTTGAAGTCTTGGACTTCGCGCTCGGCGTCGCTGACGGCCTTTTCGAGGTCGCCGATCCGCGCGTTCAGAAGCGTGTTGGCCTCGCTGTTGGCATTTTCCTTCTCACCGGCGAGGCTGGCTCTGTAACGGTCGACGATGGCGTTGACGATGCGCGCCGCCTTCTCCCGGTCCACGGATTCGAACGAGACGTCGATGACGTAGGTCAGCCCTTCGCGATCGACCGAGACTTTGCTGCGGAACCGGTTGAAGATTGCCTCGCGGCTCGGCTTCGCGCCGAACGAGAAGCGGCCGCCGCCGGCGAATTCGGAATCGTCGGCAATGTTCTGCTCATCGAAGACCGCGGTCAGGAGCTCCACCGATTCGATGACCGAGACCTGGCTGGAGATCGCCGCTGAATCGGCGCCGATGCCGGGCAGCACGGTATCGAGGCCGGTGGCGCGCAGATCGCGGGGATCGAGCAGGATCGTGGCGGTAGCGGTGTAGACCGGCTTGGTGACGGCCAGATAGGCGACGGCCAGAAGCACCGCCGCCAGTGTCGTGGCGAGAATGACCAGCTTACGCTGCCACAGCGTCGTAAGCACGCCGGCTATGTCGAACAGGGGCGGCAGATCGCCTGTCTCTTCGGCGGCTTTGTCCATGCACAATCCTCTTCGGAGACGCTTGTCTCCAATTTGGCACCAACATGCGCGATCAGTCTTAGCCTTCCGTTAAGGCTATTCGCGATTTGGCGCTGAAAACGCTGCGGCAACGCGCTTTCCGGTGCCCGCCACAAGGCAGCAGGAGGCCGGTCGTATGGCGGTAACCATCGGATGCGATCCTTGTGGCACGAGGGAAACGATTGGACTAACGGTAGCCGCGAAAGGACGATGCCTTGACTGCCCGACTGCTTGCTATCGTGCCGACGTTTCCAGGCCAATGGTCATGAGTGACGCCACGCACAAGGGCCGGCGCGGCTCCGCTCCGGCCGCCGCCACGCGCATGTCCGCGACCGGGCTGGCGAAGAGCGGCGCGGTGGCCGGCATCATCAAGCTCGCGAGCGCCGCCCTTTCGTTCCTGATGTTCGTGACCTTCGCCATGATCATGGACGCGCGCCAGTTCGGCCTCTACAGCGCCACCTATGCCGGCGCCAGCCTGATCTCGTTCTTCGCCAGCGTCGGCCAGCAGAGCACCGTGCTCAGATTCTGGCCGCAATACGCGGAAGCCGGCGACCTGCCTTCCGCGCAGGGCATGATGGCGCGGGCAATCCTGGTCGCCTTCGCCGGTGTTTCGGTTTCCGGCCTCCTCATCATCGCCGTCGGCTTCGCCCCCTTCGTCGGCCGGGGTACGCCCGAATGGCTGCCGCTCTGCCTTGCGGCCGCCGTGCTATCGCTGGCGCTCGCCTGGTCCGAATTCGCCTCCGGCGCGTTTCGCGCCAAGGGTATTCTGGTGTGGGGGCTTCTGCCGCGCGACATCATCTGGCGGGCGGCGACCATCGTCTCCGTTCTGGCGATTCACTGGCACGGCGGCCACCGCAGTGCCGTGATCGCAACCTGGCTCACAGCCGGCCTGCTGATCGTCTCGGTCCTGCCGCAGACCGTGCTTCTCTTGCGTGACACGCTGACGGCGCACCGGCCGCCGTTGTCATCCGCCCAGAAGGCCGAGTTCAACAAGGTGACTGTCGGGTTGTGGGGCGCGACTTCGCTGCCGCCGGCGCTCGGACAGGTCGGGACACTGCTGGTGGCTGGCATACTGGGCCCCGAGATCGCCGGTGCCGTCTTCGTCGCCGATCGCACGACGCGCCTTGTTCTTCTGGCATTGACAGGGCTCAACCAGGCGCTGGCCCCGGAAATCTCGGGGGCTTTCCACGGCGGCAACAGGAACCACGTGCAGAAGATGACGAGCCTGACAGCACTCGGCAGTGGCGCCACCGCATTGCTGATATTGGCAGCGTTCTGGCTGCTCGGCTCATGGATCCTCGCCTTGTTCGATCCCGCTTATGCGACCCCAGAGATGCATGCGGTGCTGGTCATTTTCGGCCTAGGCGCCACGATCGCCTCCTTGTGCGGGCCGACCGACCTGCTGATGCAACTGACCGGGCTGCAGCACTACCTGATGAAGCTGCTGGTCAGCGTCAACATCGTCGGGCTCGCGATCACCGCACTGCTGACCTGGCAGTTCGGCGCGATGGGCGTCGCCTTCGGCATGGCCGGCACGGTGGCGGCCGCCAGCCTGCTCGGCGTCGCTATCTGCCGGCGCACGATCGGCATCGATCCGTCGATCCTCGGCCTCATCGCCGGGCGGCCGCGCGAGCGGTCGAGCGCGATCGCGCGCGGTGCCTCATGAAGATCGTCCAGGTCCAGACGCAGGCGGAAGCGGCCGGCGCGCAGCGCGTTTCCGACATGGTGGGCGAAGGCCTGCGTGCGCGCGGCCATGACGTCCGCACAGTCTTCATGTACCGCAAGACCGCAGCCTATGACGACGACCCCCATGCCGACTTCGTGAGGTGGGAACCGCCGAGCGGACTGGCGGGGCAGTTGCGTGCCGCGGCGGGGCTGATTTCCTATCTGCGAGCCGCGCGGCCGGACGCGGTGATCTCCTACCAGCATTACGGCAACGTGTTCGGCACGATCGGTGGCCGGCTGGCCGGCGCGCGCCACATCGTCGCGAACCAGAGCGGCGCACCCCAGCATGGCGGTATGCCCGGCGTTGCCACCCTGCTCGACAAATGGATGGGCCGTCTCGGCCTCTATCACGTCAACGTCGTCAATTCGGCATGGACCGAGGCGCAGTTCGCCACCTACCCCGCCGCCTACCGCAAGAGGCTACGTCGCATCGACCACGGCGTGGCCGGTCCGCAGCGGACCTATGAGCGGCAGGCCGCGCGAGCCGCCTTCGGCCTGCCAGCCGATGCCTGGCTCGCCGTCTCCACCGGGCGGCTGTCGCCGCAGAAGAACCACATCGCGCTGGTCGGCGCCCTACCCCGGCTTGCCGGCCTCAACGTCGCTATCGCCGGCGCGGGGCCGGAGCACGAGACCTTGCTGGCCTTCGCCAGGCAACAGCGCGTGGCCGACAGGCTGCATTTCGTTGGCGAGATCCCGCCGGCGCGCATTTTCGAGTTCCTGGCGGCGGGTGATGTCTTCGCTTTCCCCTCGACCAACGAGACCTTCGGCCTTTCCGTCGCCGAGGCGGCGATCGCCGGCCTGCCGGTGGTTGCCAACGGCCTGCCGGTGCTGCGCGAAGTGCTTTCGACCGGTGCCGGCGAACCGGCAGCGCTTTTCGTCGATGGCAGCGATGCCGCCGGCTTCGCCAAGGCGCTGGCCGATGTCGTCGACAATCCGGACCTGGCGCGGAAACTCTCTGCCAGCGGCCGGCAACTCGCCGATCGCTATTCGCCGGCTGCAATGTGTTTTGCCTACGAGAAGCTGCTCACCTGATCTCAGCGCCGCACGGCCGCGATGCCGTCGATGACTTCCAGCCTGCCGGCGCGGTTCAGCGTGTGGATCTTTGGATAGGGCCAGTCGCCGGCTCCCGAGATCGGTCGCGGCTCGGAAAACCGCACCGTCTTTGCGTCAAGCGCCAGAAGTTCGCTTAAGCCCAGGCCGCCGCCATAACCGTTGGTGCCGTCCTGGACCGGCAGCAGGATGCGTCCGCCAGTGCGCACGAAGGCGCCACCCGGCCGTGCCAGCCGGCGGTCGATGGCGATCGGATTCATCCGGTGCGGCGACCACGGACCGTCGATCGAAGGCGCGGAGAACGCGACCATGGTGTCCGAGGTGCTGCCGTACCCGTCGCGCCCGGTTGCGAACAGCCACCAGTATCCGCCGTGCTCCAGCAATGTAGCGTCGGAAATCTCGCAATCTTCCAGTAGGATTTTCTCGGCGCTCCAGCGGTCGGGATAGCGGGTGGCGCGATAGAGTATGAGACGGCCGCTGGCGCTGCCTTCGGGCAGCATCCAGGTCTCGCCGCGCCAGTCGAACACCTGCGGATAGGAAAGGTGAAACGGCTCCTCCAGCACCGGCTCCGGTGGCGAGACGTTTCCGTCGCCATCGATGCGGACCATAGAAATCACCGCCTTGCCGGTGGCGTGCGGATAGTCCTCCACGAAGATGAAGTCCTTGCCCTGCCAGCGGTGTGGGAACGGATCGGCGTAGAAATGGTCGCCTGCATCTGGCACCTGCCGCCAGCCGTTGCCCAGCCGGCCGGTCTCGGCGACGCCCGACCCGTCGACAAAGCGGTAGCCGACGCGCCAATGCGCGTGCCGATAGCGGGCGCGGCGGATGGCCTCGCGGCCGAGCCTGGGCAGGGCCGATCCGAGATAAGCCGTCAGGAACCCGCCTGAGGAAGGCGAAAACCTTGCCGGCGGCATGGAGGCCGAAATGGCCTCAGCTTTTTCCCCTGCAAGGATCCGGGCGATCGACGCCAGCGCCAAGGTGACGGCCCGCGCCAGGACGTCGTCCGTGCCGAGCGCGGTCGATTCGGGCTTGTCGACCATCGGCGCGGCGCGCCCAACCAGGCGGCTTTTGTCCAGAACGGCCTCTATATGGGGGAGCCGGCCGGCGGCGAGCGCCAGCGGAACAGCCGCGTCGGACCCTTGAGCATCGAACAACAGCGTCAGCGTGGGGATATCCGACGAATTCGCGACACCGGACAGGTCGAGCCGCAGGTCCGGACGGCGTGCGCGCGGGCTCTCGACGATTCCAGGCGCAGGCCCGGCCAACCCGCCACCATGCCTGCGGAAGAGTTTCCTTTCCCATCCGAGCACCGGGGCAATCATCGCCGGCCATTGCGGCGCGCCGCTGTCGTGAAGAACGGCGACGTCATGCCCAGCGGCGGCGAGCCGCTCGATCACCAGGTGCTGCCAGGCCCGTGCCCCGGGCGAGGGAACGATCACGTCGATGGCCGGCAAGAGCGGCACCTCCTTTTCTTCCCTCATGCACTCTTTTCCAAAACATCCGGTTACCGCCGGTCCGAAAGCTGCAACCTTGGCCGCCGGTAAACCAAATTCCCAACATCCGTTTGACTCCTTCGGCCACCTGGAGGAGAGATCACGACCGTGGCGTTCCGCAGCCTCTGTCCGGATCCGTATGTTCGAAGTCAGCGTTCAGAATTCCTTCAATTTCCTGTCGCCGGAATATGTCGCCCTTTTCGAGGCGTCGGCGGCGACTGCATTCCAGCATCCGCGCTGGCTGGCATCGCTCTACGGCAAGCTGCTGACGGTGAATTCCGCTGAACCGCTCATCGTCGTCATCCGCTTCGCGGCGGATAAACGGCTGGCCATGGTGCTACCGCTGATCAAGCGGCGCTACGCCTTCCTGCGCCTGGTCGAATTCGCCGACCTGCGCGTCTCGGACTATGTTTCGCCGGTGGCCGATCCGGCGACTTTTGCGGCGATCGCCGGCGACAGGGATTGCGTGCGGCAGATCCGCCGGCTGATCCGCCCTTACGACCTCATGAGGATCGGCAAGTTAGCCGATAGCTCGTTGCCGCTGGAGAAACTGTTCGGCGTCGAGCGCGAGCCAATGGGCATGAATGCCTATGCTACGCCGCTCGGCGAAGCCTTTCCGGAGTGGCGCGAACAGCGGCTGCAGAAATCCTATTGCAAGGAACTCGACAAGAAGTCGCGGCAGCTTCATCGAAAGGGCACCGTGCGCTTCGAGCGCGCGCGTGACCCGGCCGCCATTGGCGCCGTCTTCGAGGCGATGAAGAAATACCGGGGCCTGCGTTTCGGCGGACCCGAAGAAGGCGGCGACCTGTTGCAGACGCCGACCTATTTCGACTTCTACCATGGCATGGCGCAGGAAGGCCGCGACGACGCGACACGTACCTACGGCCTGTGGCTCGACGACAGGGTGATCGCAGGCGTGCTCGGGCTCGCGCACCGGAAAACGTCCCTCCTGGTAATCATGGGCGGATTCGATTTCGAGAATTTCAAGAATCAGTCGATCGGCAGTCTGATGTTCGAACAGGTGGCCCGCGACTGCATCGAGCGTGGCGAACGCTTTCTCGATTTCACCATCGGCGACGAGCCCTACAAGCTGACCTTCGGCGCCGAACCCGCGCCGATGTCGCGCATCACGCGAGCCGGCAATCCACTTGGCTACGCCGCCGACATGCTTGCCGAAAGCATACCGTCGGCGAAGACCATCGCCCGCCGCCTGTTCCAGTCGTCAGGCGGCTTCAAGTCGGCGCAGGTACTGCCCGTAACGGAAACGGCGATGGCGGACGACGCCAGGGCCTGAACCCCGCCCACTCGGGGCACCCTTCAAACTGCAGGCTATATGCCGCTCCTGGCCCGGCAAAGGCAAGGACCGGAAGAGGAGGTCGGCTTCAGGCCGGCCGGCCGGCCAGGGTGCGCAAGCGCGCCGTGGTTCCCGGAGACACGGTCTCGATGCGGTCGAGCAGGCGTCGGCGCAGTACCTGGAGCGTGCGGCGCGCGCGCCAGGCCGGGCTGGTCGCGACGGTCAGATTGCGGCGATAGTTCGCCTGAGTCAGTGCGCTGGCGTCGGATGCCAGCTTGCGTGGATCGTCGTAGAAGGCGGCGATCTTGTCGGCAGCCATGCCCGGCGTGGCAAGCCATGCCGGCGCATGGTGCAGGCAGAGTTGCTCGACATCGGTCATCAGGCGGCTGACCCCAGTGCCGGCGGCCGGGCAGGAGGTCTGGTAGGCGTCGCCGATTAGCACCACGCCGGCCTGCCGGCAATTCTGTGCCACCGTCAGATCCATGATCCAGTTCTGGACGCGGCCGACGACCTCGAAATCGCCCAACACCCTGGTCAGGCCCGGCAAGGTGGCGACCAGCGTTTCCTGCGGGTTCTCGCGGAACTCCTTGACCCAGGGATCGCGATGATCGCGGAAGGTGAACAGGTTGGCGCGCGTGCCGCCGGCGACCGGAAAAAGATTGAGATAATCGATGCCGTCCGAGACCTGCTCGCCATAATAGGTGACGGACGGGTAGCGGAATGCTTCGGCGCCGACCGGGCGAATGTCGAAGCCGAAGGTCAAAGACTGGCGCTGGTGGACCGTGTGCCGCTCGATGCCGAGCGAGCGGCGCAATATGTCGCCCATGCCGGTCGCCAGCACGATCAGCCGTGCGGTGACGGACGGTTGATCGTGCAGGATGACAGTCTGGCGTGCGGCGCCGGTCTTGAGATCGTTGACACGACCGACAATGAAATCGACGCCCTCAGGCAGCGCGGCCCGCATGGCGGAGACGAAAGCCTCGTAGGAAAAGCCGAAATGCGGCGCGCGGGTGCGGTCGAGGATGCGGCCGCGGCGCGCGTTGACGATCTCGGCGAACGGTCGGGCTGCCGCCTCCACCGCGTCGAGCAGGCCGAGCCGCTGGAAGCGCGAGACGAGGTCACCGCCGATCTTCTCGACGCGGAACTCCTCCGGATAGACCGCGTGGCGGTCGATCAACGCCACCCGGTGGCCGGCCTTGCCAAGGACGATGGCAGCCAGCGTGCCGCTCAGACCCGCACCGACCACCGCAACGTCGTAGACGGTTTCCGTCGTGTCTCTCGGCAGGTCGCTCATTTCGAATACCTCAGGATCGCATACAGCGCGCGCGGATTGGTCGTCAGGTAGCGCCAGAACAGCCGTCGCGGCTCGAGCAGAGCGCGCCACATCCACTCGAAGCCGGCGCGCTGCATCCAGCGCGGCGCACGGCGGTTCTTGCCGGACAGGAAATTGAACAGGCCCCCGGAGGTCTTTATGAGGCCGACATCGGGCAACCTGTCGCCGAAATCGCGCACGAATTTCTGTTCCAACGGCACGCCGAGGCCGAGCCACAATATGTCCGGCGCAAGGCGGTTGATTTCCGCAAGCTTCGCCTCGAGTGCGGCGCCGTTCAGGTAGCCATGACTGTGGCCGACGATCTTCAGGCGCGGATAGGCCGTGTGTACCGCCGCGACGGCCCTGCGGTTCTCTATGTCGTCGGCGCCGAACATGTAGAAGGTGCTGCCGCTTCTTTCAGCCTCCTGGGCAACGTCGTGGAACAGGTCGGTCGTGGCCACCCGTTCGGGCAACGGCGTGCGGCAGAGCCAGCGGGAAGCAAGTACCAGCGGCTGGCCGTCGGCGAGGATCTGGTCGGCGCTCGCAAACAGCGCCGCGATGGACGGATCCATATTGGCGCGGGCGATGACCTCGCCATTGATGGAGGTGAAGTAGAGTGGCCGGCCGCGACGCGTCTGGGCAGCCTCGATCATGGTGCGTGCGGCCGCCTGCCGGTCGAGTGCGGCGACGCGGAAGCCGCCCATGGTCACGGTGGCGGCGTCGGGCACGACATCATGGACCAGCGTCACGACACATCTCCCGCCATGGCGTGAACCCGCCGCCCTCCCGCCATCGCGCGAACAGCACGGCGGGAATGACGGCAAGATCCGAAGTCGTTACGGGCGACATTGCGAAGCATAATGGAGACTCGTTTGATCCTTTTTCTAGGTCAAACAGCCCCTCCTGTTAAGCTCTCTTCCTAACCAAAGGTTAATCAATCTTTTTTTATTAAATTCTTATATTATTTCTTTGAACTTCATGTATTTCAACGATTACGGAGCTCTTGCAATGAGACACATTTTGTCGCCGATTCCCAAATAAGCACACAAGATGCTTCTTTTTGATACAGGAGGAATTCAGCTCGAAAGGATGAGCCCGGCCGCCTTTTCCGCGATCATCAGCGTCGGCGAATTGGTGTTGCCGGAGGTGATGGTGGGCATGATCGAAGCGTCGGCGATACGCAGGCGCGCGACCCCGCGCACGCGCAGTTGCGGGTCGACGACCGAATCGGCATCGGGGCCCATGCGGCAGGTACCGACAGGATGGAAGATCGTGGTGCCGATCTCGCCGGCTGCGCGCACCAGTTCGTCCTCCGTCTCGTAGGCCGGGCCCGGCTTGAATTCCTGCGGCTGATAAGGTTGCAGCGGCGCCTGCGCGACGATGCGGCGCGTCAGCCGGATGGAATCGGCCGCGACCGTGCGGTCGGCCTCGACGGCGAGGTAATTCGGCCGAATCGCCGGCTGCTTTCGGAAATCATTCGATACGGCATGGATCGACCCCCGGCTCTGTGGCCTGAGGTTACAGACGCTGGCGGTGAAGGCCGGGAACGGATGCACCGCATCGCCGAATTTGTCCAGGCTGAGCGGCTGGACATGGTATTGCAGGTTCGGCGTGTCGAATTCGGGCGAGGAGCGGGTGAAGATGCCGAGCTGGCTCGGCGCCATCGCCATCGGCCCGGAGCGCTTCAGAAGATATTCCATCCCGATCGCCATCTTGCCGAACAGCCGGCTCGCCTGCTCGTTCAGCGTGCGGATGCCGGTCACCTTGTAGGCGAGCCGAAGCTGCAGATGGTCCTGCAGGTTCTCGCCGACCTGGCCGCGTTCGACCGCGACCGGGATTCCGGCCTGTTGCAGCGCCGCGCCGGGCCCGATGCCCGACAGTTCGAGGACATGCGGCGAGCCGACCGAGCCGGCAGCGAGGATCACCTCGCGGCGCGCCCTCGCCGTGCGTTTCTCGCCACCCCGAACGAACTCGACGCCGCACGCAGCGCCCTCCTCCAGCACGAGACGAGTGACCTGTGCGCCGGTCTCCACCTTGAGGTTCTGGCGACCGGCCGCAGGACGAAGAAAAGCCTTGGCGGAATTGACGCGCACGCCGTGGCGCTGGTTGACCTTGAAGTAGGACGAACCCTCGTTGTCGCCGCGGTTGAAATCCGCGGTGCGGGGAATGCCGGCCGCTTCGGCCGCCGCCTGGAACGCGTCGAGTATGTCCCAGCGCACGCGCATTTCCTCGACGCGCCATTCGCCACCCGCGCCGTGAAACTCGTCCGCTCCGGCGAAATAATCCTCCGATTTACGGAAGAAGGGCAGTACGTCGTCCCAACCCCAGCCGGTGCAACCCATCTGCCGCCACTGGTCGTAGTCGCGCGCCTGGCCGCGCATGTAGATCATGCCGTTGATGG
>CAZBBT010000023.1:0-35690 GCA_964490065.1 uncultured Mesorhizobium sp. | reverse complement strand
TGATGCCCATGTCGGAGAGCATCGCCATCGTGTCCTCGATCTGCTCGGAGGTCACTTCCTCCGAGGGCAGCACCGAATTGAGCTCATCCATGGTGACATAGCCGCGCTTCTTGGCGGCCTTGATCATCTTCTTGACAGCATCGTCGGAAAGGTCCAGCAGCGGGCCGTCGGTCGTGCCCTCGCGCTCGGTCTCGACCTCTTCCTTTTCCTTTGTCGCCATTCTTCATTGTCTCCTGGCGGCCGCATATAACGGCCGCGTCGCTGTCAAACCCGGCAAATCAGGTGCGTTCGCCAAAAAGCGCGTTCCGATCAGCCAGTATGCGCATCTGCGTTAAGTCCAGATTAACCCTGATATCTGTGGCGGGTGCCCCGTCCCGTCCAGTGTCGGCGCTCCACATCACTTCCCGTCGATGCCGGGCGCGGGTCAAATGCCTTCGAATCGTCCTGATTCCGTCATTCTGCCAGAAGGTCAAGCGCCTAAGACCTGATTCGCCGCAAAAAAGCGAATCAATTAGCCGCTATCCCTTCCTTCAGGCTTAAGCGCGCCCCGCACGCCCCGACGATACCCCAAAACCTTCGATCAGCGCTTCCGTTGCCTGCACATCACGGAATTGCGCCTGAATCTCGACGAGATGACGATAGTTTTCATCCGTGGGATCAGTGGCGAGCGCAGCCTCGGCCTGCTTCAGTTCCCTATGTAAGGTGCGCGCGGTCCGGTGCAAGTGCAGCGCCTGGCCGAAGGCGTCGCGGGCATCCTCGATGGCCGCGCCTTCGAGCGCCGGCCACTGCCGGGCACGCCTGACCAGCGCCACCGCCCGCTCCCAGATATCGCGGCATCCGGCCCGGTCGATCGCCTCCACGACGGCCTCGCGACCGGTGGCGAGGTCGTGCGCCAGCGCATCGAGCAGCGCAGCGTGCAGCCTGCGCAGGTCGCTGTTAGCAAGGTCGAGGAACTCGACATGTTCGAAATTCTCGTCGATCAACGCCGGATGGTTGACCAGTGCCACGACGATGGCGGCCTCGCGCACCGACATGATTTCGCCCGTGCGCTTGACCAGCGCCGAGCGGCCGAGGCTTTCGGTGATGGCGCTGCGATGGGCCGCGCCGCCGCGCGACCATCGCCCCCCCTGCCGGTCGAAACCGCCCTGCCCGCGTCCCCCGCGATCTCGGCCGCCGCCGCGCTGCGCGCCGAAAAAGGCCTGTGCCCGCTCGCGCATATCCTGCTGATAGTGGAAGCGTACGCTCTCGTCGCGGATGCGACTGGTCAGTTCGCGCAACTTGCGCTCGAGTTCGGCCCGCCGCTCCGGCGTGTCGAAGACGCCGCCGGCCGTCTCACGCATCCACAAGAGTTCCGCCAGCGGCCGCGCCTCGCCGAGCACCGCGCGGAAGGCATCCGGCCCATCAGCCTTGATGAGATCGTCAGGGTCCTTGCCTTCCGGCAGCAGCGCGAAGCGCGCCGTGCGACCGGACTGGATCGACGGCAGGATGAGGTCCGCTGCGCGCCATGCTGCCTTGAGGCCTGCCTGATCGCCGTCGAAGCACAGCACCGGTTCGCCGGCCATGCGCCATAGAAGCTCCATCTGGTTTTCGGTCAGCGCCGTGCCGAGCGGCGCGACGGCGTTCTCGAAGCCCGCCTGCGCCAAGGCGATGACGTCCATATAGCCCTCGACGGCAATGACCGTGCCCTCCTTGCCTAGCGCCTTGCGGGCACGAGCAAAATTGTAGAGCACGTTGCCCTTGTGGAAGAGTTCGGTCTCGGGCGAGTTGAGATATTTGGCCGCCACGTCCGGTGACATCGCCCGACCGCCGAAGGCGATGATCTTGCCGCGCGAGTCCGGGATCGGGAACATGATGCGGTCGCGGAACCGGTCGTAGGAAACCGGAACGTCTTCGAACACTGTCAGCCCGCAGGCTTCCATCTGCTCCTTGGCCACGCCCTTGGCGGCCAAAAATTCCTTCAGCGCATTGCGGCTGTCGGGCGCGTAGCCCAGCCGGAACGCTTGCTGTGTGGCCGGCGTCAGCCTGCGGTCGCGCAGGTAGGCCCGCGCGCGGGCGCCATCGGCACCTTGTAGCCGCTCCTGGAAGAAAACTGTCGCCATCTCCATGACATCGGTGAGCGAGGCGCGCTGCTTTTCCCGCTGCTCGGCCTGTTCGTCCCGCGCCGGCATCGCCACGCCGGCCATGTCGGCGATGCGCTCGACCGCTTCGGGAAAGCTTAAGCCGTCCAGTTCGGTCAGGAAACGGAAATGGTCGCCCGACACGCCGCAGCCGAAGCAATGGTAGCGGCCCTTGCGGTCCTCGCAGTGGAAGGACGGGCTCTTTTCGCCATGGAACGGGCAACAGGCCCAGAAATCACCCTTCGAGGTGTTGGTCTTCTTGCGGTCCCACGACACCCGCGCGCCGATGACCGAGGAAATCGGCACCCGGTCGCGGATCTCGTCGAGGAAGGCAGGGCCAAAGCGCATGGGAAAGCTCGTTTGGCCTCCATATAACCATGCACCGCCAGCCAGACGACTCCTATTGCAGCGCCTCTGCAGGACATGCCCGGTTTCCACACGCCGGCAACGAAAAAAGCGGCCCTTGCGAGCCGCCTTTTCCGGTTTCTCCGAGCGTGGGTCAGTGCGCGGCGATGACACCCGCTATCACGCCCGACAGGATCGAGACCAGAATGTAGTCGTTGCCGACGCGGACCCATTCCTGGCCATGGCCGGGGCGGCGCAGATGATGGCGGCGCCAGTCGACGCGCTCATGCCGGCGCCAGTCGTGATACCTGTCGCCGCGCTTCCAATGATGGCCCCATTTCGAATGATGGGTCCGCTTCACCACCTTCTTCTTGATGATGACGCGCTTCTTCACCTCGCGATGAGTCGGCTTCTTCCAATCGATATGGATCATGGACGACTGCGGCGCGGCGGAGGCTGGAAGGGGCGCGGCCTGGCCGGACATGACCGAGGCGGCGAGCATCGAGGCGGCAAGCGCCGAAAGGACAAGACGTTTCATCGGGCGGTACTCCTTGTTGTCAATGCCCGAGAAATAGCGCCGCCCGCATGAACCGTGGCTGAACGGGAATCTTACATTTTTGTAATGATTTCTTCCGGTTATGGAAGCGGCTTCAACAAGATATGTCTAATGCGCGAGGCGAATTGGCAATACTGAAATACTCGATCGATCGGCATGATGCCATTTATGGTGTTGCCACGGATACTGACAGGCCGCTTTTTATTTACGGAATGCGTCAGTCTCTTCCGCCCGATGGCTGGACCCTTCTGGCATTAGAGATATTTCGAGGGTTGCAAATTATACAATTATTACCACAGCTTATGCGTTCTTCGCGTGCTTGCTTAGTGATCCGAAAAGGCGTAATGGCTGCGGTTCACTCCGACGAAACCATTAACCGGCTAAGATAGAACGCTTGAAGGACAGGGCGTGATTCGCAACCGCATACCGCATCTCGGGAACACGGCGTCACGCTTCAGCGGCCGCCGCGCCGGAGCATCGTCGTGAGCGGCTCGGTCGTCCTGCTGCACCTTGCCGGCGCGGTCGCGCTGATGCTGTTCGCAACCCGCATGGTCAAGACCGGCGTCGAGCGCGCCTATGGCGACGTGCTTCGCCACAGGCTGCGCGCCACCATGCGCAACCCGATCCTGGCTGTGCTGGCCGGCACGGGCCTTGCCATAGCCTTCCAAAGCTCCACCGCCGTCACCTTGCTGGTCGGCTCCTTTGCCGGCGCGGGCATCGTGTCGGGCGCCGCCGGTCAACTGGCCGTGCGCGGCGCCGAGATCGGCTCGGCCATCGTCACCAAGCTGCTCACTTTCGATCTGACCCTTCTGGTGCCGCTCTGCCTGATTTCCGGCACCTTCATGTTCATGGCCACCGAGCGGCGCGACTGGCGCCAGATCGGCCGCATCCTGGTCGGCATCGGCCTGCTTATCCTGTCGCTGGAGATGATCGGCCAGGCTTCCGAGCCGCTGCGCGACAGCCAGTTGATGCCGGTCATCATCGACTATTTCTCCGGCGACCCGATCACCGCCTATCTGCTGGCGGCACTGATCACCTGGCTGTTCCAGTCGTCCATCGCCGCCGTGCTGCTTATGGCGACGCTGGCCGGCCGCGGCCTCATCACGCCCGAACTCGGCGTCGTGCTGGTGCTGGGCGTCAATCTCGGTTCCTCGGTCATCGCGCCGATGCTGACGCGCGGCGCCGAACCCGGCGTGCGCGTCGTTCCGGTCGGCAATTTGCTGATGCGCGGGCTTGGCTCGCTGGTGATGCTGGTGCTTATGATGATCGTCGAGCCGACGGTCTCTTTCCTCGGCGCCACCGCCTCCGACCAGATCGTCAACGCGCACATCCTGTTCAACGTCATCATCCTGATCGCGGGCCTGCCGCTGGCCGGCGTGGTCTATCGCGCGTCGGAGAAGATCGTCGCGCTCGGCGCCAAGCCGGAGCCTGCGGATGCGCTGCACGTCACCGAACTCTCGGCGCTCAACGAAGCGGCGCTCGACACCCCCTCGCAGGCGCTCGCCAATGCCACCCGCGAGGTGGTGCGGGTGTGCGAGACGGTCGAGATCATGCTGAAGCGCATCATCGAGCTCTACGAGGATGCCGACGCCGACAAGATCCGCGCGCTGGCCTCCCTCGACGACCGCGTCGACGCCAAGCATGCGGCAATCAAGATCTATCTCGCCAAGCTGACCAAGAACCAGTTGACCGAGGACGAGGCGCTGCGCTGCCAGGAACTGATCGGCGCCTGCGTCAAGCTGGAGCAGGTCGGCGACATCATCGTGCGCAACATGCTGGTCCATGTGCGCAAGAAATTCGAGCAGGGCCTGACCTTCACCGAGGAAGGCTGGCGCGAGTTGCGGGCCTTCCACGCCTCCGTGCTCGCCAACGCCCGCATGGCCTTCAACGTGCTGGTCTCGCGCGACGCCGAGACCGCACGCCAGCTCGTGCTGGAGAAGGATCGGCTGCGCGACCGCGAGCGCGAGACCAGCCAGAGCCATTTCCTGCGCCTGCGCGACGGCACGCCGCAGTCGATCGAAACCAGCTCGATCCACCTCGACACGATCCGCGACCTGAAGCAGATCAACTCGCTGCTGACCTCCATGGCCTACCCGGTGCTTGAGGAACGCGGCCTGCTCAGGGGCTCGCGCCTGCAGGCGAGCTGAATCAGGCCGGCTTAAGCGGCGTCCAGAATTTCTGCATTGCCGGTTGACCACGATCGTGGTCTGTGGTGCGCCGCCCAACTTGTCCTGGCCGCCCCTATGCCTTTGCCCCTGATTGCCTTGTTCCTCGCCGCCTTCGCCTTCGGCACCACCGAATTCGTCATCGCCGGTGTGCTGCCCGAGGTTGCCGATGGCCTCGGCGTTTCGGTGCCTACGGCCGGCTATCTCGTTTCCGGCTATGCGCTGGGCATCGCCATCGGCGGGCCGCTGCTGACCCTGCTCACGCCGAATGTGGCGCGCCGGACGCTGTTGCTGTGCCTGACCGCCGCCTTCACGCTGGGTCAGATCGCCTGCGCGCTGGCACCGGACTTTTTCTCCATGCTGATGCTCCGCGTCGCCGTCGCCGTGGCGCACGGCACCTATTTCGGCGTTGCCATGGTGGTCGCGACGGGCCTGGTGCGCACCGAGCAGCGCGGCATGGCGGTGGCGTTGGTGCTGGCGGGTCTTACCGTATCCGGTATCGTCGGTGTGCCGGCGGGCACGGCGATCGGCAATATCTGGGGCTGGCGCGCCACCTTTTGGGCGATGACCGCGCTCGGCGTGCTTGCCGCCATCGCGATCGCGGCACTCATACCGGCCACAAAGGCGGTCACGGCGCCGCCGGCCGGCCTGAGACGCGAAGTGGGCGTGCTCGGCCGTCAGCAGGTCTGGACCTCGCTTATCGTCATGCTGATGCTCATGATGGGGCAGTTCGTGCCCTACACCTACATCACGCCGCTGCTGCAGGAGGTTACAGGCCTTACCGCCAACCTCGTGCCCTGGGTGCTGCTGGCCAGCGGCATCGGCGCCACGCTCGGCGTCTTCGCCGGAGGCAAGGTAGCCGGACGGCGCCTGATGCCGGCGCTGATCGCGATGCTCGCCTTGCAGGCTGTCGTGCTCACGGCCATGTTCGCGGCAAGTCCCTACCCGCTGCCGATGATCGCCGTCATCGTCATATGGGGCGGGGTCAACTTCTCGATCGGCACCGCTGTGCAGACTCGCATCCTCGCCTGGACCGCGGATGCGCCCAACCTCGCCTCCTCGCTCATTCCGTCCGGCTTCAATGTCGGCATCGCGATTGCCGCCTTTGTCGGCGCGACGATGCTGAACGCCGGCCTGCCCTACCGCAGCTTGCCGCTGGTCGGCGTAGTGGCGATGGTAGTCGCGGTAGCGGCCGCCTGGCTGTCGTACGCGGCCGAGCGGCGCAGCGACGCACGGCCGCCTGTTCCTGCCGCCGCAGGATAGTTCACGGTATCGGCGGCGGCAGTTTGCGTTGCCGCCCGTCCCCTGGAGCCTACGCCGGGATCAGTTCCGGCGCAGCGACCGTCGTCTCTGGCGGTGCGGCCTTCACCCAGGCTTGGGTCTCGCGGATGCTGTCGAAATAGCGGTTGATGTTGGCGAAGGGCGTCCAGTCGAACGCCGTCGCGTCGCGGTATTTCTCCAGGCAGACCATCGCGTAGTCGACGATTGTGATGTCGTCGCCCACCAACGTGTCGCGGCCCTCGAGATGGCGGTCCAACACCGGCGCGAAGCGACCGATCTCGGCTAGGAAGAAATTCATCGCGCCCTTATTCGGGCTGCCCATGCCGAATTTCGGCTTGATGATGCTCTCGAAGATCAGCGTGCCGAAGGCGCGGTTGAAATGCGCCTGTTCCCAGTAGAGCCAGCGGTTGACATCGGCGCGGACTTTCAGGTCGCGTGGATAGAGTGGCGAACCGCCCTCCATGTCGGCAAGATAGGCGCAGATAGCGTTCGATTCCCAAAGCGAAAAATCGCCGTCGACCAGCACCGGAACCATGCCGTTGGGGTTGAGCGCGAGGAACGTCGGCGTCTTCAGCGAGATCGTGCGCATACGCGACTTCTACTTTGCACCTTACGTGACGGAGGAGGCGGACATCCGCTGAACAAACGGAAGGCAAACAGCCGCGTTATTTGCCCTTATCCCGCAAAACCATTCCGCAATTCCGGTCGCCTCGGAAAAATCTCGCTTTGCCCCCCGACCACCGCCTGAGATAACTGATGCGACGAACCGGTATCGGGAGGAAGGGCATGGACACCCATTCGCGCAGCTTCGCCAAGGCCCTTTCGTGGCGCGCCACCGGCACGATCGACACGATGATCATTTCATTCGTCGTCACCGGCAGCATCAAGCTCGCTGCGGCCATCGGTCTGACCGAGGTGGTCACCAAATCACTGCTCTACTACCTGCATGAGCGCGCCTGGTTGAAAATCCCGTACGGCAGGCGCAACCCGCCGACCGTGACGGCCGGCGAATAGCCAACCGCGCTATCCGAGCAGGCCTTTCACCAGGCCGCTCGCCTTGCCGAAATCCATCTGGCCGGCATATTTCTCGCGCAGCGCCGCCATCACCTTGCCCATGTCCTTGATCCCGGAAGCGCCGGTTTCGGCGACGACCGCGCGGATCGCGGCCTCCGTCTCGGCCTGATCCATCTGCCTGGGCATGAAATCTCGGATGACTGCGATCTCCTCGCGCTCCTTGGCGGCCAGTTCGGAGCGACCACCGTCCTCGAACGCCTTGGCCGATTCCTCGCGCTGTTTCACCATCTTGGCGAGCAGTTGCAGGATCTCGTCGTCGCCGGCCGCGTCCTTGCCGGTGCCGCGGTTTGCGATGTCGCGGTCCTTGATCGCCGACTGGACGAGCCTCAGCGTCGACAGTCGCGCCTTGTCGCCGGCCTTCATGGCCGCCTTCACTTCGTCCATAACCTTGTCGCGCATGGCCTGCTCCTGCTGTTGACGAGGGATAAAGGGCATTTCGAGCGGAATCTCAAGGGCGGCGTGGCAGGCGCGCTTGCATGGCAAGGAAATTTGCGCCCCGATGTCGGATCGGCGGGACCGTGTTCGTCCTTGGGGCGTGCAAACCTGTCAATCTTACGGAGAAAAGATATGCCCGGCACCGTCCGCCTGCACCGCGTCCTGACCACCACTCCGGAGAAGCTCTATCGCGCCTTCATCGAGGCCGATGCGCTGGCGAAGTGGCTTCCGCCGAACGGTTTCCTGTGCACCGTCCATAGCCTTGAAGCCAAGGTCGGCGGCACGTTCAAAATGTCCTTCCGCAACTTCACGAACGGCAAGAGCCATTCGTTCGGCGGCGAATATCTCGAACTCGTTCCCGGCGAGCGCGTGCGCTACACGGACAAGTTCGACGACCCCAACCTGCCCGGCGAGATGCAGGTGACGGTGACGCTGAAGAAAGTGTCCTGCGGCACCGAACTGAACATCGAGCAGGCCGGCATTCCGGACCTGATCCCCGTCGAGGCCTGCTATCTCGGCTGGCAGGAATCGCTGCGCAACCTGGCCAAGGTCGTCGAACCGGAGATCAACGAATAAGCGCCGCTTGGCCGAAACCCCGCCGCATAGCGGGGTTTCGGCCTGGATTTCTGCAACAGGGAGGCCGTCTGCGATATTCCAGATCATGAGCAGCCTAATCCCCCTGAGGAGACGAACCATGCCGAAATTCGTGACGATCGGATATGGCGACCGGAAGGGCTACGAGCGCACCGAAACGGGCGTCCGAGACGCGGCCCATGCGCACGACGCGAAATTGCGGAAAGCCGGAGTGCTCATGGGCATTGCTGGCACCCCGATGCAGGTGCGCAATCCCGATGCCGCCCAGGTTGAAACGGCGGATGGCCCGTTCATGGAATCCTCCTTGCCCGTCGCTGGCTTTGCCATAATCGAGGCTGCCGACATGGCCGAGGCCATAGCCATGGTGTCGCGAACGCCCTGCGCCGTCACGCATGGTGTCGTCGAGGTATGGCCGCTGGAGCAGCCGTCGTGAGCCGGGCGCGGTAACGACTCCAAGGATCGCGGGCCGGTCTGCCCCGACGACGAATAGACAATCTTGCGATTGGGCTTTCACCTATGTGCCGACCTGGCAAACTTGCATCGATTACGTGGGGACGCCCTGCGGCCGAAGCCGCAGGGCGGTGCAGCCCGGCGCTCACGCAGGCAGGGGCGCCGCCTGCCCCGGGGATTTCGAGTATCCCAGGGCTTCGACGATGCGGCCGTCACGGACACGCATCAGGTTGATCCCGCGAACCGATCCGCCGTCGCCGAAATTGAAGCGCCAGCGGATGGTGGCGCGGTCGCCCATCGCAATGGTGTCTTCCACCTCGAAATAGGCAACAGGGTCGGCCGCCAGGGCCTGCCAGAACGCCAGGCAGACGTCATAGCCCTCGTAGCGCGTGCCGTTCGGTGCCGGCTGGATCGATTCCATGACGCAATCCGGTCCGACCAGGTCTTCGAGGATGGCGGGCTCGTGCTCCAGGAACGCCTGGTTGAAGCGGCGCATGATCTCGGCTGTCTCGTTCGATTGCATGATTTTCTCCTATACAGACAGGTCTGTCTACAATTTGAAACATACAGACCTGTCTGTTAGAGTCAACCGATGAAGGAAAACATTTCTCCGGGCCGTCCCGAGGCAAGTCCCGCGCGCCGTCGTCTGCTCGACACCGCGACCCGGCTCTTCTACGAGGAGGGCATTCATGCCGTCGGCATCGACCGCATCATCGCGGAAGCCGGGGTCGCCAAGGCGACGTTCTACAATCACTTTCCGTCGAAGGACGAACTCGTCGTCGCCTATATGGAGGAGCAGGACCGGCTCGGGCGGGCGGCGATTGCCTCACTGCCGAAACAGCCCCCACGGGAAATGATCGCCTCCATCATGGGGCGTATCGGCAAGGCCGTGACCGCGGGAGGCTGGCGGGGCTGTCCGTTCCTCAACGCGGCCGCCGAGTACCCCGATCCCGCCAGTCCCGTGCGGCAGGCCATCGAGGCGCGCCGCGTCTGGTATCATGGGACCCTGCGCGACCTTCTTGCCACGGCCGGCGATCCCGCTCCCGCCGTCACCGCTTCGCTCCTCGTCGCCCTTTCGGACGGCCTGCTGGAAAGCGCCTATCTGGATGATCCCGAAAAGGTTCCCGCCCTGGTAACGGAAGCACTGTCGAGACTGCTCGACCGGCGTTGACGATTGACCCCCGGCCCGCCTTCCCCTATGTGCAGGCCTTGCAACCACACTGGTTACATCGACGACGCAGGGCGAGCCGCTCTGCGTCTTTTGCTGCGCGGAAGCTGCCTGACTGGCAATATCAAGCACAGCCTCACGACGGAGACCTGCCATGGCCGCGCCCTGGACCATCGAAACGCCCACCGCCCTGCTCGTCCTCGCCGACGGCACGGTGATCGAGGGGCGCGGATTGGGCGCGACGGGCTCGGCGGTGGCGGAAGTCTGCTTCAACACCGCGCTGACCGGCTATGAGGAGATCCTCACCGATCCCTCCTATGCCGGCCAGATCGTCACCTTCACCTTCCCCCATATCGGCAATATCGGCGCCAATGGCGAGGACATCGAGGACCTTAACCCCGCTGCCCGCGCCGGTGCGGTGGGCGCGATCTTCAAGGCCGACATCACCGATCCGTCCAGCTACCGGTCCGCCGAACATCTCGACCAGTGGCTGAAGCGGCGCGGCATCGTCGCGCTATGCGGCATCGACACCCGCGCGCTGACCGTGCTGATCCGCGAGAAAGGCCTCGCCAACGCGGTCATCGCCCATGCGCCGGACGGAAAGTTCGACGTCGAGGACCTGAAGCGGCAGGCGGCCGCCTGGTCCGGCCTCGTCGGCCTGGACCTCGCCAAGGAGGTCACCTCAGGCCAGTCTTCCGTGTGGAAGGAGACGCCCTGGGTGTGGGGCGAAGGCCATGGCGAGCAGGACGAACCGACCATGCACGTCGTCGCGGTCGACTACGGCGTCAAGCGCAACATCCTGCGGCTGCTTTCAGGCCTTGGCGCGAAGGTGACGGTGGTGCCGGCAAGGACCGCGGCCGAGGAAATCCTGGCGATGAAGCCGGACGGCATTTTTCTGTCCAACGGCCCCGGCGATCCGGCAGCCACCGGCGAATACGCCGTGCCGGTGATCCAGGACCTGCTCAAGACCGACATTCCGGTTTTCGGCATCTGCCTCGGCCACCAGATGCTGGCGCTCGCCGTCGGCGGCAGGACCGAAAAGATGCACCAGGGCCACCACGGCGCCAACCATCCGGTGAAGGACCACACCACCGGCAAGGTCGAGATCGTATCGATGAACCACGGCTTCGCGGTCGACTCCGACTCCTTGCCGGAAGGCGTTGAAGAGACTCACGTTTCGCTGTTCGACGGTTCCAACTGCGGCATCGCGCTGACCGGCCGGCCGGTGTTTTCCGTGCAGCACCATCCCGAGGCATCGCCCGGCCCGCAGGACTCGCACTACCTCTTCCGCCGTTTCGTCAACCTGATCCGCGAGAAGAAGGGCGAACCAGCCCTGGCCGAGCGCTAGGAAGCCTGGACGGTCGGCTTGGAGCGCTCCAGAGCCGGCGTCCTGTCGGCCTGTGAACAAATCCACCACCGCTCAAACAAATTTTTCAGCTTTTTCAGCCGGTTAAAGCCACCGGTCGCCGCAGTCTTTCCACACCCCCAAGACCTCCCGTATAATTTCCGCGACCGAAAGGAGACCGGAATGGCTGGCTGGGAAGGAGAAGCGAACTGGAACTGCGATGTGCTGGAGCGCATCGTGGCGCTGCTGTTCGCGCTCGCCAGCCTGGCCGACCTTGCGGCGGGTGCTCACTACCTTCGCCGCCGGCAGGTGCTCGAAATCCTGATCCACGGCGAGGTCGAGGCGCGGGCCTTCCTGTTCGGCGGCGGACCAGCCCCATCGGATGCGCTGGAAGAGGCCGGCGATGCGGTACGCCTTGCGGCCCGTTTCCGTGCGCTGGCACTAATGCTGTGCATGCTGATGGGGCAGGCGGCGCGGTTCGCTCGTCCCGGCGCGACCGGTCCGCAAGCAGGCCGGCCGTCGCACGGGATTTTCGGATCGGCGATTCGCCGGCTGGACGCCCCGGCGCCGCAGGCGCCCGACACGTCCTGAGCGCAAGACCCGGCGCTTCGCCGGGATCGGCATTCGTGCCTGAAAAGCGCGGCTTTCGGAATCTGGCGGACAAACCTTGCGCCGCCGGGAACGTGAAGTCGTGCCTGCCTTCGCCTAGCGGCAGAACTTGAACCGTTCTAGCTCTTTTTCTTCGTAATCAGGGTCAGCGTGCCGTCCTGGCCCATGGCCGTGGCCACGACCTGCTCCGACGTCGCGCCCTTGGCGTCCAGCGCGGCCTTCGCCTCGGGCGTTGCGTCGATCGTGGTGCGCAACTGCTTGAGTGAATCCTCGCTGGCCTGCGCGACGACCTGCTCGACCTGCTTTTGCGTGTCCTGCGGCAGTTCGCTGACATCGACCACGGCGAAGCGCTGGATCTTGGGGGTGGCTTCGGGCGCGGCTGCCGGCGGCTGCGCCGGCTGTTGCTGCGTGGGCGTGTTCTGGGCATGGGCTGCGAAGGTGCCGATCAAGGTAAGGCTCGCTGCCAGCATGAAAGCTTTGCGCATGGGTATCCCTTCCAGTTTGCCCGCGCCCAATGCCCCACGCAGCGGCACCTGACAGGCACAATGAGTCCTGAGCCTGCCGCCCAGCGGGTTATTTCGTGACCAATCCGTGTCGGAAATGTGAAGGCTTCCGCAGGCGAAGGGGCGGTTTGCTAATGCCCCGCGCCCGCGGCCTCGGTCGCGTGCATGCGCTCCACCTCCTTCGGCGTCGGCTTCGCCACCTTCGTGACGAACACCAGCAGCGACAGCGCCAGGAAGACGCCGCCCAGCACATAGGGAGCGCCGGCGAAAGTGACCGGAGCCGAAGGCCCGGTGAACCACGAGAAGATCGCCGTATAGAGGATCGGCGTGATGATCGAGGTGATCGAGAAGATCGAGGTCATCGCGCCCTGCAGTTCGCCCTGCGCCGAGGGCGGGACCTTGCCGGCGGCGAGGCTCCTGAGCGGCGGATCGGCCAGCGCCTCGAGGCAGCCGGCGACGATGACCGCATAGATCATCCAGCCCTGCCAGGCGAAGGCGTAGCCGAAAGCGCTGGCGGCGGTGAAGGCAAGCCCGATCGCGGCCGTGCGCCATTCGCCGAGCCTGGGGATCACCCGCGGCAGCACGGTCGCCATGACGATGGCGCCGCACAGGCCGAAGGCGCCGAGAGACAAGCCGATCTGCGTCTCGCTCCAGCCGTAGCGGTAGGTGGACACGAACGACCACACCGCTGGATACATCATGTGGCCGAGGGTCATCAGGAAGAACACCAGTCCGATCCAGCCGATGCCGGGATAGTTGCGCATCTGCTTCAGCGCGCCGAGCGGGTTGGCGCGCTTCCACTCGAACTTGCGCCGATGCCGCTCGTCCAGCGTCTCGGGCAGCAGGAAGAACCCGACGAGGAAGTTGAGGAAGGCGAGCCCCGCGGCGAAGAAGAACGGCACGCGCGGCCCGAACGTGCCGAGCAGCCCGCCCAGCACCGGGCCGATGACGAAGCCGACGCCGAAGGCGATGCCGAGCAGGCCGAAATTCTTCGCCCGGTTCTCGTCGGTCGAAACGTCGGCGATGAAGGCCGAGGAGGTCGAGTAGCTGGCCCCGCTGATTCCGGCCAGCACCCGGCCGATAAACAGCATCGGATAGGACCATGCGACGGCGCAGATCAGATTGTCGATGGAGAAGGTCAGCACCGAGGCGAGCAGGATTGGCCGCCGGCCGAAACGATCGGACAGGTTGCCGACGATCGGCGCGAAGAAGAACTGCATGGCGGCATAGACGAAGAACAGCCAGCCGCCCTCGATCGCCGCCTCGCTGATGCTGACACCGGAGAGTTCGCGCAGATAGGCCGGCAGCACCGGCATGATGATGCCGAAGCCGATGACGTCGAGCAGAAGCGTCGTGAAGACCAGCGCCAGTCCGCGCCTGGCCTTTGCCGCGTCGATCATGGTTGCCATCCATTCGCCAGGCATGTCTCCCGAAAGGCGGTGCCGGTCTCGGGACAAGGACATGCGAAAAAATCAAAACCCAAAGCGTGCCGCGACCTGAAGGACCGCGGCACGCTTCATGCCGCGCGGCCGGCGCGGCGGGCGATGGTTATAGGCGAGCGCTCATTGGGTAACAACGAGAGAATGCCTGCCCTGCTGACATCAGCCGACAGTAACAAGACGGCCGGCGCGTGGGCCGGCCGTCTTCGATCCCTCGTAGCTACCGGTCAGGAAGAGATGCGGACGCGGGCGATGCGCTCCCTGATCTGGCCGAAGGCTTCGTCGAGCTGGCTGCGCGAGGGCACGTCGAAATAGTTCTCCGGCCTGGTCGCGCAGTCCCTGAGCAGCGTTCCGGTTGCCACATCCGGCTCCTCCAGCCGGATCGTGTAGACCTCGATGCCCTGCGCCTTGGCGTTGTTGCAGGCGGCCAGGGTACGCTCGTTCATCAGCGGCGTGGTGGAGCCGGAGCCGCCGGCGCTTATGCCGAGCCTGCCGTCCACGAGATAGCCGAGGCTCGAATAGGTCGAACCGAGGCCGTTACGCATATTGCCGAACACATTGGTGCCGTCGGTCAGCACGATCATGATCTTCTCGACATTCGGTGCCTTTTCCGGATCGCTGCCCTGGCTGAACGGTTCGCTCGGCGAAAGCACGCGCATGCCCCAGGCCACGCCTTCCATGATGTTGGTGTTGCCCTGCGCCTTCAGCGCGTTGACCTTGGTCTCCAGTCCCGCGTAGTCGCTGGTGAGCGGCGTGATCGGCTGCGACACGCATCCGAAGCCAGGCCCCGTCTCGCCGTAGCCGCTGACCGCGCGGGTGCTGATGGCGATCTTGCCGTTGTCGCCGCCCGTCAAACGGAGGCCGTTCAGCAACGCCCAGACGACGTCGAGCAACCCTCCATTGCTGGGATTGCCGGCCGCATCGGTCTGCACGCCGTATTTCTTCCATCGCGCGATCTTCTGCGCCACGGACGAATCGTTCGGCTTGGCGCCCGAGCTGATGTAGTTGTTGATGTAGCCGCTGTCCGGCTCGTCGATGGCGAAGGCCGGCACGTACAGCGTCTCCGGCTTCGCCGGATCGGCCGGCGCGTCGCTGACGTCGTAGTCCTTGCCGCCGGCCTCGCGTGTCTCCACGCACCCGGACC
Source organism: uncultured Mesorhizobium sp. (assembly GCA_964490065.1). GTDB lineage: Bacteria > Pseudomonadota > Alphaproteobacteria > Rhizobiales > Rhizobiaceae > Mesorhizobium. Next base: position 20,465 of record CAZBBT010000023.1, on the reverse strand, counting down.
ATTTCCGGCCGAGATTCTCGTTGAGCTGGAAGCGGCTGGCGCCGGCGCCGAGTTCGGACTGCCTGAGCGGGCTGGTGCCTTGCAGGTCCAGCCATGTTGCGCCGGTGCCGGCGACCTGCTTGCCGTTCTTGAAGGACGGGCCGAAGCCCGGTCCGACATTGACGAAGGACGAGAAGGGAACCAGCGCGAATTTCAGCTTGTCGGTATCGTTGACCTGCTTCGCCATGCCGTCGATCAGGCCGTTCACCGCGTCCTTCATCGCCGTCAGCTTGCCGCCGGCCATCGATCCGGTGGTGTCGAGCACCAGGCCGACCTCGTAGGTGACATAGGCGATATCGGCCGACGAGGCCGCGGCCACCGGCCAGCCGTCATAGCCGAACAGGTTGCCGAAGGCGATCGGCGCGTCGGTGACACCCTCCACGCTGAAGGCGGTGCCGTCGTGATGGACCTGGATATCGGTGACCTTCAGCCTGCTGTTCTGCGCCAGGAAGAGTTCGGCGATCTGGCGCGCCCTGTCGTCGGAAACGTCCTTGCCCTCGCGTGCGATCGACAACACCGCCGAATCGAGACTGTTCTGGAGATCGGCGCGCGTGCGCGAAATGGTGGAATAGTCGAGCGCCATGCCGACACCCAGCAGAAGCGGAACCGCCAGAAGCGAGGTCATGATCGCGAAATTGCCGGCGCGATCGCCCAGGAAGCGTTGAAGAACCTTGCGCATGTGCCACCCCAAGCAAAATGTGGCGACAAGCTACCAGCAAGTTCTTTCCGCATCGCTCAATGAGCAACGTTGAATTTTAGCGCGGCCGTTAACCAATGCCGCGGACGCAACGGCTTCGGCGATCAGGGCATCGGCTGGCCCATGCTGGCTTCCAGGATGGCGAACCAGTCCTGCCGATCCATGGCGATGGACAGCGCGCCCGCCATTCCTGCCAGCCGTTCCGGCCGGGTCGTACCGAGCACCGGAACCGGGCGGCTCGGATGCCGGAGCAACCAGGCGAGAGCCACCGCCGCGATATCAACGGCGCCGATCTTGTCAGCTACCTCACCGAGCACCTTCCGCACCCGTTCCTCGCGCGCATCGCCGCCACTGAACAGTGCGCCGCCGCCGAGTGGCGACCACGCCATCGGCGCGTAGCGGAGCCGCTGCGCATGGTCGAGACGCCCGTCGAGCAGCGCGGACGTCTCCAGCACCGACAGTTCGATCTGGTTTGTCACCAGCGGAACCGAAAGGCGCGAAGCCAGGAGATCGAACTGTGATGGCATGAAATTCGACACGCCGACGGCACGCACCTTGCCGGCCTTCACCGCTGCCTCCAGCGCGCGCGCCGTCTCGTCGGCGTCCATCAGCGGGTCGGGCCGGTGGATCAGCAGAAGGTCGAGATAGTCGGTGCCGAAATTTTTCAGCGATCGTTCGATCGAGGCCGAAATGTGTGCGGTACTGGTGTCGTAGTGCTTCACCCGGTTCTGCGGCCGGTTGGCCGATTTCAGCATGATGTCGCATTTGGTAACCAATTCGATGTCTTCGCGCCTGCCGCCCCACTGTTTCAGCCCCTCGCCGAACAGTGCCTCGACCTCGTAATTGCCGTAGATGTCGGCATGGTCGAAGCTGGTCATGCCCTGGTCGAGCGCGGCCGCGATCAGCCGCGCGACGGCGGCCGCCTCGGGGCGGTCTGTACCCTTGAGCAGGCGCCATGTGCCGAACACCAGCCGGGACAGGGAAAGGTCCGGATCAAGATTTATTCGGGAATCAATCGGCATCATGGCCTCGGTTTGCAGAGCCGGATCGAAAGCCGTTCCGGAGCCAAATTGCGGGGTTTTTCAAAAACCGGAGCGGAGTGTAAGCACCGGGAGCAGAGAAAACGCCGTCAGTTGGCCGTCGGAGTGGCTTCGGCCGGTCTCGGTCAGATCGGGTTGTTGAACGTATCGCAATCCGACAGCTTGCCCGAATCGAAGCCGCGCTTGAACCATGTCACCCGCTGCGCGGACGTGCCGTGGTTGAAGCTTTCCGGCACGACATAGCCCTGCATCTTCTTCTGCAGCGTGTCGTCGCCGATCTGCTGGGCGGCGTTCAGTGCTTCCTGGAGGTCGCCCTGCTCCAGAATGCCCTTCTGCGCGGTGTAGTGACCCCACACGCCGGCGAAGCAATCGGCCTGAAGCTCCACCTGCATAGACATGTGGTTGGCGTCCGCCTCGCTCATCGACTGCCGCATCTGGTTGAACTTGGGCAGGATGCCGGTGAGGTTCTGCACGTGGTGGCCGACCTCGTGCGCGATCACATAGGCTTCGGCGAAGTCACCGGACGCGCCGAACTGCTGCGAAAGCTGCTGGAAGAAATCCGTGTCGAGATAGACCTTGTGGTCGTTGGGGCAATAGAACGGCCCCGCCGCCGAACTGGTGAAGCCGCAGGCGGAGCGCACGCCGCCCGAGAAGAGGAGCAATGTGGGCTCCTCATAGGTCATGCCGTTGGCCTGGAAGATGCCTGTCCACACATCCTCGGTCTCGGCGAGCACGGTGGAGACGAACTGCTTCATCTCGTCATTGGCCGGAGCGCCGGTGCCCTGCCCGCTATTGTCGGTGATCTGGCCGCTGTTGTCGGGCACCAGGCCGCCGCCACCACCACCGGCCAGGATCTGCATCGGGTCGATGCCGCAGGCCTTCAGCGCAAAGAACAGAACGACCAGGATGACGATGGTCGACAGGCCGCCACCGCCGGCACGGCCGCCGATCGGAATGCGGAAGCCGCCCGGTTGGCGGCCGAAGCCTCCGGGCAGCCCCAGTCCGCCGCCCGAACTGCGCTGGTCCTCGATATTGTCGCTCTGCCGCCGGCCTCTCCAACGCATGGTCTGTCCTCGTCACAATGCTGCATGAGCCCTTCAGCCAACAATTATCGCAAGGGTTGCGGCAAGTCACAGAGATTCTTCGCCGCCGACAATTGTCGTGCGATAACGTCGCCAAAGCCGATTTGCGGATATCAGCCCTTTTGCTTGGAACCGGCGCTCTTGCCGTCGGAACTTTTCGAGCGCTCGTCGAAACGCTTGGCGCCTTTGGCCAGATCCTTGCCCATGGCGCGCTCGGTCTTCTTCTCGTTGGCCGCGGCCGCCTTCTTCAGTCCGGCCGCCGCCTGCCTGCCTTTCGCCGTCGGTGCCTCTTTCACGCCCATCTCGTCCTCCATTGCCGATACGGCCACCGCGGAGGCGGTGGCATCAAGCAACGCGAGAGAAGGCGCCGCGTTCCGTCGCGGGCGAGGATTTTCAGCCGCGCTTCGCCATCGCCCGGCGGAAGGCTGCAAGCGTCTCGGCGCTGACATGGTGCTCGATGCCCTCGGCGTCGATGCGCGCCGTCTCCGGCGAAATGCCGAGCGAGCGCAGGAAAGCCTCCACGGTCTGGTGACGCTCGCGGCTCTCCCGCGCCATCTTCAGGCCGGCCTCGGTCAGGAAGACGCCGCGATAGGGCTTTCGCGAGACCAGCCCGTCGGCGGTCAGGCGGGCCAGCATCTTGGCCACCGTCGGCTGGGCGACGCCGAGGCGGGCGGCAATGTCGACCTGGCGTGCCTCGTTGCCGTCCTCGATCAGGTCGGCGATCAGCTCGACATAGTCTTCGGCAAGCGCGGAGCGGCGCGCCTCGCGGGTCTGGCGAAAGCCTTCCGAATGCACTTCGGCGTCGGGCAGCCGTTCATCGCGCGCGATCGTTTTCCTTCCCGCCAACGAACCTTCCTTCTGGCCCTCTATCCAACCTGGCTCATCGTCATAGCACAGGCGTTGATTCTTCCGACCGGTTTATTTGGCCGAGGCCGCCGCAGCGCCTGACCGCTGCGGCGGAAATCGGCCTCGCGACATAGCGCCCTCGCCACTCCCGTCGGGAACGCCAGCGAATTCAAGGCGTTGGTGTTTCACCGCTTCCGGTCACCGTTGGCACAAGCTTGTCCGAGAAAAGCCTATACAATGAATTATAGCCTATTGCATAATTGTAAGCCTTTGCATAAATTGACCTGGAAACCCCATCGAGATCCGTGATGACGCCTCCCCCCTCCGAAGCCGAAGCCGCCGCCCTGCCAAGGGGCGCCGAATGGCATTTCTTCCGCGGCACCGGCGACAACCGGCCGAGCCTGCCGGAGGTCCATGCCTCGGTGACGGTGCCGGCGGGCGCCACCTGGCTGCGCCGCTTTTTTGCCTTCGTCGGCCCCGGCTACATGGTTTCGGTCGGCTACATGGACCCGGGCAACTGGGCGACCGACCTCGCCGGCGGCGCGCAGTTCGGCTACACGCTGCTCTTCGTCATCATGCTTTCCAACCTGATGGCGATCCTGCTCCAGGCGCTGTCCGCCCGTCTCGGCATCGCCACCGGCCGCGATCTGGCGCAGGCCTGCCGCGCCTACTATCCACGGCCCGTCGCGCTGCTTCTGTGGATCGCCTGCGAACTCGCCATCATCGCCTGCGACCTCGCCGAGGTCATCGGCACGGCGATTGCCTTGAACCTCCTGTTCGGCATCCCGCTGATCGCCGGCGCCATCATCACCGCGCTCGACGCTTTCCTGCTGCTCTATCTGATGAACAAGGGCTTCCGCTTCCTCGAAGCCTTCATCGGCGCGCTGCTGATCGTCATCTTCGGCTGCTTCGCCGTCCAGATCGTCGCCGCGCAGCCCTCGGTCAGTGCGATCTTCGGCGGCCTGCTCATCCCCTCGCCCGAGATCGTCGCCAACCCGGCCATGCTCTACATCGCCATGGGCATCATCGGCGCGACGGTCATGCCGCACAATCTCTACCTGCATTCCTCGATCGTGCAGACCCGCGCCTATGAGCGCACCGAGGCGGGTCGCCGCGACGCCATCAAATGGGCGACAGCCGATTCCACCATCGCGCTGATGCTGGCGCTGTTCGTCAACGCTTCGATCCTGATCGTCTCGGCCGTCGCCTTCCACGAGACCGGTCGCCACGACGTCGCCGAGATCGGCCAGGCTTTCGAACTGCTCTCGCCTCTGCTCGGCCTGTCGATCGCCTCGATCCTGTTCGCCATCGCCCTGCTCGCCTCCGGCCTCAACTCCACCGTGACGGCGACACTGGCCGGCCAGATCGTCATGGAAGGCTTCCTGCACCTGCGCATTCCGCAATGGGCGCGTCGCCTGCTCACCCGCGGCGTCGCCATCGTTCCGGTGGTCGTCGTCACCTGGCTCTATGGCGAGAGAGGCACGGCCGAACTGCTGGTGCTGTCGCAGGTGATCCTGTCGATGCAGCTTCCCTTCGCCGTCATCCCGCTGGTGCAGTTCGTCTCCGACCGCAAGAAGATGGGCTCGCTGGCCATCCCGCGCTGGACCGCCGGGCTCGCCTGGATCGTCGCCGCGATCATCGTCGCGCTCAATATCAAGCTGCTGTTCGATACGTTCGCGGGGCTGTAGACGCACCCCGCGACAACGCCTCGCGATCGCCCTATCTTCACCACCATGACAGACGTCGCCGAGGCTCGCCGCTTCTACGCCGCGCTCCTGGCCAGCCAGGCCGGCAGCACCGATCCGCGCATCGAGGAGGCATTCGCCACGGTGCCGCGTGAAGACTTCCTCGGCCCCGGTCCCTGGCAGATCGTCGTCAGCCCCTGGCGGATGGCCGCCGGCCGCGGCCTTGTGATGACGCCCAGCGCCGATCCCGCCTACATCTACCGCAACGCGCTGGTCGCTCTCGATCCGGCCAAGGGCATCAACAATGGCGAGCCTTTGCTGCATGCCATGTGGATGGCCAAGGCGGCGCCGCAGCCCGGCGAGATGGTTTGTCATATCGGCGCCGGCACCGGCTATTACAGCGCCCTGCTGTCGCTGCTGGTCTCTCCCGGCGGCTCGGTGACCGCCTTCGAGATCGAGCCGGAACTGGCGGCGCGTGCCGCCCGCAACCTCGCGCCTTATGCGAATGTGAAGGTCGTCCACGGCGATGCCGTGGCGTTCGATCTGCTGCCCTGCGACGTGATCTACGTGAATGCCGGCGTTGCCGCGCCGCCGCCGACCTGGCTGGACGCGCTGAGGCCCGGCGGGCGGCTGATCTTTCCCTGGCAGCCGGCCGAACGCGTCGGCCTGGCCGTGCTGGTCAGGCGCACCGACGAAGGCTTCGCCTGCGAGGCCTTCATGCGCTCCTGGTTCATTCCCTGCTTCGGCGCGGCCGAAACAAGCAAGGCGACGCTGCTGCCGACGCGCGAGACGGCATCGAAGATCCGCTCGATGTGGCCGAGATCGAACCGCGAGCCGGACGACAGCGCGGTCGCGATCTTCGACGACGTCTGGTTCTCGTCCGCGACCTTGCCGTAGTGCCTTCCTCTCATTCCGCCGGCGCGACCGCCGCACGTGGCGCCCGCCCGAGCGCGACCAAGGCGACGGCCGCGAGCGGGAACAGGGCCGCGATGACACCGAGATCGGCCGGCGCGCCGTAACGCAGTATCAGCCCGCCCATTGCCGCGCCTATGGCGATGCCGAGGTAAAGCGCCGAGGCGTTGAGCGCCAGCACCAGCGACGCCGCCTGCGGCGCCAGCTTGACGATGCGGCTGGCCTGTGCCGGCGGGAAAGCCCAGCCGACGATGCCCCACGGTACGGTGAGCGCGACCAGCACCGGGCCGGCGAGCCTGTCCGGCAGAAGCGCGGGCACCCCAGAGAACGCCAGCAGGAATAGGGTGCTGGCGAGTTGCGACCACAGCACGGTGCGCGTGGCACCGAAGCGATCGGCCGCCTGGCCGCCAAGGATATTGCCGATGACGGCGCCGATGCCGAAACCGAGCAGGATCGCGGGCAGCGCCGCCTCACCGAGACCGACCGAGAACGCCAGCGGCGCGATGTAGGAGAAGACGGTGAACGCGCCGACCAGCGCCAGCAGCGTCGTCAGCAGGACCGGTCGCACGCCGGGCGTCATCGCGGCTGCGAGGCGCGCCCTGAGCGGGAGCCGCCACGCAAGGATCAGCCCGGCCAGCGCGCCGAGGCCGGCAATGGCGAAGAAGGTGCCGCGCCAACCGGCGATGGCCGCGAGCAGCGCGCCCAGCGGTGCGCCGACGGCGACCGCAACGGTCGTCCCGCCGACCACCACCGCAATCGCGCGTGCCCGGTGATGCTCGTCCACCAGCGACACGGCGGTGGCCTGCGCGGTTGCCGCGAACAGGCCGGCTGCCAGCGCCATCACGATGCGCGCGACGAGCAACACCGCGAAGGACGAGGACAACGCGGCGATGGCGTTGCCCAGCACGAAGGCGGCCATGGTCGCCAGGATGACGCGCCGGCGGTCCCAGTCGCCGGTCAGCGTGGCGAGAAGGGGCGCGCCCAGCGCATAGGCCAGCGCGAACGCGGTGATCAGGCAGCCGGCCAGCGGCATAGAAATGCCGGCATCGGCAGCGATGTCGGGCAGCAGGCTGGCGATGACGAAGCCTTCGGTGGAGATGGTGAAGGCTCCGACCGCCAGCCAGATAAGTCGCTTGTCCATGGGAGGTGTCCTTAGTTCAAAATTCATTGAACAATTGGATATCGCCTCCTACATTGTCAATGTTATGCCATGAGCCTCCTGCCAGCCTGTTGTCATGAGCGCCCGCGCCCCGGTCATTTTCCCGGCTTTCGGATACTCGACGGGATGCGGCTGGCGATGGCAAAGATTGAACCCCGGCCCAAAGCCACTTAGTGTCGAACCATGCAGCTTGCCCACCCGAATAAGGACCAGATCGAACTGCCCAATGTGCTGACGGCCCTTGGCGACCCGACCCGACTCGCCATCGCCGCCGAACTCGCACGGCAGGATGACGGCCCGGTCGCCTGCAGCCACTTCCTGATGTTCACTTCGAAGACCAACCTCAGCTACCATCTCGCCAAGCTGCGCGAGGCCGGCGTCACCCGCACCGAGGTTTGCGGCACCAGCCGCTTCACCACGCTGCGCCGCGCCGATCTCGAAGAGCGCTTTCCGGGCCTGCTCGACAGCGTGCTTGCCGCCGCCAGGGACGCGCCGCTGCCCCAGGGCGCGGAAGCGCAGGCTTGATCCACAGGCTTTTTCTTCGGGCGACGTGTCGGCATCGGCACCCGCTGCCCGTCCTTGAAACGCATACCGACTCAAGATCGATTCAAGGGAGATAAAAATGCCGAGAAAGATCATCACCGCCGCCTTCGTCAGCCTCGACGGCGTCATGCAGGCGCCCGGCGGCCCGGAAGAAGACCCGACCGGCGGTTTTTCGCATGGCGGCTGGACGTTTCATCATTGGGACGACACGATGGGTGCGGCCATGGGCGAGATTTTCGCGAAGCCCTACGCGCTGCTGCTTGGCCGCAGGACCTACGACATCTTCGCCGCCCACTGGCCCTATCAAAACGACCCGTTCGCCGACGCCTTCAACGCCGCGACGAAGTATGTCGCCACGCATCGGCCGGACAGCCTGACTTGGCAGAACAGCGTGCCGCTTGGCAGCGATGTCGTCGCCTCGCTGCGGAAGCTGAAGCAAGAGGACGGCCCCGACCTCATCACTCAAGGTTCAAGCGAGTTGATCCAGACGCTGCTGCCGGCCGGAATCATCGACGAGGTCCGTCTGCTGATCTTCCCGTTGGTTCTGGGCAAGGGCAAGCGGCTCTTCGGTAACGGCACCGTGCCTGCCGCCTACCGCCTCGCCTCCTCGCAGGCGTCGAGCACCGGCGTCATCATGGCGACCTATGAACCGGCTGGCGAGGTCCGAACCGGCTCCTTTGCCCAGGAGGCGCCGAGCGCAGCCGAGGTCGAACGGCGCAGGAATCTGACCTGATCCTTTCCTGCAACAGGTATCGAAAGCCGCGGCAACAGTTGAGGATGACCGCGCCTCGGGTCTTCCAATGCGCCGCGCACCTGTGCAATCCTTCGGCCCCAAGGAACGCTAGACGCGGTGCATGTTTCCTACTTCAAAGCGAGTTCTGGCTTTCGGACTGACCTCTGTCCTGCTGCATTCGGCCGGCGTACGCGCCGCCGAGGAGGCGCTTGCGATCGTCACCAGCATAGCGCCAGGTGACCTGCTGAACGTGCGGAAGACCGCGTCGCCGCTCGGCCACACCATGACCCGCCTGCCGAACGGCGCCGCCGTGAAGAATTTCGGTTGCGGAGAGTTCAACAACTATCAGTGGTGCAAGATCGAAGTGGTGGATCAGCCCGGCATCCACGGCTGGGTTCCCGCCCGCTACCTGCTGGCGGTCGACCCGGAAGGCACGGCCACGACCGCGATGCCGGCCCTGGACGATGACGATATGAAGGCTGCAACGGCCGATGTCGCGGCAGCGGCGGCGACCGAACAGGGTGATGCCGGCGGCGAAAAGGATGCTTCCGCGGCACCCGTGGTTCCGCCCGATCTCGCGGCACGCTTCGGCGACGATCCGTCAGGCGCCGCTGATGCGAACGAAGAGGCGCCCCAACGCCTGACCGAGGCGGAGATCAACGCCTATCGGCTTGCCTTCGCGGCACGGCAGAAAGCCGCGGCTTCGGCGAGGCAGGATGCCACGAACGAAGCCGGCCAGCCAATCACCCTCCCGGCGGACGGCGACGCATCCGTCACGGAAGACGAAGGCAACCGGACTACGCCGCAGGAGAAAGCTGCGGTGGCGAGCGTGCCCGTCCCCACTCCGCGGCCTGACGAAACCCGAACCTCTGGAAGCGGTCTCCCCAAGGCGGCGGCGAATGAGGATACCGCAATCCGGGCCGCCCCCGCTCCGCCGGCCACCGGCCAGACGGCTGAGCCGCCGGAAGAGAAAATCGCGCTGGCCGACCCGCAGCCGGATGCCGTGGATTGGGACGCCACGGGCGAAATCCCCTGCGCGCGCTATGCCGGGCAGCCGATGACGCGCTGCCGGGCCGGGGTCAAGCGGGACGGCGCCGGCAAGGCGGAGGTGACGGTGATATGGCCGGACGGTGGCACGAGCGTCATCCGATTCGACAAGGGCCAGCCTGTGAGCGCCGAGCCGCCGGGCAAGTTTCGCTTCCTGCGCGAAAGCGGCCTGAACATGATTCGCGTCGGGGCCTCCGAGCGCTTCGAGATTACCGACAAACTGGCCTTCGGCGACTGAGGCCGAGCCCGGCACCCGCGATCCAGTACGTCTTTTGAAAGCCGCCGGCGCCCCTCACCGCGCGAAAAAGGCCGGATGCTCGTTCGCCAGTCTCGGCAACGAGATCAGGATTTCCGACAGGTGCCGCCGCATCGCCGCCTCTGCGTCTGCTGCCGAGCGCGCCTTGATCGCGTCGACGATGTCGGTGTGCTGGCCGATGATGGTTTCGAGCGGCGTCGCCTCGGGCAGCGACAGGTAGCGCACGCGGTCCATCTGCGCCTTCAGCCCCTCCAGCACGCGCCAGGCGTCGTCGCAATCGGCGCTGGCGGCGATCGCCTGGTGGAATTTCTCGTCGAGACGCAGGAAGCCGGCCGTGTCCCCCGCCGCTGCCGTCACGCGCTGCCGACCGATCAGGTCCTCCATCCCGGCCAGTTCCTCCGCCTTGGCTTCGGCCACCGCCTTGCGCACGATCGCCACCTCGATCGCCTCGCGCAGGAAGCGTGCATTCTCCACCTCGCGCACGGAGATCAGCCGCACGAAGGTGCCGCGCTGCGGCCGCACCTCCACCAGACCGCTCTCGGCCAGCTTGATGAAGGCTTCGCGCACCGGTTGCCTCGAGACGCCGAGCTGGCGGGCGATCTCGGCCTCGGAAAGCGGGTTCCCGGGCTTGAGTTGCAACTGCACGATCGCGCCGCGGATTCTCTCCAGCACGCGGTAGCCGATGGTCGCCTGGCGGCTCGGCCGGCTGTCCTGGTCCAGTGTGGGCAGTTGAAAATCCATCGCCATGTTGACAGTTCTATACTACCATACTAGTTTACGAAAGAGGTTATCAATGACCTGTTCTGGGAGGAACATGATGAAGACCCTGTCCTTGAAGGCGCTCGCTTGCGTGGCGTTCGCGACATTGGCCACCCCCGCGGTTTCGGCCGACTACACGTTGAGCATCAACACCGCCCTTACCACCGACGATCCGCTCTACAAAGGGCTGGAGAGCTTCCGCGACGCCGTGGCCGAAAAGTCCGGCGGCAAGATCGAAGTGAAGCTTTTCCCCAATTCCCAGCTCGGCCCTGACGAGGACGTGTTGGAGCAGGCCCGCGCCGGCGCGCCCGTTGCCGTCGTGGTGGATGGCGGCCGCCTCGCCAACTTCGTCAACGAGTTCGGCGTGCTTGGCGCACCCTATCTCGCCGACGGCTATGACGGCATCCGCAAGGTCGTCACCTCGCCGCTGTTCGAGGAGTGGGTGAAGAAGCTGCACGACACGTCCGGTCACCAGGTTCTGTCCTTCAACTGGTGGCAGGGCGAGCGGCATCTGTGGACCGCCGGCCCGGTGAGCAAGCCAGCCGACCTTGCCGGCAACCGCATGCGCACGCCGGGCGCGCCGGTCTGGATCGAGACGATCAAGGCCATGGGCGCGGTGCCGACGCCGATGCCCTACGCGGAAGTCTATTCGGCGCTGGAGGAGAAAGTCATCGACTCGGTCGAGGCGCAGCTTCCCGCCGGCTACGGCTCCAAGCTGTTCGAGGTCACCAAGCACCTGACCAAGACGCACCACATCAACCTAATCACCGGCCTGGTGACCAGCGCCGCCTGGTTCGACAGCCTGCCGCCGGAATTGCAGACCGTGCTGCGCGAGGAAGCGCTGAAGGCCGGCGACGTCGCCTCCTACGGCACCCGCGACAAGCTCGGCGAAATCGAGGCGGACCTGAAAAAGGCCGGCATGACCATCGACGAGATCGACGTCACGCCGTTCAAGGAAGCGACCGCCGTCGTCTATGAAAAGCTCGGCTATGGCGAACTGCGCGACAAGCTGCAGGCGATCGCCGCCAAATAAATGCGGATCGGGAGCGGCTTCGATCGATGTCGCTCCCTGCCCTTCCAGCGGGAAAACCCATGCTCAAGCGCCTCGCGCAAATCGAGCTTGCGATCTGCGTCGTCTTGCTCGCCTTCATCACCGGCCTGGTCTTCGTTGCCTCCGTCATGCGCTTCTACGGCCGTCCGCTGGTCTGGTCCGTCGACATGGCGCAGCTTCTGTTCATCTGGCTGTGCTTCCTCGGCGCCTCGCGGGCCATGCGCGAGAAATCGCATCTCGGCATGGAAATGCTGGTCAAGCATATCGGCTACCGGCCGCAGCTCTGGCTGGAATTCGTCTGCTCGGCCATCGTGTTGGTCTTCCTCGGCGTGCTGGTCGTCGAAGGCATCCGACTGACCCTGCTCAACAGCGAGCGCACCTTCGGCGACAGCGGCCTTTCGTATGCCTGGGTCACGGCCGCGGTTCCGGTCGGATGCGCGATCCTCGGGGTCTCGCTGGCCTACAACATGGTCGACGCCTGGCGGCGCCGACGGCAAGGCGTTCTCGTCTACAGCCGCACCGCAGCGGACCGCAACGCACCCGAAATCCTGGAACTTTAGGCGCGACCGATGCTGCTGATCTCCATCGTCTTCGTCGTGCTCATGCTGGCGGGCATGCCGATCGCCTTCGCCACGGGCATTGCCGGCTTCGTCTTCTTCGTCATGGATTCGGGCATGCCGCTTTCCATCGGCGTGCAGAAGATCGCCACCATGAGCCAGAGCTTCCCGCTTCTGGCCGTCCCCTTCTTCGTGCTCGCCGGCCATCTGATGAACGAGAGCGGCATCACCAGCCGCCTGCTGAAGATCTCTCTGATCGCCGTCGGCTGGATGGCCGGCGGGCTGGCCCAGGTCGCCATCGTGCTGTCGACGCTGATGGGCGGCGTGTCCGGCTCGGCCGTCGCCGACGCCGCGATGGAAGCGCGCATCCTCGGCCCGGCGATGATCGCCAAGGGCTACGGCAAGGGCTTTTCCGCCGCGGCAATCGCCGTCGGCTCGCTGATCACCGCGACCATCCCGCCCTCCATCGGCCTCATCCTTTACGGCTATGTCGGCAACGTCTCGATCGGCCGGCTGTTCGTCGCCGGCATTATTCCCGGCGTGCTGATGATGCTGGTGCTGATGGGAACGACCTACGTGCTGGCCAAGCGCCGCAACTACGTCGTCGCCGACAGCACCAAACCCACGGTGCGGACGCTGGCCTCCGCCGCATGGGAAGCCAAATGGGCGCTGCTGTTCCCGGTCGCGCTGGTGCTGGCGATCCGCGGCGGCGTCTTCACCCCGTCCGAGGTCGGTTCCTTCGCCGTCGTCTACGCGCTGGCCGTCGGCTTCCTGGCGCATCGCGAGATGACGCTCGAAAAGGCATGGCGCGCCTTCGCCCATGCCTGTTCCGACATCGGCCTCATCATGCTCATCATCCTGATGAGCGGCATGGTCGGCTTCGCCACCATCTATCTCCAGGTGCCGCAGCACCTCGCCAACTGGATGCTGGCCGGCATCACCAACCCCGACATGATCGTGCTGGTCATCCTGTTCTTTCTCCTGGTCGCCGGCCTCGCGCTCGATTCCACGGTGATGGTGCTCTTGCTCACGCCCATCTTCGTGCCGATCATCAAGAGCGTCGGCATGGACCCGGTGCATTTCGGCATACTGATGATGTCGATCGTCACGCTCGGCGGCATGACCTGGCCGAGCGGCTCGGCCATGTTCGCGGTCTGCGCGCTGATGGATGTCTCGATCGAGGAATATTCGATCGAATCGATCCCCTTCATCGCCGCCGTGTGCCTGCTCATCGCGGTGCTGGTCTTCTTCCCCGGACTGGTGCTGTGGCTGCCCAACCTCGCCTTCGGCGGCTGAGCCCCGCAATGCTTGCGGCTTCACGGATGATACGGCCATGAGACATGTCTGGCGCTGGTTCGGACCGGTCGACAAGGTGAGTCTGGCGGATGCGCGGCAGGCGGGCGCGCAGGCAATCGTTTCGGCATTGCATCACATCCCGACCGGCGCGGTCTGGGCGGCCGGGGAGATCGAGAAACGGCAAGATGAGGTCGCCCGCTTCGCCGACGGCCGCCCGACCGGCCTTGCCTGGGAAGTGGTCGAGAGCCTGCCGGTTTCGGAGGAAATCAAGACGCAGGCCGGCGACTGGCGCGAACACATCGCAAACTACAAGACCTCGCTGGAAAACCTGGCTCGGCGCGGCATTGGCACAATCTGCTACAATTTCATGCCGGTTCTCGACTGGACGCGCACCGACCTTGCCTGGCGCGTCGCCCACGGCGGCACCACCATGCGCTTCGACCTGATCGACTTCGCCGCTTTCGACATCGGCATTCTGGGCCGCGACGGCGCTGTGGCGAGCTACGCGCCGGAGATCGCCGAAGAGGCGACGGCGCGGCTCGCGGCCATGGACGACGCGCGGCGGACCGCACTTTCGCGGAACATCAATTGCGGCCTGCCGGGCGACGCCGGCGAGGCCTCGCTCGACACGCTGAAAGGCCAGCTCGACCGCTATGCCGGCATCGATCCGGACCGGTTGCGCGGGAACTTCGTCGCCTTCCTGGAGGAGGTCGTGCCGATCGCCGAGCGGCTGGGCGTGCGCCTCTGCTGTCACCCGGACGACCCGCCCTTCCCGCTGCTCGGCCTGCCGCGCATCGTCTCGACCGAGGTGGACTACCGTTTCTTCCTGAAGGCGGTCGACAGTCCGGCCAATGGCGTGACGCTGTGTACCGGCTCGCTCGGCGCGCGGCAGGACAACGATCTGCCCGAAATGATCCGCAATCTGGGACCGAGAATCCATTTCGCGCATCTGCGCAACGTGCGCCGCGAGACGCCGGGAACGCCCTGCTCCTTTTACGAGGACGAGCATCTCGACGGCGACACCGACATGGTGGCTGTGGTGGCCGCGTTCCTGGCCGAGGAGGCGCGGCGAAAGGCCGAGGGCCGCGCCGATGCCGTCATCCCCATGCGGCCCGACCACGGCCAGGACGTGATGGACGATCTCAGGCGCGGCGCGCAGCCCGGTTATCCGGCGATCGGCCGGCTGAAGGGGCTGGCCGAACTGCGCGGCGTGGAGCGGGCGCTAGCGTCCGCCCACTAACTTGAGGCTAAGCGACCTTAAGCCGCGTTGGCCTGGTTTTCCGGGCGCGGCGTGAGGCCGGCGGCCTGCTCGCACACCTCGATATGCTTGGCCAGCGCCTGGTTCGACAGCACGGCGCTGATGGTGGTGATGTCGCGGCCCTGATAGCGCGGCATCTGCTGGATTTCCTTCAGCCGTTCCAGAAGTGAAATGCGGGTCACGGTATCGCTCCTTTGTTGTCTTTTGTCAGCGCCACGCCAGGCGGGAGCATTGCCGTTCCGAATGCCCGAATTGCTCCGGGCCGCCATCGGTGTCCGCAAGCATCTCGCCAGCTATTGATCCAGCCCCATGCCCCAAGGCGGCCGTCAGGCCGCCTTCTTCTTCGCGACGGCCGCCTTGGCCGCGTTGAACGGGATTTCCACGTCCACGGCGAGCGTCGAGACCTTCTCGCCGCGTTCCATCTTCACGCTCACCTTGTCCTGGTCGATGTGCATGTGCCGGGAGATGACGCGCACGATCTCGTCCCGCAGCTTGGCGACGAGATCGGAACCCGCGGCGCTGGCGCGCTCATGGGCGAGCAGCACCTGCAGCCGCTCGCGCGCAGCCGGAGCCGACTGCGTCTTGGAAAAGAGCCGAAACAGGTTCATGCCGCTTTCCTCCCGAAGAACTTGCCGAAGAAGCCCCGCTTCTCGCCCGGAACCGTGACCGGCAGCGCATCGCCCTTGAGCCTGCGCACCGCGTCGAAATAGGCCCTGGCCGGCGCGCTGCCTTCGTCCGCCAGCGTCACCGGCGAACCGAGGTTGGAGGCCCGAAGCACGTCCATGCTTTCGGGAATGATGCCGAGCAGCGGGATCGACAGAATCTCCAGCACGTCGTCCACTTTCAGCATGTCGCCACGCTCGGCCCGCGTCGGGTCGTAGCGGGTGAGCAGCAGGTGCTTTTCCATGCGCTCGCCGTTCTCGGCCTTCAGCGTCTTGGAATCGAGCAGGCCGATGATGCGGTCCGAATCGCGCACCGAGGAGACTTCCGGGTTGGTCACCACGATCGCCACGTCGGCGTGACGCATGGCAAGCGTGGCGCCTCGCTCGATGCCGGCCGGGCTGTCGCAGATCACCCAGTCGAAAGCTTTCTTCAGCGCCGCGATGACCTTCTCGACGCCTTCGGGCGTCAGATTGTCCTTGTCGCGCGTCTGCGAGGCCGGCAGCAGGTAAAGCGTCTCCACCCGCTTGTCGCGGATCAGCGCCTGGGGCAGCTTCGCCTCGCCCTGGATGACGTTGACGAGGTCGTACACGACCCGCCGTTCTGCCCCCATGACGAGGTCGAGATTGCGCAGGCCGACATCGAAGTCGACCACGACGACCTTGTCGCCGTTCTGCGCCAGAGCGGCGCCCAGTGCGGCCGAGGACGTGGTCTTGCCCACGCCGCCCTTGCCCGATGTCACCACGATAACCTTGCCCATTGACCTCTCCTGTTATGGACCTTCGTTCGGGTCAGCTCCAACTCCAAGGCTAGGGCCTAGCCGATTATTCCCGTCCTGAGTGCATGGCTTTCGAGCCAGGCCTGCACTGCCCGTCCCCGCAGGTCCGGCTCCATGTCCTCCGCCGTCAGATAAAAACCGTCGATCGCGATCAGTTCGGCCTCCAGCTTGCGGCAGAAGATGCGCGCGGAGCCGTTGCCGGTGGTGCCGGCCATGGCGCGCCCCCTGAGCGTGCCATAGACATGGATCGACCCGCCGGCGACGATCTCGGCGCCCGAGGCGACCGAGCCGACGATGGTGACGTCCCCTTCCGGGAAGAACAGCGATTGGCCGGAGCGCACCGGCTCGGTGACGACCAGCGACCCGGTGACCGGCGGCGCGACCGACCTGGCCGGCGACACCGTTTCCACCGCCGCGGTTTCCTGCGCCTCGTCCGCGTCGCCTTCCGCCGGCGGCTCGAAGTCGGAGGCCGGGCGCCCGTCGCTCATCGCGGGCGGCATGTCTGGCCCGAGCAGCGAGGCCCGCGCCGCGCCTTCGATACCCATGACCCGCACGTTGCGGGCGCTGAGGTCGTCGACCAGCTTGCGCAGTTCCGCCTTGTCGATATCGAGGCCGTCTATGTCGAGCACCACGGGCCGGCGCAGGAAGAAGCCGGCTGAGCGGGCGGCGAGATCGTCGAGCCCAGCCAGCCAGTCCTCGAAGGGCAACTCCGGGGCGAGCGAGAGGGCAAGGAAGGACCGCCCCTTGAGGCGGATGGGCCGGGGTTTCGTTAACACGGTGGTGATCTTGGTTAATTTTCGGTTGTTAAGGTGTATCGATGATTTGGTTAACGAATGGTTAACAAACGGCCGCTCGGGCGCGGATCGATGGGTTCGATCCCAGGATTAGCGAGGTGCCGGATCGGCGTGTGAAACGCCGCTGCCGCGCCGCTTTAACCGCCCTCTCCCGGCTCCGGCCGCGCTGTTTCGGCGCGACGCACGGGCTCGGCATCCTCTCAAAACTTCGCGGCCGGCTGCAAGAATCCGTGAGCGGTCAAACCGGCTCGAACGCGATGCGGCGTTGATTCGGATCGGCCGAGACAAGCTTCACGCGCAGGCTGTCTCCTTGCCGGAAGCCGTTTGCCTTGACACTGGCCACGACGGGCATGTTCGCAAGCTGCACGCGCACGCCATGATCGACGAAGTCGGTAACGACGGCGTCGAACGTCTCGCCCTCGCGTCCCTCCAGCATCACGGCTTCGGCAAGGCTGATGCCCGCATGTTCGATCTGCGAAGCGCGGCCGTCGGCGCGGCCCATCACCTTGGGCAGCCTGGCGAACGCATCGGTGACCACCGCCGGCACCGGCTTGCCGTTGGCAATCGCCAGCGTACAGCGCACGACGTAACGGTCGGCGAGCCGCCTGAGCGGTGCCGTGGAGTGCGCATAGGTCGCGGCCATCGCCTCGTGCCAGGGCACCACTCCCTCCTGATAGGGCTGGTAGGATGCGCCGTTGCCTGCATAACGGATTTCCAGCATCAGCGCGGCCTGCTGCGGATCGGTCGGATCGAGGGTCTTTTGATAGTCACGCAGGCCGACGGATTCCGGCCAGGACAGTCCGAGAGCCCGCGCCGCGTTGCGCAGTCGTTTCACCTGGGAGGCGCTTGGCCCCGACATCACCCGGAACAGCCCGGTCTTGTGCGCCAGCATGGCGTCGGCGATCGCCATGTTGGCGGCCAGCGACAGCGCGGCATTGTCCGCCTCGGATTTCAGGCGTGGCCGGAACGCAAGCCGGAACCTGCCGTTGGCGAGCCTTTCTATCTCCTGCTCGGGCGGATCGACGCGCGAAGCGCCGCGCTGCTTTTCGTTTATCGCCATGCGTCGCGCCAGTTCCGCAAACCCGCCTGGCAGGTCTTTCGGCTGCACGCTGTCATAGGCGAGTTTCGCCCGGCTGCGGATCACGGCCCTTTCCGCGCCGTCCAGCCTGATCGCACCGTCACCTGCGATCCGCACCGTGAAGATGACGGCCGGACGCGGCCCGGCCGGCAGCAGGCTGGCCGCACCTTCGGCCAGCACCGGAGGGTAAAGTCCCGCCTTGCCGTCCGGCAGATAGAGCGTCTCGCCCCGTTTCCAGGCTTCGAGATCGACCGCGTCGCCGTCCTCGACGAACCAGGCGACGTCGGCGATGGCGTAGTGCAGCAGCAGGTCGCCGCCGCTCTCCTCGATCGAGAAAGCCTGGTCGAGATCGGTGGAGGTCGCCGGATCGAGCGTGGCGAACGGCACGGCCGTCCGGTCGACATGCTGGTCGGGCTTGCGCTTTGCCGCGGCTTCGGCCGCGGCGACCGCCTCCGGTGGAAAACCGTCTGGTACGTGGAACTCGGTGCGGATGGCTGCAAGACCGGCGGAGAGCGCCTGTGACGGATCGGTAAGCGACTTCATGTCGCCGTCCTACACTGCTACCGACCCGGGGGAAAGGCAGTTGAGTAGCGGGTAGGAAACCCTCGTCAGCCCGACGATGCGGCGAGGAAAACCGCGCGCTGGGCCTCGAAGGCCCGTTTGTATGCCGGCCGCGCCTCGCCGCGAGCGACATAGGCGGCGAGGTTCGGATACTCGTCCAACAAACCCGATCTGCGTAACCGAAGCAGCACGTGCACCATCATGAGGTCGCCTGCGCTGAACGCGCCATCAAGCCAGTCGGCATCGCCGAGACGAGTGGAAAGCTGGTCCAACCGGTTGCGGACGCGATCCTTGACGAGAGGCAGCCGCTGCTCGGACCAGGGCTTGTCGGATTCGAGAATTACGGCGGTCTGAAGCTCGAGGATCGGCTCTTCCACCGTACCGACCGCGGCAAACATCCATGAAATCGCGCGTGCCCGGGCATTCGCGTCGTCCGGCAGCAGGCCGCGATGCCGCTCCGCGATGTGCAGCACGATCGCGCCCGATTCGAAGAGCGCGAGATCGCCCTCCTCATAGGTCGGGATCTGCCCGAAGGGATGAAGCGCGAGATGCGCAGGCTCCTTCATCGCCTTGAACGAAACAAGACGGACGTCGTAGGGCTGGCCCACTTCCTCGAGCGCCCAGCGAACGCGCATCTCTCGCGCCAGCCCCTGGCCGCGGTCGGGCGACCGTTCAAAGGCGGTGATGATGGGGATCATCGAGGCAATCCTCCTCGTGCTTCTGCTTCCGCGGTTTGCATCCGAGGCCGGACGGTCCGGCCGTGGGATTGACGGTCTCAGGTTCGTCCCGCCTCCAGAGCGAGAATCTCGTCCAGTTGTTCGAACTGCTCGGACATTGCGACTTCCATCCCGGCGGCTTCGTCGAGCGCCTCCCTGGAAGGATAGAGCTCATGCCAGGCCAGTCGCGTCTCACCGCCTTTTTCCTCGAAGGTCACCGTGGTCATGGCGCCGTCATCGCTTTCCTCGTTCGTCCAGACGAGACGCGAATTGGGTATCACGTCGACATACTTGCCGTAGAAGCTCACGGGCTCGGCGTCTCCGTCGCCGAAGACGAGACGGTATCCGCCGCCGGCGCGAACATCCATCTCGCAGGAAAGCAGCACCGCGCCCATCGACTTCGGCGCCCACCAGCGCTTGAACAGGTCGGGCCTGGTCCACGCCTCGAACACCCGGCTTGCCGGCGCGTTGAAGGTTCGCGTTACGGTGAGCTCACGCTCGGATTTCCGTTCGACCGTCACTTGGTTCTTCATGAGGTAGCTCGCTTTCTCGGCTTGTGTGCTTCGTGATCGAAGCGCCTGCGCGCCTCTCGATATGGCCCTTCCTGATCCGTTCCATCGGTCTTTTGCCATTCGCCTGCAAAGGACGGGGCCGACAGGTGCGATCCGACAACAGGATGCGACTTTTTTCGGCTTCGCCAGCTCCCTCCATTTCCGGGGTTCCCCTGCCCTTGATCCTCCCCTATAAGGCCGGCCTAGCCTGACACCAGAATCGTTGCGCAGCCGGCCGGGTTCCAGACCCGCCCCGGCCTTTTCGCGCAAGCAGCAAGCCGGACGGACCAATGCCCAAGAGAACCGACATCCAGTCGATCCTGATCATCGGGGCCGGCCCCATCGTCATCGGCCAGGCCTGCGAGTT
>CAZBBT010000022.1:0-39222 GCA_964490065.1 uncultured Mesorhizobium sp. | reverse complement strand
ACCGTCTCGCGCCAGCGCACCCGGCCGGTGACCTGCTCGACCAGCCGCGCCGCGATGGTTTCGGGATCCGTCGTCGCAGATACGGAGACGTTGGAGACGACCGGAACAACCGGCGCCCGCTTCTCGACCTTTGCCAGCGCCTCGCGCATGGCCTCGGCGGCGGGCTGCATCAGGGCGGAATGGAACGGCGCCGACACCTGAAGCATCAGCGCCCGCTTGGCGCCTTTTTCGCTGCACAGCCTGGCAGCGAGTTCCACGGCGGCCTTCGCGCCGGAAATGACAAGCTGGCCGCCGCCATTGTCGTTGGCGATCTGGCAGACCGAACCCTGCCCGGCTTCGGTACAGGCCGCCTCGACGTCGGCCTGATCTAGACCGATGATCGCCGCCATCGCCCCCGCGCCGACCGGCACGGCAGACTGCATGGCGTTGCCGCGGATGCGCAGGAGCCGCGCGGCATCGGCCACCGAAACGAAGCCGGCCGCGGCGAGCGCCGAATACTCGCCCAGCGAATGGCCGGCAACATAGCCGACCTTGTCTTTCAGGGAAAAACCACGCGATTCCAATGCCCTTAGCGCCGCCAGTGAAACCGCCATCAGCGCCGGCTGAGCGTTGGCGGTCAGCATCAGCGTTTCCTCGGGACCTTCCCAGATCAGGCTGGAAAGCTTTTCACCGAGGGCCTCGTCGACCTCCTCGAAGACCCGGCGCGCCTGCGGGAAGGTTTCGGCAAGCTCCTTGCCCATGGCGACCGACTGGCTGCCCTGCCCCGGAAAGGTGAACGCTATGGCCATCTTCTGCCCCGTTTGCGGTTACCGGTCTGCCGTGTGACGCAAGCCGGGCTGCCAAGTCAAGCCCTTGCGGTCGCCGGATTTGGCGCGAATGCCTGTTCTTAAAGGCTTTTTTCGATCACCGATCATTAAAACCGAACACGATTCTTTTGCCGGCTCCCCGCAATTTTGCCGCAACCTTTGGCTCTTCGTGACATTAAAATGACGGTTCCGTGACGGTTTTCACGGGGTTGAGGGCTGGCAATTGGAAAACAAAGCGACCAACAAGACTGAAGCGATATCCGGGCTCGAGCGCCTGCCGAACGCCACGCAAGGCGCCCGGCTCGGGTCTGGCCTGCGTTACGCGCTCGTCTCGCTGCTCGCATCGGCTATCCTGGTCTTCGCCATCGAACTTATTTTCCGGGGCGATTTCGCCGAGACGGTCGCCTTCTTCCTGCAGCCGTTCAAGCCCGGCTGGACCACCGTCATCCTGTTCACGCTGATCCTTGTCGCGCTCGACGCCGTGCTCGGCCGCAGGCATCAGAGCCTGATGCTGGTCGCGCCGCTCACCCTGGCGCTCGCCTTCATCGGCCATCAGAAGTCGCACTATCTCGGCGACCCGCTTTACCCGACCGATTTCCTTTACGCCCGCCAGATCATCGACCTTATGCCGCTTCTGGTGCGCGAGCGGCCGCTGACGGCGGTCGCCATGGCTGTCGGCCTGCTGGGCAGCCTGGCCCTGCTCGTCTATGCCTGGCGCGAATGGCGCCGCAGGATGCCGCGCCTGACCTACAAGGGACGGGTGGCGCGCCTGGCGCTCAGCCTGCCCCTGCTCGCTTTCTTCGTCTCGATCATGGACTACGCGACCTTCTCGTGGACGCGCGACCGGCTCCAGATCATCCCGATGATGTGGGACCAGAAGGAAAACTACGCTTCCAACGGCTTTGCGCTGGCCTTCGCGATGAATGTGCCGATGGCGCATGTCTCCGCGCCGGACGGTTACTCAGAAAAGACGATCGCGGCGATCCCGAAGCCGACCGTCGCGGCCTCGGTGCCGGCTGAAAAACCCGACATCATCGTGGTGATGAGCGAATCCTTCTGGGATCCGACGCAGTTGCCCGGCGTCGCCATATCGCCGGATCCCGTCTCCCATGTCCGCGCCTTGCAGTCGGGCACCATGTTCTCGCCGGAGTTCGGCGGCATGACAGCGAACATCGAGTTCGAGGCGCTGACCGGCTTCTCCAATGCCTTCCTGCCGGCGGGAAGCATCCCCTACCAGCAATATGTGCGCGCGCCGATTCCGTCTCTCGCCACGTTCCTGAAGAGCGAAGGCTACGAGGCGCGAGCCATCCATCCCGGCACCAACTGGTTCTGGAACCGCGCCAACGTCTATGCCGATTTCGGCTTCGACGACTTCAAATCCCAGGAGACGCTGCCGCCGATGCAGTTGCGCGGCCCGCTGGCTTCCGACGCATCGATGACGGACGAGATCATCAAGGAAGCGGACGCGACCGAGGAACCGTTCTTCTTCTTCGCCGTCAGCCTGCAGAATCACGGCCCCTATGAGCCGCATCGCTATTCCGACACCACCCATACGGTGCAGGCGCCGATCAGCCAGTGGGCACGGGATTCGCTTCTGAGCTACGCGGAAGGCGCCGCGGACGCCGACAAGAGCCTGGAGCGGCTGATCGAATGGGCGAAAAACCGGAAACGGCCGACGGTCATCGCCTTCTTCGGCGACCATCTTCCGCCGCTCGGACCGGTCTATGTCGAGACGGGTTTCCTGAAGGACAATGTCGCTCCGCGCCGGGAAACCGCGGACAAGATGCAGTTGCATCATGAAACGCCGCTCATCGTCTGGTCGAACCGCAGCGGGCCGGTAAAGGATCTCGGCGCCGTCAGCCCGGCCTTCCTGCCCTACCAGATCCTCAAGACGGCCGGCATCACGCACCCTTACTACACCGGCTTCCTCGGCGATCTGCAGAAGCGCTACAATGTGGTCGACCGCAACATGCTGCTGAAGCCGGACGGGCAGTCCGTCATGGACTGGTCAAGGCAGAAGCAGGTCGATCCGGCGGTGCGCGATTTCCGCTACCTGCAATACGACATGATGTTCGGCAAGCGGCACGGCGCCTCCGACTTCTTCCCCGAAACGGCGACCAAGACCGAACACACCAGTTGAGCGGCACGGGCGGTTCCTGCCCGCGTCAGAACTTCCCGGTGTCGCGGAACACCTCGAAGGTCGCGCGGATATGGTCGGCGACGGCTTTCACCGGCGCGCTGGCTTCCGGGGCAACCACCATGGCCAGGCTGTAATTGCCGATTTCCGGCATGCCGTCCTTGGGCGTCAGTTCCACCATGTCGTTGCCGAGGAAGGACCGCGGCAGGGGTGCCACGGCCAGGTCGGCCATGATCGCCGCCCGCTGGCCGGCCGTGTGCGCGCTCATATAGGCAACCCGGTAGTTGCGGCCTTCGCGGCCGAGCGCTTCCAGGGCCCCTGCCCGCCACACGCAGCCTTCCTCCCAGACCGAGACCGGCATCGGATCGCGCAAATGCGCGCAGCCCCCCTTGGCGCCGGCCCAGACGATCGGTTCCGTCAGCAGCACCTCGGCGCCCAGGGCGCTCGACTTGTAGGAGTTGGTCAGGAGCGTGATGTCGAGGACGCGATCGTCCATGCGCCGGCGCAGATTGATCGACTGGTCGATGGTAACGTCCACGGCGATCGACGGATGCGACTGCGCGAAGCGCTTGAGCACATGCGGCAGCACCCGTTCGCCATAGTCGTCCGGCGAACCCAGGCGCACCACGCCGACAATGTCGGGCACGATGAATTTCGACACCGCCTCGCGGTTGATGGACAGCATGCGGCGCGCATAGCCGAGCAGCATCTCGCCGTCGGTCGTCAGCGAAACCGAGCGCGCGTCGCGCGCGAACACGGAGCGGCCCAGAATATCCTCCAGCTTCTTGATCTGCATCGAGACCGCCGAGGGCGTGCGGTAAACCGCCGTTGCCGCGGTGGTGAAGCTGCCGGTTTCGGCGATCGCCACGAAGGTGCGCAGCACGTCGAGATCGAGCAGCGGAAGCGGGTGATTGAGTGGCGCGTTCATGGCGGCTTGCCTTCAATTTTTCTGATTGAAAAGATCATACCATTTCGTTTGATTGAACGTCAATCCAGCGCCATATCTCTCCTGTCAAGCGAGGAAGCAGCGGCCCGACCCAAGCGGGCCAAGAGCCTCGGTCGAAACCAAGGAGCAGACCATGTCATCGATTCTGTCGACTATCGGTCGTATCGCGACCGAGTACAGTGCAGCCCGCGCCCGCTACCACACCGAGCGCGCCATTCATTCCCTGCCGATCGAACTGCAGAAGGACATCGGCTGGCCCGAGGCCGCCGACGCCAAACCCGTTCCCTCCCATGGCGCCGGGAACTGGGCCGGAGCCAGATGATCGAGCGAATTATTCAACACAGGCCTGCCGCGATCCCGATCCGGCAGGCCTTTTCGCCACAAGGGCTGGTTCATCCATGCCATGACTGCATGACGCATATGAACAAGCTGCATGGCAGCCGCCGATCCGCCTAGCGGGCTGGAAATAATCGATAATTTCCCTCTGCGCACCGATGGCGACACCCCCGATGTCGCTTTTCATGTCAAGCGCTTCGCATTTGCGATTTCGTTTTGCACCGCACAAGCCTATATCACAGGCAATCAACGAGCCGGCCCCACTCCATGACGCGAAGGCGACCCGTCTGAGCAACCGAATGGAGATAGACATGAAGCTCTTCAGCCGCCTCTTCGCCCGCCGCGAATCCAACCTGACCACCGCTCTCGAGCGCGCACGCCTCGCCCGGACCATGCCCGGCCAGACCGGCGCGGTTGCCGCGGCACGCCTCGGCTTCGTGGCCTGAGCTTTCCGCTCGCGCGCCGCCTGACAAACTGCTTTTTCGAAGACCGCTCCGCCGCGAGGCCGGAGCGGTTTTCGTATAGGTCGAGCCTCTTGTGCAACCGTGGCGGGCGCTGCGGGTTGCTGCAACGGTTACGGTTGTCCATTTGCGACCCATGTCGCAAATTTAATCTTCCGCAGGGCACCTACCCGATTGACAAAAAAGGCTTTTCCTGATGACGCTATGCTGATCGCGACGTTCTGATCGCGTCATTCAGGCTGCGGGAGGACACCGTGAACGCCACCAAGCAATCGATCAAGCGATCGTTTGTCTTCTTCCTCGTTCCCGATTTCACAATGGTCGCCTTCGCGACCGCGCTCGATCCGCTCAGGATCGCCAACCGGATGCTCGGCTACGAAGCCTACAAGTGGCGGCTGACCAGCATCGACGGCCGGCCGGTGCGCGCCTCGAACGGCGTCGAATGCGCGGTCGACACCTCGCTGGATGAGGAGCGCAGGAAGATGGCCGGACCGGATCGCCCGTCGATGGCTATCGTCTGCAGCGGCATCAACGTCGAGAAATACCACAACAGGTCGGTGTTCGCCTGGCTGCGCGAGGAGCACAATCGCGGCGTGGCGGTCGGCGGACTGTGCACCGGCGCCTATGTGCTGGCCAATGCCGGCCTGCTCTCCAACAAGCGCTGCGCCATCCATTGGGAAAACCTGCCGGGCTTCCAGGAAGCCTTCCCCAAGGCCAACGTTTTCGCCGACCTGTTCGAGGTCGACCAGAACATCTACACCTGTGCCGGCGGCACCGCGGCGCTCGACATGATGCTGAAGCTGATCGGCGACGATTTCGACGAGAGCCTGGTCAACCGGGTGTGCGAGCAGGTGCTGACCGACCGCGTGCGCAGCCCGACCGACCGCCAGCGCCTTCCGCTTCGCGCCCGACTCGGCGTGCAGAACTCGAAGGTTCTGACCATCATCGAACTGATGGAAGCCAACCTGTCGGAGCCGCTGTCGCTGATCGAGATCGCCGACCATGTCGACCTGTCGCGCCGGCAGATCGAGCGGCTTTTCCGCACGGAGATGGGCCGCTCCCCTGCCCGATACTACCTGGAGATCCGGCTCGACCGGGCTCGGCACCTCCTGATCCAGTCGTCCATGCCGGTGGTCGAGGTGGCGGTGGCGTGCGGCTTCGTCTCCGCCTCGCATTTCTCCAAATGCTACCGCGAACTCTATGCCCGCTCGCCGCAGCAGGAACGCGTGGACAGGAAGCAGTTGCTGGCGGCGTAGCTTCCTTCTCTCCATTCACGGGGAGAAGAAGGTGGCGGCAGCCGGATAAGAGGCGGCGAGAACTTTCGTGATTTCGCGCTGCTGTCGTCTTCCTGGGTCGGCGCCGCCCCTCACCTGCCTACCGGCTACACCACCTCGGCCGTGCGCATCGCCTCGACGCGGATATCCTCCGTCAGCCGCGCCTTGAGCGCGGAGAATTCCGCGCTGGTCTTGACCGTGTAGTGGCGCGGATGCGGCAGGTCGACCGCCACGTCCGACTTGATGCGGCCGGGCCTGGCCGACATCACCACCACGCGGGAGGCCATGAAGATCGCCTCCTCTATGTCGTGCGTGACGAACAGCACGGTCTTCTTGCTCCGTTCCCAGATGCCGAGCAGCAGTTCCTGCATCAGGCCGCGCGTCTGGTTGTCGAGCGCACCGAACGGCTCGTCGAGCAGCAGGATTTCCGGGTCGTTGGCGAGCGCGCGGGCGATCGCCGTGCGCTGCTGCATGCCGCCCGAAAGCTGCTTCGGCCAGTGGTTCTCGAAACCCTTCAGCCCGACGAGGTCGATATAGCCGGCGACGATGTCGCGCTGCTCCTTTTCCGGCGTCCGCTTCTCGCGCAGACCGAAGGCGATGTTCTCAGCCACCGTCAGCCACGGAAACAGCGTGTAGGACTGGAACACCATGCCGCGATCCAGTCCCGGCCTGGTGACGGCGCGGCCGTCGAGCATCACCCTGCCCGTGGTCGGCCGGTCGAGGCCGGCGACGATCCTGAGCAGCGTGGACTTTCCGCAGCCGGACGGGCCGAGGATGGTGATGAAATCGTTGGCGGCGACCGCGAGATCGGTCGGCAACAGCGCCCTGACCGGCTCACCGCCCCGCACGGCCGGAAACGTGCGCGACACGCCTTCGACGAGGAGCTTGCTCATGCCAGGCTCCACGGGAACAGCCAGCGGTTCAGCGCCTTGAAGGCGAAGTCGGAGATCAGGCCGATGATGCCGATGACGATGATGCCGAAGATGATCTGCCCGGTCGCCAGCAGCGCCTGGCTGTTGATGATCATGTAGCCGATGCCGGACGAGGAGCCGATCAGTTCCGCCACGATGACGTAGGTCCAGGCCCAGCCCAGCACCAGGCGAAGGATCTCGGCGATCTCGGGCGCGTTGGCGGGAATCATCACCCGCCGCACCACGCCGCCGTCGCCGGAACCCAGCGTATAGGCCGCCTCGACCAGGTCGCGCCGCGTGTTCGCCACCGAGCCCGCCACCATCAGGATCACCTGGAAGACGGAGCCGATGAAGATGACGAGCAGTTTCTGCGTTTCGCCGATGCCGGCCCACAGGATGAGCAGCGGGATGAAGGCCGAGGCCGGCAGGTAGCGCGAGAAGGAGACGAACGGCTCGAAGAAGGCCTCGATCGGCTTGTAGGCGCCCATGCAGATGCCGAGCGGCACCGCCACAAGCGCCGCCAGCGCGAAGCCGCCCAGCACGCGCCACACGGTCATGCCGATGTCGAACAGAAAATTCTGGTTGCTGAGCAGATCCCAGCCGTCCGCCAGCATCTGCGCGGGGTTGGCGAGGAAGGTCGACGAAACGTAGCCGCCGAACGTCGCGAACGCCCAGCCGGCGACGAACAGGACGAAAAAGGAGACGCCAAGGACGATGCGCGTCGACTGGGCGACGGGCTGCAGGGGCCGCATGAGAATTTTCCTTCAATGGCCGTGCGGCCGGCCATCCTGCCCGAAGCAGAACGGCCGGCCGCGCAGGACCGTCCGATCACTGGGCGCCGACGACGCTCTTGTCGATGATCTTGTCGATGTCGGGCACTTCCTTGATGACGCCGATTTCCTTCAGCAACGCACCAGCTTCCTCGGAGAAGGCCTTCAATTCGCTGGAGAAGAACTTCTTGTTCTCCTCCCTGCCCTGCCACCGCAGATAGGCCGCGGACTTGCCGAAATCCTCGCCGGACTGCTTCACGTCGGCGCCCATGATCTTGTAGGCCTCGTCCTTGTTCGTCGCGATGTAGTCGAGCGCGTCGAAATAGCCCTCGGCGAGCGCCTTGGCGGCTTCCGGGTTCTCCTCGAGGAATTTCGGCGTGCAGCCCACCGTATCCATAATCATCGGATAGTCGAGCGTCGTGGCGATGATCTTGCCGGCATCCGGCTTCTCGCGCACGGTCGAGAGATAGGGCTCGTAGGTCATGGCCGCGTCGTTCTGGCCGGCAAGGAAGGCCTGCGCGGCGGGTCCCGGCTCCATGTTGACCACTTTCACGTCCTTCACCGACAGGCCGTTCTTGTGCAGGAACCAGGCGAGCGTGAAATAGGGCGCGGTGCCCGGCGCGGAGGCGGCGACCGTCTTGCCCTTGAGGTCGGCGATGGAAGCGATGTCGTTGCGCACCACCATGCCGTCCGCCCCGTAGGACTTGTCGAGCTGGAAAATCTCGCGCGTCTCGACGCCGTTGGCGTTCCACACCACCCAGGTTTCCACCGTTGTCGCCGCGCACTGTATGTCGCCCGACAGGATGGCGAGGTGGCGGCTTGCCTGCGGCACCTTGACGATGGTGACGTCAAGGCCGTGCTTCTTGAACAGGCCGGCTTCCTTGGCCAGCGTCAGCGGCGCGAAGCCGGTCCAGCCGCTCATGCCGAGCGTGACCGCCGTGTCGGCGGCGGCCGGCGCGGCAACGCCGATCGTTGCCGCCAGAGCGGCGGCAAACCCGATTGATTTCTTCATGGTTGTTCCCCTTTTTTAGACAGGAGAAAATTGTCTCACAGACGGCCGCGCTCTTGTCAATCAAGCAGGCTCGGCGGGATGTTGTGGCCAGAAGCCGCATGGCAAGCAGAGCCGTGCTTCAGCGGTCGCCGTCGTACATCCGGATGCGATTGCGCCACATCTTCTCGCCGACCAGGCAGTCGGTCGCTGGGTCAGTCGCGGCCAGCACCACCGGTGGGTGCGCAGCCTCCTCCACCGAATGAAGCGGCGAGCCAGCATCCGCCAGTTCCAGGACCAGCTTTCGGCGCACGGCTTCCGGAAACTGCGTCCAGTCGTTGACCGGCACGGTGAATGCGCCTGGCCCGCCGATCACGCAGTCGGCGTAATAGCGGTCGAGATGGGGAACGTCGAAGGCCGAGGAGAAGCCGCCCGTCGTCATCAATGGCAGTCCGTTGATGGTGATGCCCTCGGCGACAAGCCGATCCCGGACGCCGTTCACCGGGGCGCCCTGGTTGTTCGCCCCGTCGCCGGAAACGTCGATCACCCGTTTCACGCCCAGGAATTCGCTTTCAGCGAACAGATCGCCGGCGAATTCCAGCGCCGACGAGATCGAGGTGCGCCGCGCGCTGTTGGGCGGCCGTGCCGACATCCGGGCGACGACGCGCTCGGCGTCGGCCCGGTTCGCGATCACCGTCCATGGCACCACGACGCGCTGCATGGTCGTGCCTGCCCATTCCACATAGGTGATCGCGATCCTGCCATGAGCGCCGTCGGCGATCGCGTCGAGAACGGTGTCGTGGGTGAGCGCGGCGGCATAACCGTGGCGCTGGATTTCCAGCTCTCCGGGAGACATCGACAGAGAAACGTCGACGGCGAGCACAAGCTCGATGTCGACCCGTTCGGCGCCTCGTGAGGGCACGGTTGCTGCCAGCAGCGCCGCGCTGGCCGCCAGCACCTGCCAACCATGACATGAGCCAACCATGCCCGATTGTATCCCAATTTCGCATGATGGAGAACGCCGGTCGTGGTTCAACTTTGGAGGCGAAGCCAGCGGTTCGCTGAACAACGCCCCGACGGTCGCGCCGATGCGCTGGGGCAGCGAGCGTTCCGACGAACGCTGTGCCGCTGCTCCAGCTTGGTTTTCAGCCGAATTGTGCGGACGCCAGACGATTCCGTCTGGCTGCAAACTGCTCTACCGTGAGTTGGAGCGCTCGGCGCGCCGGATGCGCATGTCGAACCACCGGCGCAGCAGGGGCGTCAGCACATTGGAATAGCCAAGCGCCTTCACGGTGAAACCGGGATAGGTGGCGGCCTTGCCGCGTTCCATGCCGTCGACGGCACTCTCGGCCACGGAGGCGGCACTCCAGGGCCGTACCTTTCCGATGATTGCGCCCGCCGCCGCGGGACGCCGCGGCAGTTCCGCGGCAAGCTGGGGCGTATCGGTGTCGGGCGGCATGCAGATCGACACGACGATCCCATGCGGCCTGGCCTCCTGCCGCAAGGCCTCGGCGAGGGCCGCCAGCCCGGCCTTGGACGCGCAATAGGCCGAATAGCCGTAAAGCCCGATCAGCCCAGCGCCAGAGCCGATGATGAGGATACTACCGCTCCCCCGGCTTTTCATACCCGGCAGAACCGTGCGGATCGCATTCGCGGGGCCGAGCAGGTTGGTGGCGATATGGGCCTCGAATTCGTCTCCGCTCAGGGTCTCGAACCGACCAGGCTCGACCATGCCCGCGGCGGCGACCAGAACCTCGCAAGGACCAAGCGCCTGCTCGCAACGCGCAATCGCGGCACCCACCCCTGCCCTGTCACGAACGTCTGCGGTCTCGATGTGGACCCGTTCGGGCCCGAACGCGACTTCAAGGTCGCGCTTTCGCTTCTCGAGACGCGCAGCCGTGCGCGCAATAAGCGATACGCGGTATCCGCGCCTTGTGTACAGCTCCGCGATGGCGGCGCCGATGCCGCTCGACCCTCCGGTTACGATGACATGGCTATCCTGACACGCGATGCGCCGCGGCTGGTTTATCTGATCCGGTCGGGTCATGCGCGCTTGCGCGCCACGAGATAGGCGTCCACGGGGCGTGCTCCGGGCGGCATCGGCCGCATCCGGTGCGCCAGTTTCGACAGCCAGTAGGCCGCCAGAAGGCTCGCATGCCATGACCAGCGATGCGCGAAGAAGCGTTCCGCGGGCGGCCCGTCGGTTCGCCTGAACAGCAGGCGGTGCACCCAGTAGACCTGGCCCTGATGCAGCGACGGTGGCAGCGTGGCGGCCTCCACCACGTCGAGATCCAGTTCCTTCGCCAGCGCCGTGAAGGCGGCCGGATTCCACCAGGTCACGTGGTGCGGCGGCATGTTCAGCGGAAGGTTCGGGATTTCCGTCAGGGGCGACGGATAGAGCGGTGCCGCCAGCACCAGCAGTCCGCCGGGCTTCAGCAACCGGACCATCAGCCTGGCATGGCGCAGCGGATCGGCGATATGCTCGATGACATGGAACGCGGTCGCGACATCGTAGCACCCTTCATGCGACACGGCATGGTCATCGAGCTGCTCGCGCAGGACGACTGCATCGACATCGGCGGCGGCATAGGGATCGAGGCCGGTGTATTGGGCATGCGGCAGATGATGGCGGAACACGCCCGGCCCGCAGCCTACATCGATGACGCTCGCCCCCGCCCGGACATGCGAGGCGGTGCGGGCATAGTCGACACGGGTTTCCGACCGGTAACTGAGGCCTCTATGGACGTCCCAGCGGCGATAGTAATCGTCATAGAAGCAGGAGTCGCCCACGATCGGCGGATCGAAATAGACCAGGCCGGTCGGCGACTCGTAAAGCTCGAAGCGCGAGACCGCGCTGAACAGGCTTGCGACGTCCACGCCCTGGCCGATGCGCCAGAGGTCCTGGATCAGGCTCTTCGACATGCCGTGGATATGGCGCTTCGGCGGCAGGCCGGTGATCGGGCAAGGCGGTCCCAATTTCGGCTCGGACATGACGTTCTTCTCTGCATCAATGGTCATTGGAGTGTCCGACCCATGGCAGGCGGCAGCGGGCGGCGGGCCGAGACGTTCAGAAACAGTTCGGACGCCGGGCGCGACGTGAGGTTTCCGAGCGGGCGCGGCGTTGCCTGTCCTCCCGGTACGAGGCGCAGATAAGTAAGCAGCAGCCGCGCGATCACGGCAAGTTCCACGCCTGCGAAGCGGGCGCCGGGGCAGATCCTTGCACCGAGACCGAAGGGCATGAACTGCGTGCGCGGTGGCGCATCCGCACGATCGAGCCAGCGCTGCGGCAGGAACTCATGCGGTGAAGGCCAGTGCTCTTCATGGCGATGAAGGGCGCGCGGCGACACCATCACGAAACTGCCGGGCGGTAGATGCGTGATGTCGAGATCCAGCGGCTGCCGGTTCTCCCTGAGGAAGAAGCCGATCGGCGGATAGAGCCGCAACGTCTCGCTGGTGAGGGCATCGATCACCTCCCCGGCCTGCCATCGCGCCATTCCTTCCTGTCCCGCGCTTTCGCCCGCCACGACCACGGCGGCCTCATCCTGCAACCCCGGCCTGCTGGCGAGTTCGTGGCAAAGCCAGCACAGCGTCGAAGCCGTCGTCTCATGTCCGGCCAGCAGCAGCACGGCGATTTCGTCGAGCGCGCCGTCGAGGCTTTCTCCCACAAGGCGGCCGTCTTCAGCCAGGGCACGCAGAAAGGGCGCACGCCGGAATTGTGCCTCGTCGGGCGGTCCGGGCAGAAATCGGTCGCGGATCATCTGCCGCATGGCCTTACCGATCTTCACGAGCCCGAGTTCGCCGCGGATGCGCGCCCTTGTGGGCACATCGTTGCGCGCCAGCAGCAGCGAAAACGGCCGCGCCCGCCGATGATATTGCGAGAACAGTTCCGCGAAGCAGCGGGATTCCGCCTCGGTGAAGCGGGTGCCCATCGTGCATTCCGAAACCACATCCACCGTCAGGCGCGAGAGTTCGGTTACGGCGGGAAGCCTGCCGGGCAGCGCCAGCCAGCGCCGCATGTAGTCGAGCGTCAGTTCCGTCGTGACGGATTCGATCCTCTCGTTGCTGACCGAGGCGAGCGCCCTGGCGACCAGCCTTCGCGCCGCCTTCACCGGATCGCCGCCGGGTTGGGCAAACACGCCTTCGCCGATGAGTGGCTGCAACAGATCGTAGAGGATCGCGCTCTTCGGGAACTGCCCCTCGCGATCCAGCATGACGGTTTCCACCGACCGCTGGTCGTTGACCATCGCCAGCCGTCGGAACGGAAGTTGGTATGCGACCTGCTCGCGCCGGAACGGCGTCTCGCCGATCAGCGCGAACGGATCTCCGACCATGGAGCCAGCGAGACGCGCCACGAAGGGAACGCGCCCGAACGAACCGGCCAGGAATCGGATCACGCGATAAATTGCCGTCTCTCCCTCACGCGGATGTCGTCGGATGCTCGGACGTCGTAGGTGACATGCCCCCAGCGGATGGTACGGGTCGAGGCGGATGCCACGACCACAGTCCAGTGGAAAATATCCACGACGGGTTGCAGGAGCCCGAGCGCCAGTTGAACCGAGACCACTGGAAAAGGATCGGGAAGCCTTGCCTGACAGCCGATCACTATCACGGTCGCCTGTTTGGCGAGGCCGAGCGCGCCGAGTACAATGATGCCCCACCAATGCCCTCCCGATGCCAGGGCGATCGCGGCTCCCCATGCCACAAGGCGCAGGCTGATTGTGGCCACGGCGAGCCACCACAGCGCCGGCCGGTAGAGATGGGCGATCTGGTACTGCCGCCGGGCGAAATTCCAGGCGGAAAGCAGCGATTGGTCGTTGGGCGAAGCCACCAGGAGAGCGCCACGGGTGGTAAAGCGCAGACCCGATTCTACCGCAACTGCCGCAATGGAGAGGTCATCGGACAGCGTGCGCTCCAGTGCCGTGCGAAGGTCGATGCGGCGGGCAGCCGCGGCCGAAATCGCGGTGCTTCCGCCCCATACGGTGCGCAGCGCGCCGAATTCCAGTCTCGGCAGGATGGTCGCGGCCCGGTCGATGGCGGTCACCAGATGAGCGCCGAGGCGGGGCGAGGCCACCTGTTGCCAGCGATGCCCGCTGATCATGTCGAAATGGCCGGCCGTGACCGGTTCGACCAGCGCCGCCAGCCAGTCCGGTGCGGGATCGATGTCGCCATCCATGAGGACGATGATCCCGTCTGAGGAGAAAAGGTGTTCCAGCGCCGCCTGCTGATTGCGGCATTTCTGCGCCTGATCCAGAGCCGGTCCGGCAACGACCACTTCTACCGGAAACGGCGCCCGGGAACGAAGCTCCATTGCCGCGCCATGGGCCGGATCTTCGGCCGCCTCGACGGCAACGACCAGGCGCGCCGGCAACAAGGTCTGCCGTGCCAAGCGGTCGAGGAGCAAGGGCAGCGATGCCGCTCCGGTCAAAGGGAGGACCACGGCCACCTGCGCCTTCGGCGTTCCGTTCGCGGGAACAAAGCCAATCCAGCGTCTCAGGCCGACATACAAGGAAAGTGCGTTGATCCCGATGCCGAGCGCAACGACGAAAGCAGGAAAGCTTGCGAAAAGCATCATTTGCGACCGGCACGGCTACCGGCTGCCGTCCGTGCGTCCTGACCGTTCCGCCGCGTCGCCGGTTCGTCTGCCACCCCTGCCCCCTGCATGCGGATCGCCTCCCCCAAGGCCGTTCCGGTCAGCCCAACTGTCCGGCAATGACATTGATGTCGATCATGTTCACGCCAAACCCATCGGCCTGCTTCAGGCAGGCCGCGGTAACCCTCACCGCTGTCGCAAGTTGTTCCGGCGTGTGTTCGCTGGTGATGAAAAAACGCAAACGTGCGAGGCCTTCGGGCACCGCCGGATAGATGATCGGAAGGACGTTGATATCGTTTTCCAGCAACAGGTCGGACAGCTTGGCCGCCTTGACGGAATCGCCGACCATGACCGGAACCACGGAATAGCCCTCGCTGAGGCCGGTCTTCAGCCCGGCCTTGCCGGCCGCGTCGAGGAAGAACCGGCCGTTCTCCTTCAGGCGACGGGTCCGTGCCGGGTCGGCCTGCATGAGACCCAGGCTGGTGGCCGCGGCGGCTGCCAGAACCGGCGGAAGGCCGGCGCTGTAGACGAAGCCGCCGGCATAGGCCTTGAGGATCGCAACCAGGGCGCTGCTGCCGGCGATGTAGCCGCCGCAGGAAGACGACGTCTTGGACAGCGTCCCCATCCAGATGTCCACATCGTCGGGCCTGCAGCCATGATGCTCCGCCGAGCCGTGACCCCGCGCGCCGAGAACGCCCAGCGCATGCGCCTCGTCGACCATGAGCCAGAATCCGAATTCCTCGCGCAGCGCCACGAGCCCCGCCAGGTCGCACAGATCGCCGTCCATCGAATAGAGGCCTTCGACCACCACCAGGACGCGTCGGGCGCTCCGGCCTGCCGTCTCGAGAATGCGGCGAAGGTCGGCCAGATCGTTGTGCCTGAAAAACCGCCGCGTCGCGCCGGAAAGCTTCATGCCGGCAAATGCGCTGTTGTGGATGAACTCGTCGTGGACCACGAGGTCCTCCGGGCCGACGAGGCAGCTTATGACAGCGACGTTGGTGAGGTAGCCGCTGACGAAGACAAGTGCTGCTTGCGTGCCGTAGAGGCCGGCGATCCGCTCCTCCAACTCCAGATGGACGGGCCGCTCGCCGCCGACCATCCGGCTCGCCGAGGCCGAAACGGCGTACCGATCGAGTGCCGCTTTGGCTTGCGCGATCACTTCCGGATGGCCGTTGAGCCCGAGATAGTTGTAGGAGGCGAAGTTCAGCACTTCGCGACCGTCTATGAATGCCGTCGGCCCGGCAGCGCCTGTGTGAGGTCGGTAAAAGGGATCGCGGATGTCGAGTTTCTCACCGACGAGACGATGCGCCTCGATCTTCCGGTATTCGGGGAGCTCGGCGAAAGCATCCCTGTGCTTTCGCCGCGGTGCCGGTGCCATGAGGACCGGTTCTTCCTCCTGTCCCCGCCTGGCAATCTGGTGGCGCATGAAATCGAGCGCCCTCGATCGCGCAGACAGGTCATCGCCCTTGTCGTCCTGAACCATCTCAATCAACCATGCGTCGCGCACCGCTCAACCGGGTCAGGCGGCCGAATGCCTTGCCGCCAGAGCCTCGAACGCCTCTCCTCCCGCCGGTTCCTTCGTAGTTTCCGATCGGCCCACCTTCGACAGCAGCCTGCCCACCAGCGTTCCGATCGTGGCGGTCTCCGAAAGGCCGCTGATCTGAACCTCCATGCCGATGCGCTTTTCCAGGCTCATCGCAAGCTCCAGGGCCATGAGGCTGTCCAGGCCGACATCCCTGAGACTCATGCCCGATGAGATGCTGCTCGCCGGGATCTGGAGGGCGGTCGCGAGTTCCTCGGCCACGATTCCGAAAAGGATGGCCTCGCATTCCCCGGGCGACTTATCGGCAAGGAGACGACCGAGATCGCCATGCCCCAGCGTGGCGCCTTCATGCGCATTGTGCTGCATTCGCGCAACCGGATCGAACAGCGAGGACTTCGTCACCGCAAGCCTGGAAACGGCTGTCCAATCCAGATTGGCAATGACCACGCTGGCAGCGTCGACGCATCCCGTGTCGGCGGCGATATAGGCCTCGACCTGCCGCAGCGCGTCTCTGGCGGTCATGCCGGTATGGCCTATCCGTTGAGCGAGCCTCTCGCGCAAATCCGTCTGGCTGGCGAGAACCCCGACATCCGAGATCGGCCCGAAGCCGATCGCGAGCGCCGGCTTGCCGGCAAGGCGTCGGCGCCGGGCCAGTCCTTCGAGGTAGCCGTTCGCCGCGACATAATTCGCCTGTCCGACATTGCCGACCATCGTGGTCACGGACGAAAACAGGATGAAATTGTCCAACTCATCGGCCTCGGTCAGCGCATCGAGATGCTCGGCCGCAAGCGCCTTCGTCTCGATCACAGGCTGGTTCCGCTCTGGCGACAGGCTGGGCAAAAGCGCGTCGTCCAGAACCATGGCGGCATGGATGATCGTCTTGAGCGGTCCCGCGGCGCGCAGGAGGGTCAGCATCTTTTCCACATCGGCGCGCGACCTGGCATCGCAGGCCAGAACGACGGTTTCGACCCCCCTCGCCTTCCAGCGGTTCATGCGCCGTGAGGTCGCATCATCGGGCACGCCGCGCCGCGAGCAAAGCGCTATTCGGCGCGCGCCGCGTTCCACCAGCCAGTCCGCCGCCTCCAATCCGAAGCCGCCGATACCGCCGACGACGAGATGGACGCCTTCCGGATCCATCTTCAGCGCAGCAGGCACCGGGCGGCGGACCGCATCGATTCGCGGGCGCGGCGGCGTAACCACGATCTTGCCGATATGGCCGGAACCCTGCATCAGCCGGAAGGCCGATTTGATCTCGTCCGCACCGAACACCCGATGAGGAAGCGGATGGAGCTTGCCGGTCGAGAATTGATCGGAAAGGCTCTTCATCAGGCGCCGTGTCCGCCTCGCATCGGCCAGCAGCAATTGATCCGCATCGATGCCGTGATAGCTGATATTGCGACGGAACGGCCTGAGACCGATCTTGCGATCGAAGTAGTAATCCCGCTTGCCGAGTTCGAGAAAACGGCCGAAGGGCCGCAGCACGCCTATGGAGAGTTCCATGGCGTCTGCGAACAGCGAATTGAGGACGACATCGACCCCTTCGCCGTTCGTGGCATCCATGACTTCGCGGGCAAATGCCAGAGAGCGCGAATCGAAGACCCGTTCTGCGCCGAGCAGGCGAAGCAGCGCGCGCTTCTCCTCCGTTCCGGCCGTGGCGAAGACGCGCGCGCCGCTTTGCCGCGCGATCTGCAACGCAGCCAGCCCGACACCGCCTGCGCCGCCGTGGATCAGCACGGATTCGCCTGGCTGCACCCGGGCCAGTTCGCCAAGCGCATATTGTGCGGTCAGGAAGGCAACCGGCACAGTCGCGCCGGCGGCAAACGCAATCGCGTCGGGCAGTTTAACAACGGCTTTTTCATCCACCGCGACGTGCGTGGAGAACGCGGCGGGCGCGAACGCCATCACCCGATCGCCGGGAACGATCGCGCGAACGTCCTCTCCCACGCCGACCACGCTGCCCGAACACTCCATGCCGATCGTCGCGCCGGCGAATCCGTCCTCGAGCGCCTCTTCGGGCAGCAGCCCCATGGCCCACATCACGTCACGAAAATTGAGACCGGTGGCGGCCACCTCGATAAGCACCTGCCGTCGGCCAGGACGCGGCCGCTCGCAGGCGCTCCAGCCGAGGCCGACGATCGAGGTGTTG
Organism: uncultured Mesorhizobium sp.; assembly: GCA_964490065.1. Lineage (GTDB taxonomy): Bacteria > Pseudomonadota > Alphaproteobacteria > Rhizobiales > Rhizobiaceae > Mesorhizobium. The sequence goes on along the minus strand of CAZBBT010000022.1, from coordinate 21,314 downwards.
GCATCATGAGCAAGTGTCGCGGCTTCGAAACTGCTCGTCAGAGCTTCGGACGCCGGTTGTGGTCCAGGCACGACGCGCAGTTCGGCAACACCGCACTCGTCCCTCGCCGACATGATCCATTCCACGCAGCCGCTCGTGTCGATACAGTGGTCGAGACGCCTAAGGAACGACGCGCCCCGCCGGTCTAGCCCATTCGCATCCACGCTGAGGACGCGCAGTTCGGCATATTCGTTGCGCAGGGCGCGCAGGAACGTCCAGAGACCGGCATGCGCGGCCGAAACCGCACGTTCACCAGGTGATCCAACAGCCGTCGGGGCGCCGCCGTCCAGGAGCACAACGACGCATGGTGCCCGCGCGCCTTCCTCCGCTATGGCGTTCAGCCTCATCGCGATTGCGGACAGTTGCAAAACGCAGTCCTGAAGATGTCGCGGGCCATCCGGTACGAGAGGCGGTCCAGCGTCATAGACGAGAACCGCTTGCGCCCTTGCCGCATGGTCGAGGACGTCGTTCAATCCGGCGGCGATATCGGTTACGGCGGGCAGCCAAACCAGGCGCTGTGAGCCTGACGCCTCCGTGGCGGCTGGCCCCTCCTCGTCGGATGAGTGCCTCTGCCCCGAAGTGGCGGCATCGCCCGAACCGCCGATGGCCACGACGATGTCCGTGCAACCCGCACCTGTGCGTCGAACGGCCAGTTTGCGAACACCGAGATCCTCAAGCGTGCGGAGCCACTTCCTTTCGTTGGCCAATCGGCCAGCGACGCGGCCGGAAGGCTCCTGTGAAAGCCAGCCCTTGCGCTGGCCGTTCATGATGTCGTTCTGCGCCGAAGGTGCCTGGAAGGCACCGATGAACGTGCCGCCGGAGGCGATCAAGCGCCGCAGAAGGAACCCGGCTGCCGCCTCTTCAAGAAGATGCGCATGCAATTCGCCGCTGGCGCTGACCACGAGTTCCGAGCGCCGGGAGGCATCGAAGGAATCGCTACCGATGATTTCCACGTTCACCGATGCGGCGAACTGATAGCGCGCGACATTCCTGATGGCTTCCCGGTCCTCGATCAGGACATAACGCCCATTCCGCGCCTGGGCCAAGTCGATCAGCCGACGCGACAGGGCCGCGGAGGTGAAGCCGAATTCGACGATTGTCGGTGCTACTGTAGCGGCGATCGATGCCCGCACGCCCGCTTCGACGATGTCGATTGCCGCTCGGGCCGATGCCGCGTGCATCGCCAGATGCTCGATGGTCGCCTCGCCAACGGTTGCGGCATGGGCGGGTGAATCCGGCCCGTCGTCGGAACCCAGGCCGAACTGCCGTGCATCGTTCAGTGCTATTGCCTCGACGACACGCTCGCTGTCATCGCGGTAGATCAGTTCGAACAGTTCCGCGAAGGAAGGGATGGTGCAGTCGGCCACCAGTTTCCAGCCGCTGGAAGTCTCCTCGGCAATACCGGCGGCGGAAAGGTGCTGCAGACAAAGCCTCCTGAAGAGAGAGCGCCCGTCATCTTCCGCCAGGCGAATGGCGGTCACGGTGCGGGTGTGGTCGCAAACGGCTTCGGCGACGTCGAAGGCGACCCGGTAGGCCGCGGCCCCCAGCAGAAGTGTGGCCGGGTCCTGTTCCCGGTCGCCAAGCCCTTCCATCCATGACTTGGCGGCGCCAAGAATCGCCGGCGAGTTCTCCGTCGCGAATGAAGGAAAGTGCGGAACCGTCTCGTGATGATAGCTTGCCGCCTCCAGCGTTGCTCTCTGCCTGAGCGCGCCACGGCGGAGGCGGATATCGGTCAGCCGGGCGACGACGCCGCCACCTGCACCCAGCAGCGCGATGTCGGCCTTGATCGAATGAGGACTGACCGACCCGATGCGGACACGGGCGCCGCTCACCTCCACGCCGCTCTCCTTGACCTCGATCCTGCCGATCCGCACGGGAATGAAGGGCGTGTCGGAAGAAGCTTCGCCGAAACGATCGAACATGGCGACAAGGCCGTGCAAGGCCGCATCGGCTGACATCGGGTTCACGGCATAGCCGATATAGGGATTGGTCGGTCGCGCAGGCGCCTTCAACGTCACCGCGATGCGGTCGTTGCCGAAGGCATTCGCTTCATCGACCAGTCGTAATTTCGGCCCGTAGCCGAAGCCGAAATGGGAGGCAACTTCGTAGACCCTCTCCGCCGGTATGGCGACAGATGAATCGCCGAGATCGAAATCCGGTTCGTCGAAGGCGGAGAAACCATCTGCCGGCCGGCAGCGCGCCCGGGCGTTGACCGTCCAGGTCTCCTCCTCCAGCCGCGCGCGCGAACGGATTTCGATATCACCAGTCTCCGGCGATATCACCGTCGACATTTCCGTTACCGCACCATGCTTGAGTTCCAGCGGGCGCAGGAGTTCCAGATTGGAGACCTCCACCCGCTCCACCTGAAAATATTCCTGTGCAACGGCGACCGCGATTTCCAGGAACCCGGTTGCCGGGAGGATGGATTTGCCTTCCACCTTGTGTTCCGCGAGATCGGGAAAGAGATTCGCGTCGAGATGGTTCTTCCAGGCGGTGCCCGCAGGATCCAGGCGCCATCCGCACAACCGGCTTGCCGGCTGTTCCCTGCCGTAGAGATTGATCGCATCCGACGTCTTGACGAGTTTCGGGCTCGATTCATCGAAGGGCAGCGGCGGATGGGCGACGGCAGCAACGCGGGGCGCGAACACCTTGCACCGATCCACTTCGCCGCCTTGCGCGAGCACGCCGGCAAAGATGGCATCCAACGGATTCGCGGCGCCTCCAGGCTTCGTTCTGGAAAGGGTAGAAAGCACGCTTCCCTTGCCCGCAGCCCGCGTCGCGTCGACGAGGTAGTTCTTGAGGACCGGTCGAGGGCCGATCTCCAGTACGGTGGTGCATCCAAGTTCGAAAGCGGCAGCGGCGGCCTTCGCGAAAAGCACCGGCTCGCGAAGATTCCGCCACCAATAGGCGGCCTGCAATTCTCCGCCCGAGATGATCTCTCCCGTCACCGACGAAATGAACGGCGTGTGCGTCGTTTCGGGAGCCAGATCGGGTAGATCGGCAAGGAAACCATCCCTGTGAGGCTCGATCATGGGATGGTGGAACGGATAGTCGATATCGAGAAGCGTCACCGCGCGGCGGCCAGCGCTGGCGGCGACTACAAATCGCTCGATTTCCTCTGACGGGCCGCAAACCGTGATGGATTCGGGCGCGTTGAAGGCTGCCACATGCAGATCGGTAAGACCTTCCTTCTCCATCAGACGCCAGGCGGCGTCTGGCGACATCATCGCGGCCGCCATTTTCCCCCACCCGGCGGTGTGATGCTGGTGCAGGGCACGTATCGCAATCACCCGCACAGCATCGCTCAGCGAAAGTGCCCCGGCCGCATAGGCCGCGGCAACTTCGCCGACGGAATGGCCGAAGACGGCAGACGGCACCAGTCCGCGCAGGTGGAGACAATCGGACAAAGCAGCCTGGACGGCGAAAAGCAGCGGCTGTGCGATGCGCGTATCGGCAAGCCTGGGCTCGAGATGCTCGTCGAAGAGCAGTTCCACGAGCTCGACCTGCGAATGCAGGCGGAACAGTGCCGCGATCTCGTCGAACCGGTTCTTGAAATGACGATCGTTGCGATAGGCGTCGATGCCCATGCCCGCCCATTGCGACCCGTTGCCGGCGAACGCGAATGCCAGTTTGCCGCCGCCCGCAGCGCGGCCGACCTGAAAAAGCCCGCTCCGTTCGCCATCGAGAAAGGCGGTGATGGCTGAGCTGACGCCCGGCAACGTCGGCGGCACAACCACGAAGCGATGCCCTAGCCTGGCCCGGTTGTGTCCAGTCGACCGGACAAGCTTGTCGGCAACGGCGCCGACGCCGTCGAGTCGCCGCCGATAGTCGGCGACCAGAGCCTTGAGAGCGGCCTCCGAATGGGCACTGACCATGAAGGCCTTCGCCGTAGACAGGTCGGCGCCGGCTGTTTCGGCTTTTGGCGGGTCAGCAACCACGACATGCGCGTTGGTTCCACCGAAGCCGAAGGAATTCACCCCGGCAAAGCGCCGCTTGCCGCCGGACAGCAATTTCAGGCCCTTGCTTGCGACATGGATGTTCATTTCCTGCAGATCAATATCGCGGTTCGGCGTTTCAAAATGCAGGGAAGCCGGAAAGAAGCCATGCTCCAGGGAAAGCACAGCCTTCAGCAGCCCGAATATCCCGGAGGCCGGCTCGGTATGGCCGATATTGGTCTTGATCGAGCCGATCGGGACAGGCGCGCTCCGATTCCGGCCGATCACGGTTCCGATCGACCAAAGTTCGGAGGGGTCGCCAACACGCGTGCCCGTGCCGTGGCCCTCCACGAAAACCAGGCGCGAAGGGTCGACCCCGCCCTCTCTGTAGATGCCGGCGAGAAGCTCGGCTTGTGCCTGGGGAGACGGAAGCGAGATGCCGTTGGTTCGGCCCGCCGCGTTGGTGGCGGACGCGACGACCGTCGCGTGACTTCGGTCGCCCTCGCAAGCCGCCACGTCCGAACGTCTCAGGATCATGACCGCGCCGCCTTCGGCGCGCACATAACCGGCACCGGAGTCGTCATAGGCGCGGCACAAACCCTCCGGCGACAGCATCCGGGCCTGAGCGAAACCGATGAAGGGAAGCGGATGGGTCAAGAGGTTGACGCCGCCGACGATCGCCGTGTCGATCGCTCCCGACTCGATCGCCTTGACCGCCTGGTCCAGCGCCACCAGCGATGATGAGCAGGCCGTGTCGATGGTCATGCTCGGGCCGGAAAGATCGAAGACGTGCGAAATCCGGTTCGATACCACTGAAAGCGTGTTGCCGCTCATGAAATAGGGATTTCCGGAGGCGAGATCCTCGACGATGAGGTTGGCATGGTCGAGGCCCGAGGCGCCGATATAGACGCCGACGGCGCGCCGACGCAGCGCTCCCGGATCGATGTTCGCGTCTTCCAGCGCCCGCCAGGTGAGATTGAGCGCCAGCCGTTGCTGAGGATCAAGCGCGCTGGCCTCGCGGCGCGACAATCCGAACACAACGTGATCGAAAGCATAGGGATCGTCGATCACGCCTGCGGCGAAGGAATAGGTCTTCCCCAGGGTTCCCGGCTCGGGATGCCAGTAGCGGGACTGGTCCCATCTATCGCGCGGCACCTCAGTAACGACGCAGCGCTCGTCCTTTAGCAACTGGAAGAGTTCTCGCGGACTATCCGCTCCCGGCGCCAAGCACGCATAACCAATGATCTCAGCACTCATCAGGCACGTCCATGCAATTTCTGCCGCTGGCACGGCGAATATACAAGCATGGGCAGGAGACGACGGTACAAGGCCGCGCAATACGGCAACAATGAACAACCAAACCCAACCACCCGACTCTACCCTAACAAGAAACCGGATCGGTTTGCTCTATATATTTTCAAAAAATCGAATTTTTATTTGACTGCCATGAACAATGCGGATTGCATCTATCTCATGAAGGGCCGCATCATCGGCGGGACTGGGGCCATCCAGCGCACATACCACAACAGATTGCCCGGCTTCATGCCGGTACTTTAACCGGTGGATTATCAATGCGTCGTGATGGCCAGTCCTTCGGCTGGATTGGAGATGGCAGTCTGACAGCGCCCCGGCGAGATAGAGGAATCCCGGTTCGCACGTGGGGTCTTCGTGCACCGGTCACACGCGTCAACGGCCTATGGTTCGTGTTGGCCGGCTTGTTCATGGCGGTAACCGTGTTGACCCCTGCAAAAGCGCGACAGGCGGCACTCTACGTATCGCCGGAGACGGACCTGCCCTCGAGCATCCCGCCGGTGTTCGAGGAACTGTGCGCCCGGCTGGCGGCATTCCGGCTGGTCCAGCCGATAAGCCTCCATGTGCGAACTGGGGAACGGCTTGAATGCCCGCCGCTGTTGTTGCGCATCAGTCCTCCGGACAAGGCGATAGCCACGACGATTTTCACCACGGTTCGCCAGGCCGATGTCGGGCCGACCGAAGTTCCGCGAGTTCGTTTCAAGCTCAACGCGCTCGACCCCGCGAGCAAGGATAAGGCGGTCGCGCTCATAGAGAGAGCCGTCCGGTCGATCCTGCGGAGCTATGGCTACGAGTTGCCGGAAGCGCTTGCGCCGGACCTGAAGGAAATGATGGACGGCGATCACGAATCCGGCTCGATCCGGCTTCAAGTCCTGGCTGAACATGAAGATCCGAACCGATACAACATCTTTCTTTCGGTCAGCCAGCCCTGAGACGAAAGGGTGAAGATGCTGCCGAAATCGCTGAGGAGCACAGAATGCGGTTTTCGCGATGCGCCATATCCGACGTTGTCCTGATCGTTCCCGAGCCGATCGGCGACAGCCGCGGCTACTTCATGGAAACCTATCGCAAGGATCTGGCCACCGAATTCTTCGGCGATCACGAGTTCGTGCAGGTGAACCAGTCCCTTTCCGCCAACACCGGCACAATACGCGGCCTGCATTACCAACGCCCGCCGAAGGCTCAGGGAAAGCTTGTCCGCTGTCTCGCCGGACAACTGCTCGATGTGGCGGTCGACATCCGAAGCGGATCGCCCAGCTTCGGCCGGCATGTTGCAGTCGAACTCAGCGCCGAAAACGGGCATCAGCTTTGGATACCAGCAGGCTTCGCTCACGGCTTCTGTACACTTCGCCCAAATACGTTGATCAGCTATATGGTCACCGATCACTACAGTCCCCAGCATGACGCGGGATTGTTGTGGAACGACCCCGATCTTGACATTGCTTGGCCGCCGGAAGCCGCCTCCACGACGCTATCCGAAAAAGACTTGCGATTACCCATATTGCGCAACACCAACAAAGTATTCTAAAGATTACCCTGGGAAATGGGTTCAAGCGATCGTCACCCACCATGATGGCGGCGCGGGATCCCGACGGGGCGGTGGGGTATGCGTGTATTGATTACCGGTGGTGCCGGCTTCATAGGCTCGGCACTTGTACGGCGTCTGGTGCTGGATCGCGGCTATCAGGTGCTGAATATCGACAAGTTGACCTACGCCGCTTCGCCTGGCGCGCTTCGCGACGTCGAGGGAAAGCCGAATTATCAGTTCCTGAAAGCCGACATTGCCGACAACGTCGCGATTGCCGACGCTTTCGCCAACTTCCGCCCGGATCGGGTCATCCATCTGGCTGCGGAAAGCCATGTCGACCGGTCGATCGCCAATTCGCGCCAATTTATCGAAACGAATGTGATCGGCACCTATGCCATGCTCGAAGGCGCGCGCTGGTACTGGGAATCCTTGTCGTGGCGCGAGCGCAGCCTTTTCCGCTTCCTTCATGTGTCGACCGACGAAGTCTACGGCTCGCTCGGCAGCGACGGACTGTTCTCGGAGACCTCGTCCTACAAGCCGAGTTCGCCCTACTCGGCTTCCAAGGCGGCTTCCGACCATTTCGCCAAGGCGTGGGCGCACACCTATAGCCTTCCGGTGATCGTCTCCAATTGCTCGAACAATTACGGCCCCTATCACTTTCCGGAAAAACTCATCCCGCTTACCATTCTCAACGCGCTGGAGGGCAAGGCGCTTCCCGTCTACGGCAACGGCCTGCAGGTGCGCGATTGGCTCTATGTGGACGATCACGTAAGCGCGCTGGAAGCCATCGCGGATCGCGGACGGATCGGCGAAACCTATAACATCGGCGGGCGAAACGAGCGGCGCAATATCGATGTCGTGCGCCGCATCTGCCGTCTGCTCGATGCCTTCCGGCCGCACCAGGCTCCGCATGAGCATTTGATCCGCCATGTCGCCGACCGTCCCGGCCATGACCAGCGCTATGCAATCGACGCCACCCGACTGGAAGAAGAACTCGGCTGGCGGGCAGCCGAGGACTTCGACAGCGGCATCGAGAAAACGGTGCTCTGGTACTTGAAGAACAAATGGTGGTGGGCCCCGCTATGGCAAAGCCAACGCGTCGACATTCCGCCCCGCCAACCCGCACCCACGGGAATGCTGGCCGGAGTCGGTGCGTGATCATTCCGCGCTGGCGGATGGCGGTGACCGGGCGCGCGGGACAGGTTGCCCGTTCGCTGCAGGAGCGCGCAAGCCGCCATGCGGATTTCGAAGTCATCCTTGTGGGCCGGCCCGAACTCGACCTTGCGCAACCGCAAAGCATCCTCGGCGCCCTGCGCGCCGTCCGGCCCGATGTCATCGTCTCCTGCGCCGCCTACACGGCAGTCGATCTGGCCGAGAAGGAAGTGCAGTTCGCAGAGGCCGTGAACGCCGTGGCACCGGGAGAAGTCGGCAGAACGGCGGCAGTGCTGAACGTGCCCGTCATTCACCTCTCGACGGACTACGTCTTCGATGGAACCAAGGCGGGAGCGTACATCGAGAGCGACCCGCCGGCGCCCGTTTGCGTATACGGGCAGACGAAACAACGCGGCGAGGAGGCCATCTCGAGCGCGACCGACAATTGCGCAATCCTGAGGAGCGCCTGGATCTACAGTCCGTTTGGAAGGAACTTCGTCAGGACGATGCTTACGGCCGCGCAATCGCGCGGTCGTCTTTCCGTGGTCGCCGACCAGACCGGCAATCCGACATCGGCTCTCGACCTTGCCGACGGGATCCTCGCAGTCGCGCGCAATCTTCTTCTCAGCGCCGATCGCACCCTGCGCGGGACCTTTCACATGGCAGGCCAGGGCGCGGCAAGTTGGGCGGACCTGGCGGAAGAAGTTCTGAAAGCATCACAGCGCGTCGGCGGACCGTTCGCAACCGTCGAGCGCATCCCTAGCAGCCAATACCCGACACCGGCCAGGCGGCCGGCCAATTCCAGGCTCGACTGCACCCGGCTGGCCGAAATCCACGGCGTGCGGCTGCCCTCGTGGCGGAACGCGATCGCAACCGTGGTCGAACGGCTCCTGTCGGTATCCGGAAATGTCGAAGGGGCGAGCGGGTTCACGCCATGAAAGGCATCATACTGGCAGGCGGCAACGGCACACGGCTTCATCCGATCACGATGGCGACTTCCAAGCAGTTGCTGCCGATCTACGACAAGCCAATGGTCTACTACCCGCTGAGCACCCTGATGCTTGCCGGCATCAGGGACATTCTCGTCATCACCAGTCCGGAGGATGCCGCGAACTATCAGCGCCTCCTCGGAGACGGTTCGCAATGGGGACTGTCCCTCGCCTATGCGGTTCAGCCCAAGCCGGAGGGCCTGGCCCAGGCCTACAGGATCGGCGCCGACTTCGTCTGCGGCGACTCCTCGGCCCTGGTTCTAGGCGACAACATCTTTTACGGCCACGGCCTTCCTGAACTGCTTCACCAGGCCGTAGCCGACCATGCCGGCGCAACGATATTCACCTACCACGTCAGCGATCCGAAACAGTATGGCGTCGTCGAATTCGACGAACATGACGCGATCGTCGATATCGTGGAAAAGCCCCCGCAGCCGAAATCGAACTGGGCGGTAACGGGACTGTACCTTTACGACCATCGGGTCGTCGATATCGCAGCCGATCTCAAGCCCTCCCGGCGGGGCGAACTCGAAATAACGGATCTGAACAAAGTCTATCTCGACCGAGGCATGCTTTCGGCGGAGCGCCTCGGGCGGGGCTATGCCTGGTTCGACACGGGGACGCCCGACGGTCTGCTTAATGCCGGACAGTTCGTTGCCACACTCGAGAACCGGCAGGGCGTGAAAATATCCTGCCTGGAGGAGATAGCCTTCAAGATGAAGTTCATCGACGCCGACAAACTCAGCCGCAGCGTCACCAAGTTCGGTAACAGCGCATATGGCAGTTATCTGCGCACGCTACTGTGATCGGAGGCGCGACACTTGCGCAACAGGCAGCCGGGCATATGAACAGTCAATATCCGGAAGCAATACGAAAAGAGGTTCTGGCCAAATCACGGCGACTGACAACAAATACGTGCAATATAAGTGTAATCGTCTGGACGGTGGCATCCGGACGAACTGAAAGAACCCGGTCATTGGCGGTTCGACGTGCGAGCAGGTGGTAGATGGATCTCTCCTCATTGGTGCGCCAGTTGGCGCAGCCGGACAAGAAGCCGAACAAGGCCCGCGCTCGCGAAAAATTCGAGCAGTTCGACAACCGGGTGCCGCATCATCAGAACGCCGTCGACCTGGTGCCGGGCTGGACGAGTAGTTTTCCGCAGGAACTGTCCCTCGCCGCGGGACATCTCGCGCTCTATGCCGATCCCCGGATCGCCTGGGCGATAGAACAGGCCGGCGATCTGACCGACAGGGCAATTCTCGAGATCGGGCCGCTGGAGGGAATGCACACCTACATGCTGAACCGGCATCGCCCGCGCAGGATCGATGCGGTGGAAGCCAACCGGCTCTGCTTTCTGCGCTGTCTCGTCACCGATCAGATTTTGAATATCGATCGGGCAAACTTCATCCTCGGCGACGTCATGAAATGGCTGGAGGAGCATGAGGACCGATACGACCTGATCGTCGCCTCCGGAGTGCTCTATCACATGACGGATCCGGTCCGCTTCCTGGAACTGGTCGCGGCCCGCACGGACCGGGTGTTCCTGTGGACCCACTACTTCACGCCCGAGACGATGCCGCAGGGCGATGTCAGGCGGCGCCCCTTTACCGGAAACGAGGTTTTGAGGTCATCTCACGCCCTCGATCTGCGGCTCTACGAACGAAGCTACCAGAATACCGCGCACAATGCCTCCTTCTGCGGCGGGCCGATGGACCGTCACTATTGGATGCACAAGCAGGATATACTGGATTTTCTCCGAATTCTTGGGTTTAATTCGGTCGAAATTGGCGAGGACGATGAAAAGCATCCGGGCGGCCCCTGTTTTTCTCTTTTCGCCAAAAGAAAATAGAGTCGGAATGCTGTCGCGTGCTGTTCAACGTCGAATATGATGCCGGCCACACGGTTGAGGGCTACCTGGTGCCGGACGGCTTCTCCGACACGCCGCGCATACGCGTGGAAGGCGACGGCACGTCGCTTGAACTCGACTGCCTCGAACTTCGGGATGCCGTTAGGGTGTCCGGCCGCCACGCCACGGGCCTGGTCGGCTTCAGGCTCGATGAGAATACCTTCGGGAATCTGGCTGGAATAGCGGACCTGACAATCCGCGACGCGCGATCCGGGCTCCTCGTCTACCGGCGCGGGCGCGAGGAATTCGTGCGCAAGCGCATCGTGCGGCTCGACCTGCAACTTTTGCCCTTCACGGCGATCGACCATTCTCTGGAAGCCAGGTTTCAATATGCGATCAGCGGCATAGAGCGCTTCGGCGCCGAAACGACATTGCAGGTCTTCCACCTCAATGCCGTCGATTCGATCTATCTCGCTGGTCGCCTGAACATCCGGGCCTTCGAGCGGTTCCTCGAACAGGGGTTCGAGGCGGTCGCCATGTTGACCGATCCCTATTTCGAAATGGCGGAAAGGCTGCACTTCCTGAAACGGTTCTCGGAACTGCCGGAAATTACCTTCGGGCCGCGGGACCATATGATCCTGGCCGCGGCGGCGGAGCATTTCGCCGGGGTCGATCTCGGTTCGCTCAGGTCCTTGCGCTCCGCCCTCAGACGGCTGAACAAGGCGGCGGCGCGAACGGTGCGGATGCCGCTGACCCGGCAACTCACCACCGTGCTGCCGGATGAGGAACCGGACCGCGGATCCGTGGCCGCCGCGCTCGACGTCGTTTCCCGTTTCGCGATCACCGGCCTGCGCGACCGTCCCGAGACCTTCACCTTGCCGATGGCGGAGTTGCTGGGGATCGATCCCTATTCGATCGCCGAACCCCAGGCGCATCTCAATGTCGGTCGGACCGCCGCTTTGTTACGCGAGATACCGCTGGCCGAAACGCTTCTGGAGGCGGACCTGATCGTCTATCATTTCGCACGTCAGGCGCTGAACTCCCAGACGGCGACGCCTTCCATTCGAACGGCGTCTTGAAGCGGGATCGGGGGCGGAATCTTGGCGCAGGCAACCGTCACGGACCGTGTGCTCGACGAAGCAAAGAGCGGGCTTTCGGATACCGCCAGGAACAGCGCATCCCCGGCACCGGTGCATGGGGAGCGATCCAGCCGAGAACTCACGCAACCTCCACCCTTAACCGTCGCGCAGGCGGGCGGAAGAGGTAACCGCGGGATCGGGCGGTGGACATTCCTTGCAGGAGTCGTCCTGCCGTTTCTTCTGGCCTGCTTCTACTATGGCTGGCTCGCCACGCCTCAATACATCTCGGAGGCGCGCTTCGCCGTCCGCACGCTTGGTACGGACGAGCGCGCCAGCGACATCGACGATGTGAAGAAAAGCGCGTCCCTGTTGCGCACCAAACCACTCAAGCAAGATGCGTATGTCGTCACCAGCTTCATCCATTCGACCGAGATCCTCGGGCGCCTGTCGGGAAAGATCGACTTCCTCAAGCTCTTTTCCGGCAACGAGATCGACTATCTGTCGCGCCTTCCCGCGGACCATACGCTGGAAGAACTGGAGGACTACTGGGACGACCAGGTGCTGACCTACCTAGATGGCCCTTCCGGGATCGTAACCCTGAAAGTACGGGCCTTTTCTCCGCAGGATGCGAAGAACATCGCCGACGCGATCATCCACGAGAGCGAACGCCTGGCCAACGAACTGTCCGAGCGGGCACGCGCCGATTATGTCAAGCGCGCCGGCAAGGAAGTCGCGGATCGCCATGCCGACTACCGAAAGGTGCTCGACGAACTCAACACGCTGCGCAACGAGACGGCGATCCTGGATCCGCAAATCCAGGCCAGGGAGACCAACACGCTCCTGACGGGCCTTATGGCCGAAAAGCTGGATACCGACGCGCGGCTTTTCGTGTTGGAGCAGCAGGCAGCGACGGACTCTCCCGCTGCCCGGCAGTTGCACGGCAAGCAGGCTGCCCTGGAGGGCCAGATTTCGGATCTGCGCTCACGGCTCGCCGCGAGCGAGACCTCCGACAGCAACCTGTCGAACACGCTTCGTCGCTTCTCGGAACTGGAAGTCGAGCGCGTCCTGGCGTCCGAGCTCTACGGCGCGGCGCGGCGCAATCTCGTCCAGGCGCAGGCGGATGCCATCCGCAAGGCCGTCTACGTCACCGTATTCGTACAACCGGATCTGGCTGGGGAATCCCGCTATCCGAGGCGAGTAGCCATGCCGCTCATGATCCTGCTCGGCCTCACCCTGGCCTGGAGCATAGCCGCGTTGTTATGGGCGTCCATCAATGACAACCGGATCTGAACTCGGCGACGGCTATGTCGGACGCCCTTGCATCGATCAAGGAAGTCGCCGCCGACGCATGGGCGCCGCAATCGCCCCGTTATGGCGGGGAGGCTGACCGGCCGTGATCGAGCTCACGAACGTCACCAAATTCTACAGGGCCGATGCTCAGAAGAAGGTCGTCCTCGATCGCGTCTCGTTCGTTTTCGAGCCGGGCTATTCCTATGGTGTGCTGGGTGTCAACGGCGCTGGAAAGTCCACGATGCTGCGCCTGATTTCGGGCATCGAGATGCCGAACTCCGGCAACATACGGCGACAATTTCGCGTTTCATGGCCAATGGGCATCGGGGGAGCCTTCCATCCCGGTCTCTCGGGCCGGGAGAATCTGAAATTCGTGTCACGCGCCTACGGCGTGGACGAGCGCGGGGTCATCGACTTCGTCAGCGACTTCGCCGAACTCGGAGACTATCTCGACGCCCCGGTGAAATACTATTCGTCCGGCATGTCGGCCCGGCTGGCCTTCGGCCTGTCGATGGCGATCGAGTTCGACTGCTACCTCGTGGACGAGATGATCTCGGTGGGCGACGCCCGCTTCAAGCAGCGCTGCGACGATCTTTTCGCAAGACGGTCCGCGAACGCCGATCTCATCATGGTCTCGCATTCGATGGGCATCATCAAATCCTTCTGTCAGCGCGGCCTCGTGCTCGTCGACGGCCGACTGCTCTATTTCGACGACGTCGAGGACGCGATCGAGATGTACTACAAGCTCAACCGGTAGGCGCGCATCATGACGACCGAACCGCTCGACGGCCAGTCTTCCGGCAATCAGTCCGCCTTGCAGCGCAGCCAGGCGGCCGCCGGTGCCCTGTCGGTCGCGGCCCGCCAGCTCCGCTTCGCCCGTTCGCGCCGCAGCAAGCTCTATGAGGCGGCCGGACTGCGCCCTCGACGCATAGACCGGGTCTTCCAGGCTCTGTTTGCGATGCTCGTGACGGTCGCCCTGTTGCTGCCGAACGCTGTTTCAGTCCTCTATTTTGGTTTTCTCGCCAGCGATCAGTACCAGTCCGAGACACGCTTCGTGGTGCGCAGCTCCGAGCCTGTCCGTGAGAATGACAAACTCGCGCAGGCCAGCGGCATCCCGTCCGCGCTGGTGGCCCAGGACACGCAGATCATCGCCAACTACGTGACCAGCCGCGGCCTCATCGATCACTTGAACCGAACCATCGATCTTTATGAGATCTATGGCAGAAAAGACATCGACTGGTATGCACGGCTTCGCTCCGACGCAACGTTCGAGGATCTGCTCGACTATTGGGAGGATGTGGCCAGCGCCGCCATCGCTCCGGCCAGCGGCATCGTCACCGTCAAGGTCAAGGCGTTCAGCGCGGAAGAGTCGCATCGTCTGACCAGCATGATCGTCGAGGCCTCGGAAGAACTCGTCAACAGCATGAACGAGCGAATATGGCATGACGTGACCGGCTCGGCAGAGGAACAGGTGCAACTCGCCACCGCGGAACTTTCGCGCTCACGGGAAGCGCTCCAGGCCGCGCGCAACAAGGCCGGGATACTGACAGTCGACAGCGCCGCGAATTCGCTTTCGGCGCTGCTGACCCAATTGCAAGGCGAGAAGATCGCCGTCGAGAACAAATACAGCGCGAACCTGGACGTGGTTTCGGAAACCGCGCCGCAGATGAAGGTGATGAGACGGGAGATCGAGAGCAAGCAGAAGCAGATAGACGACCTGAAATCCCAGATCGCCAGCACGGCATCCGCTGGCACGAACCTTGCCGAGCGTTCCACGGAATTCTCGCAGATCGAACTCGAACAGAAGCTGGCGGAGGACCGGCTCGCGGCATCGATCAAGACGCTCGAACAGCTTCAGTACCTCAGCCAGCAAAAGCTGCTTTATCTCGATCCGTTTCTTGCTCCGACCACGCCGGACGATGCGCAGTACCCGAAGCGTTTCCTGTGGATCGGCCTTGTCCTGCTTGGCAGCGCGGCGCTCTTCGCCGTGCTGGCTTCGATCCTTTCGGTCGTGAGAACCCGTCTTGATTGACCCCGGAAACACCTCTCTCGCCGGTCTCGGGCCGCCGGGACGCCTGATGTACCGCTGGGCGCCGCGACCCCGTGCGCTGGCATCGCCTTCTGGAGTCTCCGTTCGGCGTATCCTTGTGCTTTGCAAGGGGCCGAACGCCACGGTCGACTATTATCTGCGCGCCCGGCTGCGGCTGCTCTCCATGCCTTACCGGCTGTGCTCCATCGATGAAGACACGCTGGGATCGGTCGAACCCGAAGGAACGTTCGTCATCGTCTGCCGCTATATTCGCCTGGCGCAATGCCGGTGGCTGAACCGAAACCGCGACCGGCTCGCCGGCGTGGCCTATTTCGTCGACGACGACATCCCCGCCCTGGTCGCCGAACATGGCTCCGATCCGGGCTATCGTGCCTATCTCTCCTATTTCGGATGCCTGCCGCTGCCACGGCTGAACCGGGCGCTCGACCAGGTATGGGTGTCGACCCCGGCGCTCGCCAAAGCCCTTTCCCGCCCAGGGCAGGTGCCCGCGGTGCTTCCTCCCGCTCCGATCATCGCGGATCACATGCCGATGACGCGTTTGCCGCAATCGGACCGCATCCGTATCGTGTATCACGCCACGAACATCCACCATCGCGAACATGCCTTCATCGTGCCGGTCATGGAGGCGGTCTGCCGCCTGCGACCTCACGTCGATTTCGAAGTCATCGCGCGCGGCGCGAACCGTCGCCGCTGGTCGGGCGCGGCCGTCGCGGCCGACCGGCTGACCATCCTGCCGCCGATGGATTGGGAGCACTACTGCCGATACAGCCGCAATCGGGGAGGCGATATCGCGCTGGTGCCATTGTTGGCTGGGCTTGCCAACGATTGCCGGGCCGATACAAAATTCATCGATTGCCGCAGGATGGGGGCCGCCGCAATCGTTTCGGATGTGGCGCCCTATCGCCGAAGGATGGGAGCTGGTGTCGTCGCAGTCGCAAATACCTTGAACGGCTGGGTCGAAGGCGTGCTGAGGCTTGTCGACGACCCTGTGGCCAGGCAGAGGGCGGGCCAGGCCGTGTCCGACGCCGTGGCGACAATGGTGCCGGACCCGGCCGAACCGTTCCCAGGGCTGCGTGTCGCCGGCTCACCCTCGAGAGAGATGGTTCCATGAGCGGGCTGGCCGGCACGCGCAGGAAGACGGCGGGCCAGACGTTCGCCGTCGCGCTGCGTCGCAAATGGGGCGTGATGTATGCCGTCATGATGCGGGATATGCGCACCCGCTTCTTCAACCACAGCCTTGGCTTCGGGCTCGTGATCCTGTGGCCGCTTACTCACCTTTTCATGCTGCTTTTCATCTATCACCTGCTGGGGCGCGCGACGCCTTATGGCGACAGCCTCTTTCTGTTCTTCGCGACCGGCCTCATCCCGACGCTGTCGTTCATGTATGTCTCCCGCTTCATGGCGTATTCGCTCGCCCTGAACCGTCCGATGCTGAATATCCCGGCCGTCCATCCCAGCGACATACTGTTCGGCCGAGCCCTGCTCGAAGTGCTGGCGTCATGCAGCATGGCGTTCCTGACCTTCATGCTGCTCATCGTCTTTGGCGAAGACCCCCGGCCCTACGACTTCGTCGAGGCGGTATCCGCCCAGGCATCCGTCCTGCTCCTGGCAGTCGGCATGGGGATGTGCATCGGCGTTCTTTCGCAACTTTTTCCGTTCCTGTTGACGCTCTACGCGCTCTTCACGCTCCTTATCTACGTCCTCTCCGGCACTCTGTTCGTGGTCGATGCGCTGCCCGCGCAACTGATCCATATCCTGTGGTGGAACCCGGTACTGCACGCCACCGAATGGATGCGATCCGCCTATTTTC
The DNA here is from genome assembly GCA_964490065.1 of uncultured Mesorhizobium sp. Lineage (GTDB taxonomy): Bacteria > Pseudomonadota > Alphaproteobacteria > Rhizobiales > Rhizobiaceae > Mesorhizobium. The sequence continues at coordinate 4,285 of CAZBBT010000022.1, read as the reverse complement.
TCGGCTATCCGGACCAGGTTCTCGACAAGACCTATCTGGTTGGATTTGCCGTGGTTACGCTTGCCGTAGGCTTGCTCCTGGAGCGCTTGCTGAGGCCCTGGGTCCTGGAAAAATAATCGCATGCAGATCAGCCTGGACCCTGTCCATCACATCGAAGCCGCAGGGGAAGATGAAGCCAATGGCCGCCGCCTCTGGCGTAGTGTGGGCGATGATCCCGGTTTCCACATCCGGCTACCCGTCATCCGTCCGCGATGGCTGTTCATTCGCCTGCACGATGCCGACCAGATCCTGTCGCCACAGATCTATTTCGACTTCGGCACCGGGTTCAGCGAGCGGCGCAGCATCGCCGTGCCCGAGGCCCGCGACCTGTGCCTTGTGCTCGACATCGGCAGGTTCGGCGCGATCAGGGCCTTGCGCCTGGATCCAACGATCTGCCCGGCGACGTTCTCGTGCGATATCCAGGCGCTTGCGTCGGTATCCGAGGCGCGTGAAAGCCTGAACGCCTGGAAGAACGCCTATCCGGACGGACATACCGAATGGATCGACGAGGTCGGCGTGCTGTGGGCCGTCCGCAACTTCATTGCCGGCCCCAAACGAGGGCGTACCGTCGCCGAGCATCTCGCCGATGTCTACGCCATTGCGGACCAGCGGACGGCCGGTTTCACCGAACCGCACCCGGATCGGCTATGGCTCAGCATCGTGGTGCCGACCTACAACACGCCGGTGCGCTACCTCGACGACCTCCTCCGCTCGGTCGAGAAGCAGCAGGCAGGCGGCATCGAGCTGATTTTCAGCGACGACGCATCGACCAGCAGCGCGACGCTCGACTGGCTGGAGAAAAACCGGTCGAAGGATTTCGTCCAGATCGTGCTGAACGAACGCAATGCCGGTATCGCCGAAGCCACCAATGCCGGCCTTGCCGCAGCCGGAGGCGAGTGGGTCACGTTCCTCGATCATGACGACGTCGTCGCCCCGTCGGCGTTGAAGATCATAAGGCGCACGCTGCTCGACCGACCGCAAACGCAGTTTCTCTTTACCGACGAGGTCGTGGTCAACCGGCGCCTGAAGCCACGCGGCCTGATGGCCAAGCCGGCCTATGATCCGGTGCTGCTCACCGGCATGAACTATATCAATCATTTCTCTTTCTACCGGCGGGCCCGCCTGAACGCGATCGGTCGCCTGCGCAGCGGATTCCAGGGATCGCAGGACTACGACACGGTGCTGCGCTACACTTGCGGGCTGCGCGACGACGAGATCCTGCATCTGCCCTATCCAGCCTACTGGTGGCGGCGCGATGGCTCGACCTTTTCGGTCAAGCATCTTGACCAGGCGACCGCTTCGGCACGGAAGGCCATCGGGGATCATTTCCTCAGGCAACAGAAGGAGGTCGCGCTCGTCGGCGCCATCACCCCTGCCCTCCATCGGGTGAGCTTCGTGGCGACCTCGCCGCGCGTTTCGGTGGTCATCCCCTCGCGCAACGCATTCGGCCTGATCGACGCCGTCGTCGAGGATCTGCTGACCAGGACCGACTATCCCGATCTGGAACTCATCATCGTCGACAATGGAAGCGACGATCCGCGCGTCCTGCAATTCTACGACCGCCTTGTCGCGGAGCGGCGCAATGTCGTGATCGATCGCTACGAGTCGGCATTCAATTTCGCGCGGTCGGTCAATCGCGGCTTTGCCAGGGCGACCGGCGAGCATGTCCTGCTTCTGAACAACGACATTTCCGTCATCCATCCGGACTGGCTCGCCGAGATGGTGTCCTGCCTGAATTTCGACCGTGCCGGCATCGTCGGCGCCAAGCTGCTCTACCCCGACGCGACGCTGCAGCACGCCGGCGTGGTCACCGGGTTCGGCGGATTGGCCGGCCATTGGTATCTTGGCAAGAAAGCGGATCATGGAGGCCAGATGAACCGGCTGCATGTGCGCTCGTCCATGACGTCGGTGACGGCCGCGGCCATGCTGATTTCCGGCGAATGCAGGCAGGCCGTCGGCGATATGGACGAGCAGAATTTCGCGATCGCCTACAACGATGTCGACTATTGCCTGCGCGCCTACAAGAAGGGATTCAGGACCGTCTGGACGCCTTTCGCATCGCTCTTCCATCATGAATCGGCGACGCGCGGGACCGACACGACATTGAAGAACCGCGTTCGCTTCGAGCGCGAGAAGAAGAACCTGCGCCGCATCCATGCGACCGAGAGTTTTCTCGATCCCGCGACCAGCCCGCACTATGGACGCGACAGGTCCGTGCCCGTTCTGACGAGACTGTCCGCCCTTCCCGCACCGAGACACTGGTATCTGGACATGAATGCACCGGATGCCCTGGCGAGCGGCCCGACTGTCGAAAACCGCCGCCACTCTCCAACGGAATAGCGGACCCTGCGGGCGGTGCCGTGACCGCTCAGAACGAAGTCAGTCCCCTGGCAACATTCAAAGGCTGCGCCACAATGGTCAGGAACCGTTGCAGGTCGACGGTCGGGTGTCGGGAAGCATAGATGACATCCCGGTTCCTGATGGGGAAATTCTGCCCCGCGACCAATCCCGTCGGTGCCAGCAGGCTCAGCCGGTATACGATCGGATACCGTCCGTATTTATCCGGCGACAGACCTTTCGAAAGAAGATCGTCAAATCGCTTCCTGCCGAGGAGCCTGACGATGATCTCCGGTTCCTCGTAACGGAAGACGAAATAGCCTTTCGCATTCACGGACGCACTTCGGCCGCCGCCCGCCAGCGCGATGGCCTCGAGCAGGTTGAGGTCGTTCGCGCCGAACGGGATCCGGCTGTTGGTCACGGCCTCGCCCATGACCGTGAACGTCCTCGGATCGTAGGTGACGAAGATGCTGTCGTCGGGACGCACGAAGATGTTGTTTCCCGGATGCTCGACGATCGACTTCAGCAGCACCGTCGCCGTTCGCTTGCCGCGCGTGAGCGTGACATAGGTTTCGTAGGGAGGATTGGCCGGGCCGCCGGCCTTGGCGATCACATCCATGATCCGGTCGCCTTCAAGGCTGAGCGCGACCTGGGTCGATGCCTTTACCGCTCCGCTGACGGTCACGACACGCGACTCCGTTCCGATGCTGGTCACGATGACGTCCGGCTCGACGGCCTTGTCCTTGAGCGCCGCCAGGATCGACGCTCTCGCCTGTTCGGGTGTTCGGCCGGCAAATCTGACGACGCCCGCATAGGGTATGGGCACCATCCCATCCGGCTGGACCACGAGATCGAGGGCGACCTGCTTTACCTCGCTGGTGGAAAAGAGCCCGTTCTCCCCTGCCTCGAAGATGATGACCTTGACGCGGTCACCGACGCCGAAAACGGCCGAATTGGGCGCTCCGCCGACCCCGAAGCGGGACTGGAATATCTGCGTGTCGAAGGCCGAGACGATGCGCGCGGTGTTCTCGTCGACATCGACGACATCGTAGACGGCCGCGTTCGGATGGCCTTGCTGAGCGGCGGATTTGTCGGCGGAAGCCAGGATGGCGCTGGCTCCCGGCCCATCTCCCGGCAAGGCCTGGCAGGCCGCAAGCGAAACGCCAGCCGCCAACGTCAGGCTCACAGCTTTCGCCGCACGCCTGGCAACGCCGGCATCGACCGGCACACCCCACTCAAACACGACCACCACCCAAGCCCTCGAACCCACCCGCAGCTTCAGACAGAGAGGTAAATTTTAGCCTTACCGATAGACCTGTCCGTCGCAACTCTGCATCAGATGGAAGTTATTTCCCTGTTTCGTCAAGTCGTGGCAGCGATATTCGAGATTTTGTGACTTGCGAATCCAGGTTCGACAGGCGGTGACAGAAGAATTTCTCGACTCTGTTTTTGCATGACTTTCCCAGACGCGTCTTTCCCGCGATGGCGCAAACGCCCCGTGCAGCGCGGCAATACGATGTCGCCGATAGAAGAGCCCCGCCGCCGTCAAACGGCGAGGCCCCTGGTCAGTTCCAGCGCCTGCCGCTCGAACAGCCGGCGATAGATGCCGCCCTTGAGGCGGATGAGCTCGTTGTGCGATCCCTCCTCCACCACCTTGCCGGCGTCGAACACCAGAAGCCGATCCAGCGCCCTGACCGTCGAAAGCCGATGCGCGATGACCAGCGTGGTGCGCCCGACCATCAGCCGCTCCATCGCCTGCTGGATCAGCACTTCCGATTCCGAATCCAGGCTCGACGTCGCCTCGTCCAGGATCAGGATCGGCGCGTCCGCCAAACAGGCGCGGGCGATCGCGACACGCTGGCGCTCGCCGCCCGAGAGCTTCACGCCGCGTTCGCCCACGAGCGTCTCG
>CAZBBT010000021.1:0-40047 GCA_964490065.1 uncultured Mesorhizobium sp. | reverse complement strand
GGAGATCGGCAGCTTCTGCCTCGTCACTTTTACAGCAACGTTGGAGATAGGCATGGGCGGTGCGGCAAGCTGATCTCCCCCCTTGAGGGGGAGATGGCCGGCAGGCCAGAGGGGGGTGGGAAGAAACGAGTGGTTTCCAGCTTACCCATCACGCCACCTCCACATTCCGCGAATCCGACGCCACATGGCCGTCGAGGAAGCGGATGGTGCGCTGGGCGTAGGCGGCGACGTCCGCCTCGTGCGTGACCATGACGATGGTCAGCCCCATGTCGCGGTTGAGGCCGGTCAGCAGTTCCATGATTTCGTGCGTGCGCGCGGTGTCGAGATTGCCGGTCGGCTCGTCGGCGACGAGCAGGGTGGGGCGGGTGACGATGGCGCGGGCGATCGCGACGCGTTGCTGCTGGCCGCCGGAGAGTTCCGCCGGCGTGTGGTGCTCGCGCCCGGTGAGGCCGACCTCGGCCAGCGCGCGCATGGCGAGTTCGCGACGCTCGGCTGCCGCCACGCCGCGGTAGATCAGCGGCAGCTCGACATTCTCGGCTGCCGTGGTGCGCGGCAGCAGGTTGTAGCCCTGGAAGACGAAGCCGATATAGAGGTTGCGCAGCACGGCGCGGCGGTTGCGGTCGAGCCGCCCGGCATCCACGCCCTTGAAGCTGTAGGTGCCGGCACTCGGCGTATCGAGGCAGCCGATGATGTTCATCGAGGTCGACTTGCCCGAGCCGGACGGGCCCATGATGGCGACGAACTCGCCCTGACGGATGGCGAGATCGACCCCGGCCAGCGCGTGGACTTTCGCCTCGCCCTGGCCGTAAGTCTTCCAGACCCGGTCGAAGGTGATGAGCGGTGCCGGCATCGTCAGCTCCGCTGCTGCGACGCGGTGATGACCTGGGCGCCTTCCTTCAGGCCGGACAGCACTTCGGTGCGGTCGCCGTCGGTGGCGCCGATCCTGACGTCGACGCGGTGCGGCAGGCCGTTCTCCAGCACGTAGAGCGTGCGCAAGCCTTCCGCCGGCTTCTCCTGCCGCCGGTCGCGCCAGCGGCCCCGCCCGCCGCGGCCGGTGAACATGGAGAGCAGGCTGAAGCGGCGTTCGCGCGTTTCCGCCGGACGGTAGCGGAAGGCGGCCGACGGCACGGTGAGCACGCCTTTGGATTGCTGGGTCACCACCGAGACGGTCGCGGTCATGCCGGGACGCAGGAGCATGTCGCTGTTGTCGACGTCGAGCCTGGCGTCGTAGGTGACGACCCCTTCGGTCGTGACGGAGGCGTAGGAGATATCGCGGATGGCGGCGTCGAAAGGCCGCTCGGGAAAGGCATCGACGGTGAAGCGCGCATGCTGGCCGGGCTTGACCTGGCCGATATCGGCCTCGTCGACGGCGGCTTTCAATTCCATCTTCTTGAGGTCGGCGGCGATGACGAACAGCACCGGCGCCTGCAGCGAGGAGGCGACGGTCTGGCCCGGATCGACCGAGCGGGTCAGCACGATGCCGTCGATCGGGGCATAGATGGTGCTCTTGGCCAGGTCGGCCTGCTGCAGCTTCAGGTCGGCATTGGCGATGGCGAGATTGGCTTCGGCGCTGTCCAGCGCCGCCCTGGCGCGGTCGCGCTCGGCGGTGGCCGTATCCAGCGCCTGCTGGGTCGCCATGCCCTTCCTGGCCAGTTCGCTGGCGCGCGACAGGGCCTGCTCGTTCTGCTTGAGCGTGACCTCGGCCGTCTCCACGGCGGCGGTCGCGGCTTTCGCGGAAGCGCGGGCGCGCTCGATCTGGGCTTCCAGCTTGGAAGTGTCGAGCTTCGCCAGCACGCCGCCCTGCCTGACCTCCTGGTTCTCGTCGACGGCGACGGACCGCACCACGCCGGAAAGCTCGCTCGATATGTCGACCTGGGTCAGCGGCTGCAGCGTGCCGGTGGCGGAAACCTCGACGGTGAGGTCGCCGATGGTGGCGGGGGACGTGGTGTAGGCGACGCGCGGCGCGGAACCGGCGTACCACTGGTAGCCGAAGAGGCCGCCGCCGATGACGATTAGTGCGGCGAGCGCATACCACCAGAGGCGGCGTTTGCGCCTGCCTTTTCCCCTGCCGTCGAGCCCGAGGGCCGTTTCGATTGCCGGAGCGGAATCCGCTTCTGGCCGATTGACAATCTGGTCCAAGGCGGACCCCTATGCTGTCGAACGTCCCTATGGGTGCAGAAATCGGCCCTTATGGTTCGAATTTCAAATTAAATTTCGCTCATGTTGGCAATGAGGCAGGCGATGCAGGGCCGCAAGTATCTGGTGTATGACGTGTTCACCGACCGCGCGCTGGCCGGCAATCCGCTGGCCATCGTGCTCGATTGCGAGGGGCTGGATCTCGCGGCGATGCAGAAAATGGCGCGCGAGTTCAACCTGTCGGAATCGGTCTTCGTGCTGCCGCCGGAAAACCCGAAGCACCGGGCGCGCATCCGCATCTTCACGCCGGACTACGAGATGCCCTTCGCCGGCCACCCCACGGTCGGTTCCGCGGTCGCGCTGGCGGAAATGGAGGGCGACGACGGCCGTTCCGACGACATCTTCGTGCTGGAGGAGAACATCGGGCCGGTGCGTTGCGCGGTCAGGCGCGGCAAGGACGCCACCTTCGCCGAGTTCGACCTGGCCAGGCTGCCGGAACCGCTGCCGCTTTCCGCCGACGCAGAGGCGATCGGCGCGGCCCTCGGGCTCGGGCCGCACGAGATCGGCTTCGAGAACCATCGCGTCTCGGTCTGGTCGGCCGGCGTGCCGTATGTGGCCGTACCAGTGCGCGACCTGGAGGCGGCCGCCCGCGCGCGGCTCGACAATACGGCCTGGATGGAGCTTTCGCCGCGCAAGAGCAGCGAGGCGGTGGCGAGCGCCTATGTCTATACGCGCGAGACGGTGCAGCACGACAGCGCCTTCCATGCGCGCATGTTCGTGCCCGGCAACCCCTCCTACGAGGATCCGGCGACGGGTTCCGCGGCCGCCGCCTTCGCCGGCGCGATCATGCGGTTCGACAGGCCGGGCAGCGGCATGTCCCGTTTCTGGATCGAGCAGGGACTGGAGATGGGCCGGCCCTCGCGCATCCGGCTGGAACTGGAAGTCGAGGGCGGCAGGCTTGCCGCCGGTCGCATCGGCGGGCAGGCGGTGAAACTGGCCGAAGGCACGCTGTTCGCCTGAATTTTCCGCGCCCTGCGGCCGCCGGCACGAGGCCGCGCAACGAATACGCGCGATGTTGGGAAGCGATTTGTCGGGAAATGCCCGGGCAGGGCTGGACACGGCGAAAAGTGGCGGCTATATGCCAGCCAAGCTGGCTTTGCCGGTTGTGTGGGTGTGTAGCTCAGTTGGTAGAGCAGCTGACTCTTAATCAGCGGGTCCACAGTTCGATCCTGTGCACACCCACCACTTCAATCCAATAAAATCAATATCTTGCGAGAGGTCGGCCGGCCAAGGGCGGGGCAAGGGCGAGCCTTTAGGTTACAGATAAGGTTACAAAATACCGGTCGATTCGATTCGACTGCCGCCTTGGAAAGCAAGGTGTTGCGGGTGTTTTGGGCCGGTCGGCCGCTCGGGTATCGCCGGTTCGGGCGGTGCGTCGCCTCCGTGGATCAACCGGTGCAGCTGCACGCCGCGCGGCGCAACTGGTTGTTACCTTCGCCTGTTACCTTGCCGCACCAATGCGCTGACCTGTTAGGGTCGCGCGCTGCTGTTGGCGCGTTCTTTTCTGAGCGTCCTGTTAGCACCGATTGCGTTGCCAGCGGCAGCACCGAAGATTGTGGCCAGAAAGACGACAAGCCACCAGCCGGCGAACGCTGTTCCCAGCACGGCCACGCCCAATGGCGGAGCAAACAAGACTGCCAGTAGCGCAGCGGCGATTGCCCCGGTGGTAGTCCAGCGTCGCGTTGTCGTGCTGAATGCGTATTTGCGCGCTCGGCGCGCCAGCGCTTGCGATGTCAAAAGAAACCGATTGGCCATTCTTCTTCCCCTTGCCCCGGCGAACGGGATAGCAGTGAGGGGCGCCATTGTCGATCTGCCGTTTCACCTACACCAGCAGCCAGCCGAGCGAGCCAAGGGCGAGGATCACGACAAGCGCCAGCAACACCATCCGGCCCGGCCAGCCTATGTCAGGATCGTGTCGGGGCCGCTTGTCGGCGCTCATGGTTCCGGGCAATCTCCGCTCATGTGCAACCTTTATAACCTCACCACCAGCCAAGAGGCCATCCGGGCGCTGTCCAAGGCGTTCCGCGATATTCTCGGCAACATGCCGCCTTCCGTCGAGGTGCGGCCGAACTATCCCGCGCCCGTCGTGCGGATCGCCGACGATGGCCAGCGTGAGCTTGCGCCGCTGCAATGGGGGATGCCGTCGCCGCCACAGTTCACGACGAACTATGATCGGGGTGTCACCAACATTCGTAATGTCGGCTCGCCGCACTGGCGGCGCTGGTTAGGCGTAGGGTCGCGGTGCGTCGTGCCGTTCACGTCGTTCGCCGAGCCAAGCCCGATCAAGGACGAAAACGGGAAAACCCCGAACGTCTGGTTTGCCATCAACGACAATCGCCCGCTGGCGTTCTTCGCTGGCGTCTGGACACGCTGGCATGGCGTCCGAAAGGTGAAGGACGGGCCGGGCGACTTCGAACTCTATGGCTTTCTCACCACCACGCCGAACGCCACTGTTGCGCCGATCCACGAAAAGGCCATGCCTGTGATTTTGACGACGCCCGAAGAAATCGACGTGTGGCTATCGGCGCCATGGGAGGAAGCCAAGGCGCTACAGCGGCCATTGCCCGACGACATGGTGGCGATTGTGGAAGCGCCGCCAGCGGTGCAGGGGGAAGCCACGCCGCCGCCAGCGCAAGGCACGCTGTTCTAAGGATCGCTCGATTTCGATCTTTCTCGGCAACCCGTTCCTTACCGGCGCTACGCTATGCTGCCGGTGAAAGGGGTGGGCATTGGCGGAACTAGGGCAAAGACTGCGGGCCAATCGTAGGGCGCTTCTAGGCGTGGCAATCGGGGCGCTCTTGTCCGCTGGCACTGATGCCGCCGAAGCGCGGCGGCGCTCGCACGGCTTCGATGACGATGGCATCCGGTATGGGCGCTACGGGCGGCGGGGCTGGCACGGTCGGCAGGGGTGGGGCGTTCCCGCGTTGCTGGCGGTGATAGGCGCGGCGGGCGTTGTGGTCCTTGCCGCCTTGGCGTTGGAGCGCTGGCGACTATCCAGACGTAAGCGGTTGCAAGCACAGGCACAAGCGGGCCGGCCCTACAGACGGCGCAGCCGTTACCGGCTTTGAGGCGTCGCTGTTCTAGACGCCTTGCACGTCCTTCCAGTAGATACGCCGAATATCCACAACGCGGTCGATCTTCCGAAGCCATGCCTTGTCGGCGTCGCTGATAGGTCCGCCGGTATCAAACTCCAGCGAACCCTTGCCGCACCGGCAGTGCAGCTTGGCGGCGCGAACAAGGTCGTCGCATTCAACGTCACCGAAGGCGGTTATCAGATCGGCAATGAGATAGTAGCGCTGGCGGCGGCAGTAGGTGCAGCGGATCGACGCCACGCGGTCATTCTTCGCGGCGTTGCTTAGGCAATAGGGTTGCCCCCTTCGTTTCGGATACGGTTCCGGCATGGTCTACGAATAGGAATATGGTCCTGCTGCTGTCAATCTGTCATTGACAATTTTGTTCTTATTTTGTTCACTGTCGGTCACAGGAACAAGAGCTAAGGCCATGGACCACATTGTCACGCTGGACAGCCGGCAGGAAGCCGCGCTGCACTCCGCCGCTGCCGACTTCGTTAGGCGGCACAAAGGCGACACGATGAAGGCGCTGAAAGAGCAGATGCTGCTCAACGCGCACCTACAGGAACGCCTAGACGCGGCGTCGGCGGAACTGAAATATCCGCGTCGGGTCGGATCGTGGACGGCGGATAACCGTCGAGTTTAATTTTAAGTCCGTCAATCTAAAGGAGAATTATAAGATGACGCTTATTGCGTCTTACCAGCGCAGAAATGAAATCGTGATGATTGGGGATTTGCTTTTAACATCAAATGTAGACCTTACTTCGTCCAAAGAAATACCGACACGATTTGATGGTTGGAACACACCAGAAAGTCGATACATAACTAATCTTACTCAAAAGATTGTTCATATATCTGATAGGATTTGCGTCGCATGGGCAGGATCATATTTAGTTGCCCGCCATATATTGCAGTGCATTGCACTCGTGTCGGATAGCTTTAAAACTGGCGATGATATCTTAGATTTTATCAGAAGAATGTCTATCTCATCTCACGAAAAAGAAAGTGTGTCATTTATATTTTATATTATTGATGCTGATGGAGATAATTACAGATTAACAGTACAAGATTATATGACAAGTCAAACAGAATTTGGAATCGATCATAAAATTAAGTACGCTGGGAGTGGCGCTTTCCATTTCCTGGAAACAGTATCATTTAATCTAGTTGGAACATATGGACGTATGAGTTCTTATCAAGAAACTGTTGTGACATGGCTTAGTCGAGCAGCAATTGTATTCTTGGAAGAGGTCCTGTCAGAAACTCCGCATTATTATCGATATGGTGGAGGATTTGAGATTCTCATGCCATGGGTTCCGACAGGAAAATTTAGAAAAATCCCGTACTCTACCTTTTTTTGGCGGGACACCGACAATGGGATAAAGCCCATACTCCTTTTTTACTCGATGCAATATAACGCCAAAAACGATCTAGTTATTAATAGATTCTCATATTCTGAAAATAAAATGATAGAAATAAAAAGATTTTACGTAAGATCGGTTATGTGTGAAGGAACAACAGAAGAATTTGACAATGTTAGCATCGAAAACGATACGCACGTCCATTATATAATTCCAAAAAATGATGGTGATTTGGGTAGGGTTTTTGTGACAATGTATAATGAAGATGTAACTCCGAAATTTGATGCTAAAAGTGGAATTGTTACGTTTCCTGACTCCGAGGTTATTGAGAAATTTTTTTGCAGATAGGCGCCGATCATAGATTTTCACGCGTTTCAGGCTTGGTATCATTGTTCACCGGAGGTCGGCCGGCGCGCGGCGATGGCTTCGCCGATGAACTCAACGCCGAGATCAGCGTCGTTGTCGTCGTCGCTGGCCTTGGGCGTCATACGTTTCTCTAGGGCGCCGGCATAGGCAACTACTCGCCGTTGGAGGTCGCGCGGTTCCTTGCCGCCGGCCTCTGGACAGTGCGACACACTGCCAAGGAAGCTTCGCGTAATGTACCGGTTCCGATCAGTCAGGGATTGCGGGGCGTCAAGCAGGTTATCGACGGCGATACTTTCCACCATAAGCTCATGCTCGGCCAGCCGGTAATCCGCTTCGGTGATCCAGCCGGTTCCGAAACAGACGGGGCATGACACGCCGTCTTCGGTATCGGGCAGGATTGGGGAGCGACCGGAACGGAAGCACGCCGGGCAGCGGCGCCAGTCCTGCCGCGCGACACTGGCCACGATGCCATCGCCGCATGTGTCACAACGGAAGTTGAGGGCGTCGAGGTCGTAGGACGGGATGCCGCAATGGGTGCAGCGCGCAATAGGCGACGTAGCCATGGGCTTGCGGACGGTCGGAATAGGCATGTCGGGGAACTCCTGGGTCGGTTAGGAAAATTGGGCGTCGTAAAAGCCGATGCGCACAAGCTCGCGCTGGTGGGCGCGGTCGCTGCCGCGTGCGCCGGCTCGGCCGTAGGTCGGGTCAAACAGATCGTAGTCGCCGCCGAAGCCATCGCCCGGCCGCTCGCGCCGCTTGCGGCGCTTCACGCGGTTCATCACCACGTCTGCCTCGCCACCACCAAGCAGAAGATATTGGCCAGCGTCGGCGATGTGGGAAAAACGGTTCTTGTCGGGTTGTTCGGTGTAGCGGGCGCCGCTCGCCGTGCGCATGAGCTTGTAGCAGTAGCCACCTCCGCACGCCTTGCGGAACACCTCACAGTCCGGGGAGATCAGCACGCCGGGCTTGCCATCGACAAGCCGGCCAAGGGCGGCAAGCCATACCTCAACGCGCAAGGTAACATCGTTCTCGCCGGGCGCTGGCCGCACCTTCCAGCCGGTATGTTCGGCCAACACCGCAATTGCCGTCTGGTCATCAATTTGACTGCGGATGCTGCCGGCCGGATCAGCCCAAATGCCGCCGACAGTGAGGCCGGGGTAGCGGGTGGCGACGTGCGCGGTCAGAAGATCAGCGAAGCGGATGACGCCCATATCGTCGGTCACGACTTCCGACAGGATATGCCAGCGGCCATCGGGGAGACGTTGCCCGATCAGCGCCGCCGGGGTGCGGCCGAAGTCCACACCGATCAACAGGGGAAGCTCGGGGACGGCTTGCAACGGCGCAGGCGCCACATGCACCGCGTCACGGAAATTGTGATAGACGGCGCGGCCCTCGATCAGCCGGCCATACTCGCCGTGAACATAGACCTTGATCCAGTCGGCATCCTTGCCGGCCGCCATGCGGGTGTAATAGGCACGTCCGCCGGGCAGGTTCTCGACGTTCTCGGCTTCCGGCGACAACCCGCTCGGCTGCTTGAAAATTTCGTATCCGGCCGGCCGCTCAACTTCAAATGTGCGAAAGATGAAATGGTCATCCGGGGGCGGGTTGGTATCAAGGATGATGCCAGACCACGAAGCCCCGCCTTGCGCCTTGGACGGATAACGCCCGACGCGGCCGGTGAGGCCATCGAAAATCGACTTCGGTATCTCGCGCGCTTCGTTGACCCACGCGCCGGTTAGCTCCAGCGATAGGAGCTTTTTCACGTCGCTTTCATCGTCTAGCGCCAGAAAAATCACCTCCAGATCGATGTCTTGCGTCTGGAGCTTGTAGGTAATCGGCGGGTTATGGTTGGTCTTGCCGGTATGGCTGGAAACCCACTGGTCCCACGTCTTTAACGTGGTGAGCTTCAATTCCGGGTAGGTGTTACGGATAATCGCCCATCGGGAATAGCGCTTGCCGTCTGGTGCGGGACGCTGTTCGCCAGCGCGGCGCATGATTTCCATGCACGCGGCGGAGCTTTTGCCGCTGCCGAACGGACCCATGAGACAACGCACGAAGGCATCGGAAGCGTGGAAGCGCTCAACGGTTGGCCCGGCGGGCTTGTAGGTGACGACGGTCGGCGTTGCATTGCGGCCGCGTCTATGGCCGGAAGGCGCTGGTGCGGTGAGGGTGTCAGTCATGGGAATGTTCGATCATGGGTGGGGCGTCGGCGGACGCTTCGTCCAGCCGGTTCATCACGAAGTTGAAGGACACGGCGCCCGGCGCGTCCAAGGTGAGCTTGTCGGAAAGGAAGCCATGCAGCTTGGCGCGCGTCTCGATGGCCTTCACCAGCGCGGCGCCGTTGCCGGTGCGCTTGGCGAACTCTGCCGCTGCCGCCAGTTCGGCCGATGCTTGATCGAAGTCATACAGGCTGCGCTTTGTGGCCAGTCCGTTCAGCGCTTCCACGGCCGCTGCCACGTCATGCCGGGCCAACAGGATTTTCGCCTGCCGCCTGCTATCGCTGAAACCTGCCAGCCTTGCGCTTTCCGCCGGGCGGCGGCCGGAAACGTAAAGCTGCACGAAACGCGCGTGGCGCGGGTGCAATTTGGCCAATATCCGGCCTATTTCGGCGATTTCCTGTGGAGTCGGATCGGGCAGATGCGGCATGGCAGGGGCGTCGAAAACATCGGTGTCCGGTTCCGGCAGCGCCCCGGCTTCGGCGGGTGCCTCCGCCGGATCGGACATGCCTATGCCTAGCTCGGCAAGGAGGGCGTTCTCGGCCTTGCGGGATCGCCTCCGGGGTGCGTTGTCGGCGGATCGGGGCAGGAGCTTGTCGGCGGTCATGGTGGGATCAAAAATTTTCAGCGGGGGCAGTTAGGGGGCGGTCTGGCGGCTAAAATTTCTGGCAATAGCTAGGCGAAGGACCACCGGGTTATTCGGCCGGCTTCGCAATTCCGGTCCCCCACCCCCATACCCTCCCCCTCCGGCGCGGTCGGCCGAAGGAGAAAGCCGACGTTGCCGGAGAGGGTGACGGGCGCTGCGATGGCGTTCGCTACCGCGCCACGTTCGAAGACGTTAGCCGCGACTGGCCACGACATGCAGGGATCGCCAGATGCGGGATGCGAGGTCTTGCCGGGGATCAAGCGGCGACAAGAGCACGTCCTGAAAAGCCTTGTCCGCCTTCAACTCCGCGAGCTTGGCCTTCGCCGTGGAGACATCGTTGGGGATGAGCACGTCGGCGCGATTGCCCGGTGCGGCTTCGAAGCCAAGGCCGAGAAAGGTGTTATCGCTGGCCATTGTCGCGGTTCCCGACATAGCCGTTGCGGTCGCCGACAACTTCGCCGACGTAGACGGGCGTGACGCTGCCGACATTGGCGTTCTGCCGGTCGCGCTCGGCTTGCTGGCGGCGCTGCTCGGCATCGCGGAACACGTCGGGAAAGACGCTGGCGCCGTCGGTCGGCTGCGGATTGTAGATACTCATGGTGCTAGTCCTTGTTGCTGGTGGATGCGTCGCCGCTGGCGGCGATGCTGGTGAGGAAGCGATGCGCTAAGGCCATCCGTTCGGCCAAACCGGGGTGAGAGGCGTCGTTGCTATCGTAGTTGGCAACTACCCGCCCTAAGCCGGCAGCGATAAGGCTGTAGGGCAAGCCGTGGAACACGTCATGATCCGGGCGGGATAGCGCCGGCCGAAGCTCGGCAGGCATGGCGGCAAGGGCGTGGCCTAGTTCGGCGGACAGGGCGTCGAGACTGGCCACGGCGTTGCCAAGGGCAGCAATGGCCTTTTCCGCCTTCCCGCTAACTTCCATGCGCTTCGCTGCGATGTCGCAGGCAATAGCGAGGCGTTCGGCCTGTGCGGCGCAGGCTTCGGCCGCTTCGGCTTCGGCGCGCCTCACCTCTAGGGCAGCAAGGCGGGTTTCTTCGAAAGCAATGTCGCCATCGATGACGCTGGCCGCGTCCTGTGTGGCTCTAGCCTGCTTGTCCTGCCCGGAGGCCAGAAGATCGCCGATCTTACGTTGCGCCGCCTTCCTTTTCGCCGCCAGTGCCGCCAGCGCTTCCCGTGTGCGATCAAGGAGGGTGTCGATTGCGGCGGGTGAGGCCGGAGCGGGCGAGGTCATGATGCGATCAATCCTGTACTGGAATTTCGATTAGGCCAATATCATAGCATATATTAGTCCACACGTCGAGATTTTCAGCGTTTTCAAGCATCAAGTGAGTCAATCCGCCGCGTTTTCGGTGCGGATTGGCGGGGAAATGGAACTAGTGCCAAATGGGTATACGTCAAGCGAACTGCCCGACCGATTGCGGAAAACCGGTTCTATAACTCGGCTTGACAACCCAAAACGAACTGACAATATACGAACTACCCAAATCGAACTAAAGGAGAGTTCGCCATGTTTGTCCGCGCCTATCTTCGCGCTTCCACCAAGGAACAGGATGCCAGCCGCGCCCGCGCCGATCTTGACGCCTTCGCCAAAGAGCGGGGCTTGGCCATCGCGGCCACCTATACCGAAAATGAAAGCGGGGCGTCGCTACAGCGCCCGGAACTGTTCCGACTGCTCGGCGACTGCCGGCCCGGCGACATGCTGCTTATCGAACAGGTGGATCGCCTAAGCCGATTGAACGCCGCCGATTGGCAGCGCCTCCGGGGAGAGATCGCCGCCAAGAGGGTGCGGATTGTGGCGCTGGACCTTCCGACCTCATGGCAACTCGCGACTGCCGGCGACGACTTCACGTCTCGTATTCTCGACGCCATCAACGGCATGCTGCTCGACATGCTCGCGGCCATCGCCCGGAAGGATTACGAAGATCGTCGGCGCCGCCAGCGGCAGGGTATCGAGAACGCGAAGGCCAAGGGCGTCTATCGCGGCCGGCCCGAAGATGCCAAGCGCAACGCCGCCCTAGTGAAGATGCTGGCGAGCGGTCAAAGCTGGTCGAACATCGTTGAGGCCACGGGCGCCAGCCGGAGCACGCTTGCCCGACTGGCGAAGCGTGCCAAGCCCGCATAGGGTGTAGTGCCTCGTTTGAGGGGTGACAGGTGCAGCGGCGGGGTGAAAGCCTCGCCGCTTTTTTGTGCCTTGGCCATGGTCGAGACTGGCGAGCTTCACGGCCGGCGGGTGCAGCGGTGGCGAGCAGGTCGGTGGACAGCGCCGCGAATGACTCACAATCGGCCACAGACGGCCACAGACGCGCGTTGAGGGTGTCGGGGGTATCTCGGGCCGGGTATTTGGTGAAATCGCATCTCTGGCGCCGCTGCCGGAGGGGCGGCGAGTCTGCAAGGGCATGTCGCAAGAGCAAGGCGGCGAGAAATCATTGGATAGTCGGCGAGAATGCTTTTGGTGCCTGCCAATTCCACTTGCGCCCCGCAAAGGGCTGCCGCACGTTGCGAGTGCAACTAAGGGGCTTGGAAAATGAACAGAACTACAATCGTCGCAGCCTGTGGCGCGATGCTTATGCTTGTCTCATGCGCGACACCGCCGGAGCGGATTGCGGGCGTGCCAAACGCCGGGCCATGCACTCAAGCAGATCGCGAAAGGCTGGCCATCATATCGAACAAGCAATCACAAGCAGCAACCGGCGACGCGCTCGGCGTGTTTCTGATTGGCGTGCCTGTCGCTTCCCTGTCCGGCGCTGACAACGAAACGGAAATCGCCATCCTGAAAGGCCGTTGCGGCGATCCTTACGCCGACAGGGCAGCCAAGGCGAAGAAAAACAACTATCCGTAAACGAGATCGGACAGGCCATCGGATCGACAGGAATTGGCTTAGCGGCACATTGTTCAATGTTGAACAGTTCCTGCCCCTGCGCGGGTGAGGGCCTGTTTGAAAACAGCGTGTCTGGAATTGAGTTCTCGGCCACGGGGGCGAGGTCCGCCAGATCGGCAGATTGCCAGATAGCTTGATCGGGATTGCCGCCGCTTGCCAGATCGCCACCAGCCGATCCGCGTCATAGACGACAAGCTCCGGCCGATTGGCCATGAAAAATTCTGCTCCACCTGTTTTTGCTTCACCCCGATTTTTACCCCTGCCAATCAACACCGCACTACCCACTGCTCCACCCCTATACCCCTTCAGGGTATATAGGGCGGTGGAGCATAGTGTTTCGGTATGTGCTCCACCACCACCTGGAGCATGGTGGAGCAGGGTGGAGCAACTGGAGCAAAACGCCTCCGCACTTCATGCGGCGAGGTCCGGCCTGTTGCTGTTGGCTGCTGCCGGCGCCGGGGCGGGGCCAGCGTAAAAGTCACGTGGCCTGCGCTTGTCGTCGGGGCGTGCCTCAACCGTGATCGCGCCGGCCGCTTTCCACTTGTGCAGAATGATTTTCACCTTCGCGCGGTTGGCATTCTGGTCCGAGTTGCGATTGTCCTTGCTGCTGATACCGGCGCCGATGTCGAGGTTCAGCATTTCGGCGACCTTGAAACCCGCCCATTCCGGCGATTGGTCGGATACCCGATACACACCCGGATGATCGGCAAAGAGCTTTTGCACCTGTTCCAATTCGTCGGTTCGAACATCGTCAAGCGGATCGGCCGGCGTGAATTTCTCGACTGCCTGCACGTCGTCGCCGTTCGCCAGTATGACCGATACAAGCTGATACCAATCCCGTTTACCGGCCGGAGCGGCTCGCGCCATGCTGCTTTCTTCGGCCTCAACGGAGAACAAACCAATCGGATCGGAGAGGCCAAGGGCGAGCGCTTCATCGGCGGTCATCTTCTTGATGACGCGCGTCCCCCGGCAAGCATCCTTAAACGATCCGGCACCGCGTGCGCTGTCCGCCGACATCGTTTCGCCGTTGAGCTTGCGGGAGTGGTGGATCAACTGCGCGGAACAGTTGCCGAGATCGGCCACACGCGCCCATGCCTTCACCACCGCGTCGATTGCGCCGTTGTCGTTTTCGGGGACTTCGTGGCACTTCACAAAAGGATCGACAATCAGCACGTCGATCTTGCGGGCGCGGATTTCCGCTATCAGCGCATCGACAACCGGCACGACGACTTCAACGCCATCTTTGGTTTTGCGGGCAACGCACATGCGGTTGATGCGGTCGCCATCAAGGAACAAGCGCCCGTCCAATTCGGCGGGGTCGATGCCGTGGTGTTGCATGGCCGCTATCGTTCGGCGCTGCATTTCCTCGCTCGGGTCTTCAAGGTTCCAATACCAGACGCGCAACGGCTCGGGGAGCGAGGCGCCGCCGTTTAGCAGGTCGCGCCCGGTGGCCATGGACAACGCCTCCGTCAGCACAAATGACGTTTTGCCAGCCTTGCCCGGTGCAACGGTCGCCGTGGCATATTTGCGAATGTAGTGCTTCGCTAAAAGCCATTGGCGAGGCGGGAGGTCGGCCGGAGAGGTCCATTTGAACGGGGTGGCCGTGATCGCCTCCGGTTTCTTGTGCTTCGCCTTGGCGGCACCGTTGTCGTTGGCCGGCGCGTTGGCAGGATCGAGATCGGGCAGCACGTCGAAATCGGCGGCCGGATCGTCGCAACCGATTTCGTTTTGCGCATACCGGAAAACGTTGGCCACCTTGCCGGCGAGGTCGTCATGGTCCCATGGCGGCACGCACCGGGGATTGTAATGCTCGATTATCAGGTCGAGGGCGGTGGCCTCGCTGATCCCCATATCCCGCACGCGGGCGGCCACGACATAGGTCGTGTGGTCGCCGCCGCTGCCCTCAACGGCCACTGGCGCGTCGGTGCGAAGATAAGCCCGCGCGCGGTCGATTGCCGCTTGCGCGTCGCTTTCGATACCTTCGGGCGCCTTCCGCGCTTCCACTGATGCGCTTGCCGCTTCGATCTTCTCCGCCAACCAGTCGGGCAAATCGGCTATCGGAGCGGAGTTTACGACAGTGTATGTGCCTTTCTCGGTCCGGCTTCCGGGCGCCACAACCAGCCCGCCAATTCCGCGAATATCGACGGCAGCGGCCACCTTGCTGACGCTATTGGGAATTGGCTTGTCGGTACGGAAATAGCGATGCCTGCCGCCGCTTGCCGTTGCGATGGTAAAGGTGAGATCAAGCTGTGCCTCGCGGATCGGATCGCCTTCGGCAAGGGCCATGAGATTGGCCTCGCCGTCGCGCCCCGGCTTAACGTCGCTGTCCACGACGACAATGCCGCTCGGGCCACATGCCACGCCGATATTGTAATCCCGCTTGCCGTTGAACCATGTCGCGAGTTGCGCGGGGGCGTCCGTCGCTTCGGCTTGCCATCCCTTATGCGCCGGCAGCTTGGTGCCCGGCTTCAACGGGAACAGTTTCAGATTGGGGTGTTGCTCCGCAAGCCAAGTCGCTGCCGCGAATTTCGCTGGATTGCGCCCGGCGGGGGTGGCCTTCGCGCCTCTTTCTGATTGCATTTCGCAATCAGATTTGCTATTCTGTATGTGCATTTTCAGTCTACTCCGCTGGAGTGTTTTCGGATTGGATTTTCCCCTTTCCTTTCCGGCTTCGTCGTTGGCGGTCCGCGTTTTCGGTTGACGCGGGCCGCTTCTTTTTGCGCCGCGCTCGTCACCTCAACTGCCTCCAGATTTCCGCGCCGTCGGCGAGCACGAGACGGTCAAACGCTTTCTCAAGATATATCGGAAGATGTCCGGGGAAGTCCGGCACGGCACGCGCGGTAGCACTCACCATGTCGAGATATTGCGTTAGAGAAAGCCGGCCGGCGACGGCTTCCGCCCACGCCCGGATTGGCAAGAATGCGTTCCGGCCGGCCGCCGCTTCGTCTTTGCGGGGCCTGCCACGCTTGCCAGTGCGCCGGAGCGCGGGCGCGAACGTATCACCATGGAAGGACGCTGCCGCTTGCGGGCTATGGATGGCCACTTCGCCTTGCGCGGCTAGCGCCCGGCGCCGCTCGGCCTCCAGCTTGGCGAACTCGATTGCGTGCCGGATGGCCTGCCGGTGGATCGGCTCGGGCGCCGGTAGGTGTTCAATCTTCGGCATTAAGGCGAAAAGTCTCCACTAGGTTTAAACGTATCCGCCGCGCGCCGGGATGACGCGCGACGGGGTATGCTTTCCGCCTTTTCCAGTCTGAATATTATATTGCCTTTGGCGGCGCGTTGGAAATGCTAAATTACTGTATCGAAAGGATAAATTATGGCTTATGGGGTTGAAATCTATACTTACAGTCACCATTTATGCGGCTCGGCGCCATTGCCGCCGATCAGCCAAAAAGTAACCCCGCCGAAGCGGGGCATTCCTTCACCACCTCCAGCCGGCCCTACCGGTGCGGCGGCGTCGCCTCCAGACCGGCCACGTAATCAGCCCATGCGTTCAAAGCCTCGCGCCGCTCGGCGAGGTACAGGGCGCGGTTATAGACGCCTGCCACGCCCGCGAACGTAGCGCCGGAGACGTGGTTCACGATGGCCTCAACGACATGGGGCGGGGTGCCGACTTCCTCGCTCACCAGTGTCACGAAAGTCCGCCGAAGGTCATGCGCGGTCCAGTCCGCCAGCGCCGGCCGGCCGATGGCCTTGCATATCGCGCTCACGCGGGCGTCTAACTCGCGCTTGGCCTTGCTGAAACCGGATAGCGGCACATATCGCTGCCCGGCGAATATGTAGGAAGTCGGCTCGATTATTTCGCGCTGCCGCTCGCCTCTTGCCTTCGCCCGCGCTTCGGCCACGGTGCGACGTTGTTTCAGGATCGCGATCATTGCCGGCGACAGCGGAACTATGTGTTCGCGCTTGTTCTTCGTTCTGGCGCTCGGGATTAGCCACCGCGCATTGTCGGCGTCATCGAGGTCGTGCACCTCGCCGAAGGACATTGCGGCCACCTCGCCGCGCCGCTGGCCCGTGAGGATCAGCGCTCGATAGAAGTCTTTGAACAGGTCGGGGAGATACGGCAGTTCAATGCCGTAGAACACCTTGGCGGCGGCGTCGTCGCCAAGGGCGGCAAGCACGATGGCCAATTCTGCCGGCTGGAGCACGCGGTCGCGCTTGGCATGGGGGTGCCGAGCGCGGACACGCTCCACAGGCGAGCGCTCCAGCAAGCCGCGCTCGACGGTCC
This sequence comes from uncultured Mesorhizobium sp., assembly GCA_964490065.1. Lineage (GTDB taxonomy): Bacteria > Pseudomonadota > Alphaproteobacteria > Rhizobiales > Rhizobiaceae > Mesorhizobium. The sequence goes on along the minus strand of CAZBBT010000021.1, from coordinate 23,084 downwards.
AGTTGAAGAATGCCCGGAACGCCGCAAGGGCATGGTTGCTCGACGCGGCAAGGCCACGCTCGTCTAGGGCGTCGAGGATCGCCGACACGTCGCTGCGGGTGAGGATGGTTAGCTGCTTGTCCTTCCATGCCTCCACCGCGTCGCCAGTCAGCACGCGGCGATAATCGCGAAGCGTCGCGGGCCTAAGCCGGTTCTCGGCCGCGTCGAGATACTGCCCGGCCACCGCCGAGAACGTCGTGCGGGTGAGATCGGCCTCACGCTTGGCGTCCTCCGCTTCCCGCTCGGCTTGCGCGGCCACAGGGTCCACGCCGTTGGCGGCTTCGGCTTTCCAGTCGCGGGCTTTCTGCCGGGCGTCGGCGAGGGTGAGACTGCCGACGCGACCAATCGTCATGCGCTTGAGCTTCCCGCCGACGCGATCCATGACGAAGAAAGACCGCGCACCGGTATGGGACACGCGCACCCCGAACGATGGCAAGAGGGCGTCATAGTGATCCATCTGCCCGGAAGCTGGCGCCGGCAATTTGGCGACGTTGGTTTCTGTGAATTTGGTGCGCATGGCCATTACCTTTTGAGGGCGATCTATGCGACCAAGGTTACAATAGGTTACAAAAATGTGCCAGTGGGCGGCATTGAAACGAAAAGGGCTTTTCGGCGTGATGGCGTTTAAACGCTTTGAAAATAAGGATTTTCGGCTTCGAAAATGATCTATCGTGATTTCTAAAGAAGGTTCTGCTCCTCACTCTTAATCAGCGGGTCCACAGTTCGATCCTGTGCACACCCACCAATTTTTCTCTGTTGTTCCAGTGAGTTGATGACCGTTTCGAACACGGTTCGCCGCGCCGTTGGCCCTACTTTCCGCAATAGTGGTCGTTGACGCTGTTCACGGCGTTCCCGTCAGGTCCGATCGGCTGGTAGGCGCACGGTTCGGCGGCGGTGGCGATCATCTCCCGGTCATAGTAGCGCGGGCCGCCGAACAGCCATTCGACAAGATCGCCGCCGGCCGGCACGTGCCGCGTCTGCGGGTGGCGGTCCTCGCCGTGCTTGCGGCTGCCCGCAAGGGAGGGCGCGGCCATGGCAGCGGTCAGGCCCAGTGCAACGATGCAGGACAGCGGAATCTTCATGATCGCCTCGATCGCCTTTGTCCGAAACCTACCACCAACGCCGGACAAGCTCAAAGGTTCGCGGCCTGTCCGATTTCGAAACGCCGGGGCTAATCACCAGGGAACGATGCGTGGCCGGCTTCGTTCTTCCGCGAAGGGAGAACCGTCATGATCCTTTCCGGCAAGCCCGGCCCGACGCCACCGCCGTTTCCCGACCCGCAGCCCGATCCCGAGCCGCCGCCCGCGCCGCCGCCGAACCCGATCCCCGTGCCGCCGGTGCGATAGAGCCGGCTGCCGCGCGGCTTTAACTTATGGTTAAGTATCGAACCTGATTCCCGGCTCCGGGTAGATGTTACGGCCTCTCGTTGGCCCGCTCCTTGCTCGACCGTCTTCGGCGGCGGAAAGTGAGATGCGGATGTTTCAAGGCGAGGCAAGAGGCCGAACCGGGCCTGGATTCACAAGGCGGCTTGTCAGGTTGATCCTGGCCTGGCTGTATTTTTGCGGCTGGCGGCTGATGTCGCTGACCACCGAGCTGTTTTCGCCCGCGCGGTTCAAGACGCGGCTGCGAACCCGACGGACCAGGACAACCCGCCGGCATTCGGGCGAGCTTGCGGTGCGGAATGGGCGGGAACGCGAAAGGCTCGGCTGAGAGCGGACAGGCGGCGCAGGGCCGGCCTATTTCTCCGATACGCCGGCCTCGGCGAAGCTCGCCATGCTGGCGTGGCATTCCAGCGCCGCGCGCACGATGTTGATCGCGACGGCCGCGCCCGAGCCTTCGCCCAGCCGCATGCCGAGATCGAGCAGCGGTACAAGGTCCAGCGCTTCGAGCAGTCGGCGATGGCCGGATTCGGCCGAGACATGACCGGCCAGCACATGCGCCAGGCCCTGGGGATGCAGCCGCGCCAGCGGCGCGGCGGCCGCGCCGCAGACGAAGCCGTCGAGCAGCACCGGCACGTTGCGGTGGCGGGCGGCGAGCGTGGCGCCGAGGATGGCGGCGAGTTCGCGGCCGCCTAGTGCCGCCGCGATGGCGAGCGGGTCGGAGAGGGCGGTTTCGTGCCGCTTCAGCCCCGCCTCGATGGCCGTGACCTTGCGTTTCAACCCGGAATCGTCGACGCCGGTGCCGCGCCCGGTCCATTTCTCCGCACCGCCTCCGAACAGCGCGGCGGAGATGGCGGCGGCCGGCGTGGTGTTGCCGATGCCCATCTCGCCGAAGCAGACGAGATCGAGATCGTCGCCGATCGCGTCGAAACCGGCGGAGACGGCGGCGAGGAAGGCTGCCTCGTCCATCGCCGCCATTTGCGTGAAATCGCCCGTCGGGCGGTCGAGATCGAGCGGGATGACTTCCAGTTCCGCGCCGGCGATGCGGGCCAACTGGTTGATCGCCGCGCCGCCCTGCGCGAAATTCGCCACCATCTGGACGGTCACCTCGGCCGGAAAGGCCGAGACACCTTGCGCCGTTACGCCGTGGTTGCCGGCGAAGACGAACACCTTCACCCGATCGAGCTTCGGCATGTCGCGGCCCTGCCAGCGGCCCAGCCACGCGGCGATGGTCTCCAGCCGGCCGAGACTGCCTTGCGGTTTTGTCAGCGTATCCTGACGGGCCGCGACGGCCTTGGCGGCACTGTCGCTGCCGGCCGGCAGATCGAGGCAGGCGGCACGCAGTTCATCGAGCGATTTGAATGGCATGGGGCAGAAATCTCCGGAAGTGAATCAGGTCAGCGATACGGAAGCGACGAGAAGGATGGCGATTTCGGCAAGTTGCTGGAGCGCGCCCGCCGTATCGCCGGTCTGGCCGCCGATCCGGCGCAGGCAGAGCGCGCGGAAGGCGAGGAAGAGCACGGCAAGCAGGACGAGCGCGAAAACGGCGGCATCTGGTCCGAGAAGTAGCAGCGCCACCGCGCCGAGGGCGGCGCCGAGGATCGCGGTGTCGCGCGACACGCTGCCCGCGCCGGCGGAAAGCCCGTTGCCGCGGGCGGGCGGCAGCGCGTGCATGAAGGCGCCGAGAAGGCCGCGCGAGGCCATGTGGGCGGCAATGAGGGCGAGCAGGGCCGGCCATGCGCCGTCGATCCCGGCGAGCGCGCTCCAGCGCAGCAGCAGGGACAGCGCCAACGCCGCGGCGCCATAGGCGCCGATGCGGCTGTCGCGCATGATCTCCAGCTTGCGCTCCCGGTCCCGGCCGCCGCCGAATCCGTCCGCCACGTCGGACAGGCCGTCCTCGTGCAGCGCGCCTGTGGCAAGCAGCATGGCAGCCAGCGCGAGCGCGGAGGCTGGACCCGCGGCGAGGCCGAATTCGGCCGGGATCGCGTAGGCGAGGGCGCCGAGGATGGCGACAGCCAAGCCGGCGACGGGAGCAGCCCAGATGGACTCGGCGAGTTTTCTCTCTCCGAAATCAAAGTGCGGCAGCGGCAGCCTGGTGAAGAAGACGAGGCAAAGGGCGATGTCGCGGAGAGGGTTTTTCGGGAGTCGGGTCATTGTTGCAGACCCGCCGAAGGCTCTGATTTTCGTTCTCGGGCACCCCCCTCTGTCCTGCCGGACGTCTCCCCCTCAAGGGGGGAGATTGGCAGCTTCGATACCACCGCTTCTCTTCCAACCTTGGAGATTGGCGAAACCCGGTGCGATGGCTGATCTCCCCCCTTGAAGGGGAGATGTCCGGCAGGACAGAGGGGGGTGCCCCATGGAAGTGATTGCGATGAGGCAAGGTTGCACGAAGTCATCGCTACCCCCTGGCAATGGCGTGAAAGAACGTGCCGCTTACCTTGCCTCGTCGCGCGCCGGACGGACCGAGCGGCCGGCCTTCGCCGTCGGCCATGTCGGCCAGCGGCGCGTCGTTGCCGGGCTCGGTGATGCGGGCGTAGTGGAATTCGTGGCCGCGCACGGCGGTTCCGGCAGCGCCCAGCGGGCAATCGGCCAAAAGTGTCGCCTGCCGGTAGCCGAGGTTCATCTTGCGCTTGGCGAAGGAGGTGGCATGGCCGAGCAGGCCGAGCATGCGGTGCGCGCTGCCATCCGCGTCCTCCAGCGCTTCGCCCAGCACCATGAAGCCGCCGCACTCGCCGTGGATCGGCTTTGTGGCGGCGAAGGATGCCATGCCGGCGCGGAACCGTTCTGCGGCGGCAAGCCGGCCGGCATGGAGTTCGGGATAGCCGCCCGGCAGCCAGCAGATATCGCAATCCGCCGCCGGCGCTTCGTCGGCGAGCGGCGAGAACGGCACGATCTCGGCGCCGGCAGCGCGCCAGCGCGCGGCGGCGTGCGGGTAGACGAAGGTGAAGGCGGCGTCCTCAGCCAGCGCGATGCGCTGGCCGGGCGGCGGCAGCGCGTCGGCGAAATCTCCCGCCGTGGGTGCCAGTGGTGTCGCCAGGGCCATCACCGCGTCGAGATCGATGGAGCGCTCGACCATGTCGGCCATTTTTTCGATGAAGGCAGCGAGATTCGCATGCTCCGATGCCTGCACCAGCCCGAGATGACGTTCCGGCATGGTCATTTCAGGATCGCGCAGGATCGCGCCGACCACCGGAAGGCCGAGTGCGGTGACCGCTTCGGCACAAAGGCGCCTGTGGCGCTCGCTGCCCAGCCGGTTCAGCACCACGCCGGCGATGCGCACGGCCGGATCGTAGGTGGCAAAGCCATTTGCGACGGCGGCCGCCGTGGTGGACTGGCCCGACACGTCGAGCACCAGCAGGGACGGAATGCCATAGAGGCGAGCGAGGTCCGCGCCGGCACCGGTGCGGCCGGGGGTGGCCGGGATGCCGTCGAACAGGCCCATTGCGCTCTCGATGACGATGAATTCGGCATCCTGCGCTGCCGTATTCGCCAACCCGTTGAGCAGGGCGGGCGACATCGCCCAGGAATCGAGGTTGACGCCGGGCAGGCCGGTCGCCGCCTCATGGAAGCCGGGGTCGATATAGTCCGGGCCGGACTTGGCGCCGCGCACGCGCACGCCGCGCCGCGCCAGCGCGCGCAGCAGTCCGATGGTGACGCTGGTCTTGCCGGAACCGGAGCGCGGCGCGCCGATCATGATCGCGCGCGCGGTCATCGCGGACTCCCGATCCGGTCGCGCAGGGCAACGATGCCGCCGATGACGATCAAAGCGGGGGAGACGATTTTCTCCCGCGTCGCCGCCTCCACCAGCGTTCCCAGCGTGGCGACGACGGTGCGCTCGCCGGGCAGGGTGGCGTTCTCGACCAGCGCCGCGGGCGTGTCATCGGCCAGTCCGCCGGCGCGCAGGTCGGCCACCGTGTCGGCCATGTGGGTCAGGCCCATATAGATGACGAGCGGCTGGCCGGTGCGGGCGAGCGCCGCCCAGTCCGGCCGGTCGTCGGAAACGGCGGCGAAGCCGGTCGCCAGGATGACAGCGCCGTTGACGCCGCGCATGGTGACCGGGATGCCGGCCGATGCCAGCCCGCCGAAGGCCGAGGTGACACCCGGCAGCACGCGGTAGGGAATGCCGTTTTCGACCAGTGCCAGCGCCTCTTCGCCGCCGCGCGCGAAGACGGTGGGATGGCCGCCCTTCAGCCGCACCACCTTGCGGCCTTCCCTGGCCAGCTTGACCAGCAGCGCGTTGATCTCGGCCTGCGGGATGGAAAGCCGCCCGCCGCGCTTGCCGACGAAGAATTTTTCGGCCTGTTCCGCCGCCGCGACGATTTCGGGCGACACCAGCGCGTCATGCACCAGCGCATCGGCCTGGGTCAGCGCGTCGAGCACCTCCAGCGTCAACAGGCTGGGATCGCCGGGCCCGGCACCAGCAAGCCAGACATGGCCGGCTTCGAGGCGTGGCTTGTGGGCGGCGAGCTTCGCGGCGATGTCGGAAAGGCTCATTGGCGACCCCTGAACCGGCGCTGGTAGGTGGCGTCGTAGAGCGAGCTTTCGGTGAAACCTTCCGCCGCCAGCGATGGGCCGACAAAGATGATGGCGGTGCGCTCCACCGGTTCCTCCGCGAATTTCTCCGCGATCGTCGCCAGCGTGCCTCGGATGATCCGCTCGTCCGGCCAGGAGGCGCGGAAGACGATCGCCACCGGACAGTCCGGCCCGTAGAGAGGCGCAAGCTCCGCCACCACCTGGTCGAGCGCGTGGACGGCGAGGTGGACGGCGAGCGTCGCACCGGTACGACCGAAATTCGCCAGCGTCTCGCCTGCCGGCATTTTCGAGGCGCGGCCGGAAACGCGGGTCAGCACCAGGCTCTGCGCCAGTTCGGGAATGGTCAACTCGCGCCGCAGCGCTGCGGCGGCCGCTGCGAAGGACGGCACGCCGGGGGTCAGCGTGTAAGGGATGCCATGCTTCTCCAGTCGGCGGATCTGTTCGGCCACCGCGCTCCACACCGAAAGGTCACCCGAATGCAGCCGCGCCACGTCCTGCCCGGCGGCGTGGGCGGCGATATATTCGGCTTCGATCTCGTCCAGCGACAGCGGTGCGGTGTCGACGATGCGCGTGCCGGGCGCGCAATGGGCAAGCAGTTCCGGGGCGACGATGGAGCCGGCGTGGAGGCACACCGGGCATTCGGCCAGCAGCCGCGCGCCGCGGAGCGTGATGAGGTCGGCCGCGCCGGGACCGGCGCCGATGAAATGCACGGTCATGCCAATTCCCCCGCAACGGCGATGGCGCAGGTGACAGGCCCCACCGCGACGCGCGGCCCGAGCAATGTCGCATGCTGCCCGGCGGCCGCCAGCGCGGCGGTTTCTGAAACGGAGGGCGTGCCGGCCAGTGCCAGCGATGGCCCGGAGCGCGTCAGTGCGCGCAGGGAAACCGCCCTGAGCGCGGCGTCGTCGACCAGAAGCAGCGGCAGCTTCAGCGCCTTGCCGGTCGCCGCGATCGCCTCCTCCGCATGCTTGAAATGCGCCGTCGCCAGCGCCGACAGGGCGGCGGCCGACAGGCCGTGGGCGGCAAGTGCCACCTCCACGGCGGCCAGTACCTGCCCCTCATCGACGCCCTTGCGGCAGCCTATGCCCGCGACGATCATGGCTTTGTCCAACTCCATTGCGTGACCGGCAACGCCGGGCGCCATGCCTTCATCGAGCCGACGGCGCCGAGGCGCGATACGGCGATGCGTGTCAGTTCGCCGCCCCTTTCGGCCCGGCAGGCGAGCAGCAGCGCTTCCATTTCCAGTGTCACGGCGTTGGCGACCAGCCGGCCGTGTGAGGGCAGGGCGGCGATCGCCGCGTCCAGCACGCCGGCATCGGCGCCGCCGCCGCCGATGAAGACGGCATCCGGAGGTTCCAGTCCGGACAGGGCATCGGGCGCGGTTCCTTCCACCACCGTCAGGCCGGGTACGCCGCAGGCGGCGGCATTGCGGCGGATGCGGGCGACGCGTTCTCCGCTTGCCTCGATGGCGACGGCGCGCAGCGACGGATGCGCCAGCATCCATTCGATCGACACCGAGCCGGAACCGGCGCCGATATCCCACAGCAACTCGCCGCGCCGGGGCGCAAGCGCCGACAGCGTCACGGCGCGGATCTCGCGCTTGGTGATCTGGCCGTCATGCTCGAAAAGCGCGTCAGGCATGCCGGCGGCGAGCGGAAGGATGCGGGCCTGCGGATCGGAATCAACTTCGATGGCCAGGATATTGAGCGGATTGATGTTTTCGATGTCGAAAGCGTTGGCGCTTGCCGACCGAATACGCTCGTCTCCACCGCCGAGTGCGTCCAGGACCGTCATCCGCGACGGACCGAAACCGCTGACGGCGAGCAGGCCGGCGATTTCGACTGGCGCGGCGGAATCCGAGGTAAGGGCAAGGATGCGGGCGCCGGGGTGGAGCAGGGGACGGATCAGGTCGATGGGTCGGCCATGCAGCGAAATCGTCTCGATGTCCTGCAAGGCCCAGCCCAGTCGCGACGCCGCGAGCGAAAAGGATGACGGCGCCGGGATAATGTGCATTTCCGTCGCTGGGATTGTCCTGGCCAGCGTCACGCCGACGCCATGGAAAAAAGGATCGCCGGAGGCGAGCACGCAGACTTTTTGTCCGCGCAATGCCAGCACCTCGCGCATCGTGCTGTCGAAGGGCGTCGGCCAGGGGCGCTTTTCGCCGGTGACGAGGGTTTCGGCCAGCGCCAGATGGCGCGCGCCGCCGAAGACGAATTCAGCCGATGCAATTGCCTGCCGGGCGTTCTCGCCAAGGCCTGCCGCACCGTCCTCGCCGATACCAATGACAGCGAGCCATTTTTCGGGATTCGTCGGAGCGCTGTTTGTCATGCCGGCACCGTTGGGATGGTGGCGGCTACTGGACCACGACCGGCTAAGCCCTGCTGTAATCGTGGACGGCGTCGTACCCCCACCCCTAACCCCTCCCCACAAGGAGGAGGGGGACTCTGGGGCGACGCCACATTCAGCAAACTTTGGTAAATTCGGCCGAAGCGGTGGCGTCGGTGTCTCCCTCCCCCTTGCGGGGAGGGGACAGGGGTGGGGGTGCGCAACCGCCGATATGGGCGGGGGGTGGTTTGCGCCGCATGGGGGCGGTAAAACCGACCGTCTTCTACAACCGGGCGAACCGGCATATGCGCCACAAAATCCTCATCCTCGGCGGAACGGCCGAAGCGCGGCAGGTCGCGGCAGCGCTGGCGGCGCGCGACGATTGCGAGATCGTGCTGTCGCTGGCCGGACGCACCGAACATCCCGCTGCGCAGGGCGTGCCGGTGCGTGTCGGCGGTTTCGGCGGTGCGGTCGGGCTTGCGGTCCACCTGAAGAACAATGGCGTCGCTTTGCTGGTCGACGTCACGCATCCCTACGCGGCGCGCATTTCGGCCAATGCCGTGGAAGCCGCCAGCCAGGCCGGTGTTCCGATCCTGGCTTTGCGGCGCCCCGGCTGGGAGCGCATGGAAGGCGACCGCTGGACGGAGGCGGACGACGTTGCGGCCGCCGCGCAGGCGCTGGGCGCCGGCCCGCGCCACGTCTTTCTCACGCTCGGCCGGCAGGAGGTCCATGCCTTCGAGGCCGCGCCGCAGCATCATTATCTGGTGCGCAGCGTCGATCCGGTCTACCCGCCGCTGAAGTTGCCCAATCTCGAAACCATCCTGTCGCGCGGGCCGTTCGAGACGGCCGACGAGCTGGCGTTGCTGGAGCGCCACGGCATCGACGCGGTGGTGTCGAAGAACAGCGGCGGTTCCGCGACCTATGGCAAGATCGCCGCGGCGCGCGCGTTGGGCATCGAGGTCATCATGATGCGCCGGCCGGCGCTGCCCGACGTGCCGTCGGCGTCGACCGTGCATGAACTGGTCGCCATGGCGGGTCATCGGCTCGGCCCCGTGGCGGAGCGCGGCGTGTAGACCAGAGGCGCCTGGCCGCCGCGCTTGACGATGCGGGTTTCGGGCGAGCCGACGATGATGCAGGTTGCCATGTCGGCCATGTCGGGGCTGGCGTCGGCGAGCAGGCAGGTCCGGATACGCTCGTCCGGCCGGCCGGCGGCGCGGCCGAAGATCACCGGCGTGGTGCCGGGCAGGACCGCGGCGAGGCATTCGAAGGCGCGGCCGAGCTGCCAGGGGCGTGCCCTGGAGATCGGGTTGTAGAGCGCGATGACGAAGCCGGCCCCCGCGGCGGCGAGCAGGCGCAGTTCGATCAGATCCCACGGCTTGAGATTGTCCGACAGCGAGATGGCGCAGAAATCGTGGCCGAGCGGCGCGCCGCTTCGCGCCGCGACCGCCAGCATGGCGGTGACGCCGGGAACGATGCCAAGCTCAATGGCTCGCCATTCGTCCGGTCCGGCTTCGATCGCCTCGCAAACGGCGGCCGCCATGGCGAAAACGCCCGGATCACCACCCGAGACGACGGCGACGCTGTGGCCTTGCGCCGCCATTTCCAGCGCTTCCTTCGCCCGCGCCAGTTCCTCACGGTTGTCGGAGGCGATGCGGATCTGGTCTTCGCGCAGGCCGAGCCGTTCGACATAGGGCTTGTAGCCGTAGAAGAACGTCGCCTCGGCCACGGCGCGGCTGGCTTCCGGCGTGACCTGCTCGGCGCTTCCGGGGCCCAGGCCGATTATGGTCAGACGGCCGCTCACAGCACCGCTCCCGAGGCCGAGGTGGAACCCGGCCGGTCGAGCCAGCCGGCGACCAGCACGATGGAGAAATAGGGCGCGCTGTCGTCCGCCTTGTCGGCGAGGCGCATCGAGGCGCCGTTCGCCATGGTGCCGCGCTCGACATAGACGGCGCGCCCGAGCTTGCCGGTGACGGCCAGCGCGCGCCGGATCTTCGGCAGGTTGCGGCCGACCTTCATGATGACGGCGGCATCGGTGTCGTTGAGACGTCGCGTCAGTTCTGCCTCGCTCATGGTGCCGGGAAGTACGGTCAGCACATCGTCGCCCTGCACGATCGGCTGGCTGGTTGCGGACCAGCAGCCGGACATGGCGGTGACGCCAGGGATCACCTCCGTCGGGAAGCGATGCGCGAGGCGCACATGCAGGTGCATGTAGGAGCCGTAGAAGAGGGGATCGCCCTCGGAGAGCACCGCGACCGTGCGGCCGGCTTCCAGATGCGTCGCGACCTGCTCGGCCGACTCTTCGTAGAAGGCCAGGATCTGCGCCTTGTAGTCGGCGTGATCCTTGGCGATCTCGACGGTTACCGGATAGTACAGCGGCAGTTCGGTTACGCCGGGCTTCATGTGGGTCGCGACAATGGCGCGGGCATTGCCGTTGGCGTTGCGCTTGGCGAAATGCGCGACGACGTCGGCTTCAGCCAGCGCGCGCACGGCTTTCAGGGTCAGCAATTCCGGATCGCCGGGACCGGTGCCGACGCCGATCAGGCGGCCGGATGCAGAATGTGTACTCACAATCCCGGCCTCGCCAGTGAATTCAGAGCGGCCGCGGTCATGGCCGAGCCGCCGAGGCGGCCACGCACGATGGCCCAGGGCACGCCGTAGGAATTTTCCGCCAGCGCATCCTTGGATTCGGCGGCGCCGACGAAGCCGACCGGCATGCCGACGATGGCCGCCGGCTTCGGCGCACCGTCGCGCAGTTTTTCCAGCAGGTAGAACAGAGCGGTCGGCGCGTTGCCGATGGCGACGACAGCGCCCTTCATGCGCTCACCCCAGAGATCGATGGCAGCGGCCGAGCGGGTGTTGCCAATCGTCTTGGCGATTTCGGCTGTGCGCGGGTCGCGCAGCGTGCAGATCACCTCGTTGCCGGCGGGCAGGCGGGCGCGGGTGACGCCGTGCGCCACCATCTCGGCATCGCACAGGATCGGCGCGCCGGCGGCCAATGCGGCGCGCGCTGCGGCGACGAAATCCGGCGAAAAGGCAAAACTTTTCGCGGCCTCGACCTGGCCGCAGGCATGGATCATGCGGATGGCGACATCGGCCTCGGTATCCGAGAAGCGCGACAGGTCGGCCTCGGCGCGAATGATGGCGAAGGATCGCTCGTAGATCGCATTGCCGTCGTGGATGTAGTCGTAGGTGGCCATGTCATCCCCGAACGTGACGGTTCTGCGCGAAGGCGGTTGCGATTGCCGCCGCGCCCAGGCGGGCGAGGCACGCGGCGGTGGTTTCATCCGGACGGCGAGCGGTTTGGACCATGGCTGCCACCCGGCCGAGGCCGCGCGCGGCGTCATAGCGTGAGACGTAGCCGGCCGGAAGAGTTTTCGCCGTTCCGTTGACGACAAGTCCGGCGTCGTTCTCGCCGCCGACGAGCGTCAGCGCTGCGGGGCCAGGATGGGCGCAGCCCTTGGCGCAGCCCGATACGTGCAAGGTAAAGGAGCCGTCGAGCAGGTCGGCATTCCGCTGCGCGATCTGCTCGGCTATGGCGCGGGTTTCGATATGTCCCGAGACGCAGGCCGGTTGGCCGGGGCAGGCGGCGACGTGAAGACGCGGGTCGGCGACGTCGGTGACGAAGCCGAGCGCGTCGGCTTTGGTCTCAAGCGTCGTGGCAGAGTCGCAGCGCAGGCCGAGCACCAGCAGCATGCGGCCGGGGGCTGGACGAAATTCGGTCATGTCCAGATCGGCAGCCTGCTGCGCCAGTTCGGCGAGATTCTCCGCCGGCATCGCGCCGAAGGGCAGGGCGATGCCGAGGGCATGGGTGGTATTGGTGAGGGGGAAGGTGCTCAGGACAGAGCACAGGGGCGACGGTCGCGCACCCCCACCCCTAACCCCTCCCCACAAGGGGGAGGGGGACTCGGGCGCGGCAGCTTCCCCTCCCCCTGGTGGGGAGGGGGTAGGGGTGGGGGTGCGCCCCGCAGCGATATCCCTTCCACGTCCTTCGCGCCCAAGCGCCGCGATGGCTTGGAGGATCTCGATAACCGCATCGCAAGCATCCGCCTCGGCAAACGAGCCGACCGGCCGTGCGGCGGCGGCGGTGCCGCCGACAGCCATATGCCAAAATGTTTCCTGTTCCTGCCGAACGGCCGTCAGCCGCACATCGGCCAGAAGATCGCCCATGCCGATACGGCCGCCGCCGTCGACGATCACCGAAACCTTGGGGCCAAGTCGAGGCGACAGGCCAGCGCTTTCCACGGCCGAGCGGATCGCCTCCACCAGCGGGCGCGGATCGGCGATTTCCTCCGGGTCGAGCCCGGCCAGCGGGCCCACTTCGACCGGCATGCCGGTGCGCACGGCGATGCCCAGCGCATCGACTTCGTCCGCCAGTTTGCGCGCGCTTTCCCGCGACAGGCCACGAATCTGAATCGAGCCGCGCTGGGTAGTTTCGAGGATACCATTGCCGTGACGCGCCGCAGATTCGCAAAGGCCGATGAGGGCTTTAGGGGAAAATCCTCCAGCAACGGGATTGAGCCGCACCAGCAGGCCGTCGCCGGTCTGCATCGGCGCCGAGAGCGCTGGGCAGGCGCCACGCCTTTGCGCCGGCGCCGTCATTCGGCGGCCTCAGTCCGTTCATGCGCCCGGCCTTCAGCCTCCGCGATCAGCGCCGTCAGATCGTCGTCGATGGAATTGCGCAGCGGATGCCACAGGCCACGCCGGCGCGCGGAAAGAAAACGTTCGGCGATGACCTTGGCGGCCGCCGGATTTTCCCGCAGCAGGAAGGCGCGTACCGCCTCGTCGCCGACATAGGCGTCATGCACGGCCTCGATAAGGACGCCGGGAATGGCATGCGTCGTTTCGGCGAAGCCGATGAGCCGGTCCACCGTCTCGGCGAATTCGGAGGCGCCACGCGGGCCGTGCCGCATCTGACCCTCGATGAAGCGCCGGTTGACGGCGCGCGCCCGAACCACGCGCCCGACCGCATCCGCCACCGAGCGCGGTTTTGGCCGCTGCGGATCGGTGGTGTCGAGCACGATGACATCGGCCCTGCCACCGAGGGCTGCGACCGCGGCGGAAAAACCGCCGATGAAGGCGACGTCGGCCGAGCCCTCCAGAATGTCGCGGCCGGGGTCGTCGCCGGTGTGGACGAGCAGGTCAGCCTCGGCGATGCGGCCGGCAAAGGCGTCGGGCGCGGCGGCCCCTTCACCCTCGGCGCCGCCATAGGCGTGGGACGTGGCATCGAGGTAGGCGCGGCCGAGTTCCTCGCGCTGTTCCCATGTTCCGTCAGCCAGCAGCCCTTCCAGGCCGGCGCCGTAGGTGCCCGGCGAGGAGCCGAAAATGCGTGGCTCGACCTTGCCGGAGGCTCGGCGTGCGGCAGCCAGCGGGTTTTCCGTGTCGTCCTCGTCGCGCGCGGCGACCGCGCGGGCGGCGGCGTCGATCAGCGCGATCTGGGTCGGGAACATGTCGCGGAACAGGCCGGAAATACGCCAGGTGACGTCGATGCGCGGTCGGCCGAGCGTCGCCGGCGGCAGCACCTCGATGCCGGTGACGCGGCCGGTGGCGGTGTCCCATTGCGGCCGGCAGCCCATCAGCGCCAACCCTTGAGCGATTTCCTCACCGCCGGTGCGCAGCGAGGCGGAACCCCACAGGTCGATGACCAGCGCACGCGGCCAGTCGCCGTGCGCCTGCAGGTATGAGGTGACGATCTCGTCGGCCGCCGCTTTGCCGAGGTCGAAGGCGGTCGGCGTCGGCATGGTGCGCGGATCGGCGGTGAACAGATTGCGGCCGGTCGGCAGCACGTCGCTGCGGCCCCGCGCCGGCGCTCCGGAAGGCCCGGCGGGAATGTGCCTGCCGTCGAGCGCGGCAAGCAGGTTTTCCCGCTCGGCATCGGCGCTGGCAAGGCGTTGCGGATCGGCTTCGCCGTCGGTCGAGCGGCCGTAGACATGCAGCCCTTCCTTGATGGCGAAATCCTTGAGGTCGCACAGCCAGGCGTCGATGCGGCGCAAGGCTTCGTCCGGTGCGTCGGTTCTCGCCACGCCGGCTTCGGCGGAAAGGCCGGACATTTGCGCCGTCTCGACGATCAGCTTTGCCAGCCGGTCGCGACGGCGGCGGTCGAGGCCGTCGGCCTGCGCATATTCGTCGACCAGCCGCTCCAGCTTCTGCTGGTTTTCGTCCAGTCCGGCAGCGGCTAGCGGCGGCGGCAGGTGGCCCAGCGTGACGGCCGCGATGCGGCGCTTGGCTTGTGCGGCTTCGCCCGGATTGGAGACGATGAAGGGATAGACCACCGGCAGCGCGCCGGTGACGATCTCCGGAAAGCAGTCCTTGCTCAACGCCACGGTCTTGCCGGGCAGCCATTCGAGCGTGCCGTGCGCGCCGACATGGACGACGGCGTGGACGTCGAGCGTCTTTTGCAGCCACAGCCCAAAGGCGACAAGTTCATGGCGCGGCGGCAGGGTCGGGTCGTGATAGTCGGCGCGGCGGTCCTCGGAGCGTCCCCGGTCCGGGGCGAGGGCGACGGTGATGGCGCCGAAGGTGGCAGCGCGGAAGGTGATCCTTGATGGGGCTGGTCCGTATGAACCCCAAGCCTTTTCGACAGATTCGCGTGCGGCAGCGGGTAGGTCGACGAAGCGAGCAACGTGGTCGTCGCGGCTTACTTCTTCGCCGCCGTGCTCCAGCGCATCCAGCAATTCCCTGGGCGAATCCGGAATCCCTTCAACGGCATAGCCGGCATTTCTCAGGTCACGCAGCATGGCGAGCACGCTGTTCGGTACATCCAGTCCCACGGCATAGCCGGTGCGGCCGGGGGCACTGGGATAGTCAGGGATGAGGATGCAGATACGGCGGTCCTGGCGCGGCGCGTGCTGCAGGCGCAGGAAGGCGGCGATGCGCTCGGCCACCTGTTCGACCCGGTCCGGCTCCGCACGATTGGCGACGGCACGAAAGCCGAGTTCGGCATCGGCTTCGCCCTCGGCCTTGAAGGAGATTGCGCCGGCAAGGATGCGGCCGTCGAGTTCCGGCAGCACCACGTGCATGGCGAGGTCGGCGGGGGCCAGGCCGCGCTGGTTGGTCTCCCACGCCTCGCGCCGCGTGGTGGCGACGATGACCTGGAAGACCGGCATGCCGGCACGGTCGAACAGCGTCTCGGCGCCGGGTTCCGCGCCGGAGGCGAAGGCGGTGGCGGTGACGATGGCCGAGGGTTTCAGTTCGGCGAACGCGGCCTCGACCAAGGCGAGCGAGGTTGGGTCCTTCAGGCTGGAGACGAAGATCGGTACGGCGGCAATACCCTTGCCGCGCAGGGCTTGGGTCAGCGCATCGATGGGCGCGGCGTCCGCGGCGAGCAGCATCGAGCGGTAGAACAGGATGGGGACGATGGGCGCGGTTTTTCCCTCTTCCTCGAGGGGGAGGGAGACCACCCCCTCGCCCGGTTCGTAATATCCGGCCTTCGGCACCTCCAAGGGCGCAACCGTTGCGACATCACGGCCGGCCAACCCCGCCATGCGCCGTACCAGCGCGCGCATGTTGCCGGGGCCGCCCTGGCGGAAGTAGCCGAGGAGTTCGGCGAGTTCCGCCGGAGGCAGGGTGGACGCTTCGGCGAGGCGGATATCGGTGTCGCGGTCCTCGCCGGGCAGCAGCGCCAGTTTTATGCCTCGCTCGCGCGCCAATACGGACAGCCGGTCGCAGCCGTAGCGCCACCAGTCGTAGCCGCCGAGAATACGCACCAGGATGACTTTGGCGTGGGTTGCCACGCTGTCCAGCCAAAGATCCACCGACATGGGGTGGCGCAGGTCGCGCAGCGCCGCCAGCCGCATCGAGGGCAGGGCGGCGGCGTCCGCCTTCCATGCGGCCGCCAGTCCCGCCAGATCGCTGTCGGTGAAGGACAGCGCCACCATGTCGGCCGGCTGCTGCGCCAGGTCGATGGGCTCGGCGATGTCGTCCAGCGAGGCGGAGGTGGTCGTCAGGATGTGCATGGCTGCCTGACCGTTTTATCTGAGGGGGGTTATCGTCATCACCCCACCAGTATCTTCTCGATGGCCGGCTGGTTCAGGCCCTTGAGGCCGATCACCACCAGCCGCGACCGACGATCCTCGCCTGCGGTCCAGGCGCGATCGTAGTAGTGGTTGACACGCGAGCCGACCGCCTGCAGCAGGAGCCGCATCGGCTTGGCTGCCACCTCGACGAAACCCTTCACGCGCAATACGTTTTCCTGTTCCGCCGCCTTGGCGACGCGCGCGGCCAATTCGTCCGGGTTGGCCACGGACGGGATTTCGACCACGAAGGTGTCGAAGTCGTCATGCTCGTGATCGCCCAGCCCGTCATGATGGCTCTTGCGATTCTCGATGTCGTCCTCGACCGCGAGGCCGAGGCCGAGCAACACCGCCGGATCGACCTTGCCCTGCATGGTAGGCACGACCTTGACGGCGCGCGCGACATGCTCATCCAGCACCGCATTGGCCTTGGTGGAGGCTTCGGCATCCATCAGATCGCTTTTCGACAGGATGATGAGGTCGGCGCAGGCGACCTGATCTTCAAAGACCTCTTCAACCGGATCGTCATGGTCGAGCGAGTCATCGGCGGCGCGCTGGGCGGCGAGTGCGTCCATGTCGGACGCAACCTGTCCGGCGGCCAGTGCCGGGCCGTCCACCACCGCCACCACGCCGTCGACGGTGACGCGGCTTTTCACGCTCGGCCATTGGAAGGCCTGCACCAGCGGCTTGGGTAGAGCGAGGCCGGAGGTTTCGATCAGGATGTGGTCGACCTTCGGCTTGCGCGCCAGGATCTGGTCCAGCGCCGGGACGAAATCGTCGGCGACGGTGCAGCAGATGCAGCCGTTGGACAGTTCGACGATGTTTTCCTCGGGACAGGTGTCGATGCCGCAGCCTTTCAGGATTTCGCCGTCGACGCCGACGTCGCCGAACTCGTTGACGATCAGGGCCAGTCGCTTGTTGCCGGCATTTTCGAGGATGTGGCGGATCAGCGTCGTCTTGCCGGCGCCGAGGAAGCCGGTGACGACGGTGCAGGGCACGCGGGAGGCGGAAGCGGTCATGGAACGTCCTTCAATGCGTCGAGGGGAGGGATGCGCGCGACGAGGCCGCGCTTGAGCGAATCGGGCCGGCCGCGCCAGGGGATCAGGCCGTCCGTGGATGTTGCGAACAGCTTCGCGCCGGCGACGAGATCGGCGCCGCTTGTCGTGGAGAGATCACCGAAGACGTAGCTCCAGCCGCCTTTCCTGAGCAGCGCGGCGGAAAGGCGGCGCTTGCAATTGCCGAGGCATTCGACGCTGCGCACGGGAATAGCGCCGGAAGCGGCACGATGCGTGTCTTCGGCGAGCAGGGCGCCGCCGCGCGGATGGACATCGGAGCCGCTCTCATTGCGGCAGGAGGCGCAAACGACGATGGTGACGGCGCTGGCCGTTTCAGGACCGCACGTCGCGACGCCGGACTCGCTGTCCGCCGTCTCAGCCGAAAAAATACAGTCGCGATCCAAGCCGTGCTCCTTGCCCGGGACACCCGCCGGGCGATCGGATTTTTTGTCCTGGACGGCAGGTCTCCTGGCTTGCGGGTCGCCGCCCTTGCCGCCTTCCCGGAACAGTCCAGTGGCTTTCGGCTCGGGCTCGTCGCTTACAGTTGCGGGGACAGCCGCGGATTTGGGAACCTTCCCGCACCGCATTCCCTCTTAGCTTCTCCCTTTTGAGGAGAAGACCGTCTCGCGGGATTTAGGCCGCTGGCAAGCTGGCTGTCAATGTCGGCATGATGCACGGTCTCATCGCGATGGGAATCCGTGTTGCTTCCATTCGCTGCGCGGAACGAGGTCACCGATCTGGAAGGCGAAGGACACCACTTTCGTCGCGTCCTTATCGACCTCGCAGCGATAGCTCAGTTCCCGCCATTGGCCGTTCGCGCGGAAAGCCACGCCCGGAACGTCGATCACCGTACCGCTCCCCAGCGGAGAGGATGGCAGGAGATCGGCAAAGTAGGGCGGCGCGTTGCGCAACAACTGCTCCCGCAATTCTGTCACGCAAAGCGTGCCACCCCGAACGCTGCGCGGTAGATCGCCCATACCGGTCGTCGCGAGCGGGTCGCCGGTTGCCGCCGGCGAAAACAGCTTTTCCGCCTTCTCGATCCTTCGGACATCCGGCGCCTTGGCGACTTCTGCCGGCCTTGCGGTCGGAATCGCGGCTATGTCCGGCAGCGAAAGCTCGGCCTGAGCGTTGTCCGTCGCCGGGGTGTCCTTTTCCGTCGGCGCCTGTTCGTCGGGCGATGGTTGCTCTGCCGGAGGCGCCAATTCTTCCGCGGCGCTGTTTCCTTCGAGGGATTTTTCCGGGCCGCTATCCTTCTCGCCGTATTGAAAGACGGGATTGAAGCTGGGAGCAGGGCTTTGCGTGGCTGGCGCAGCGTTCACGGCGGGTGGCGTTTCGGCTTTCCTGGCCTCCGGCTCTTCGGCTTTCGCCTGCACGGTGGGCGGATCGATTTTGGGTTCGGGCGGGGGTACGAGGTCGACATTGACCGCCTGCTCGTCCTGCGGCTTTTGCAGCACGCGCGGCAGTCCGAAAATCAGCAGCGCGACCATCAACAAATGCAGCCCAAGCGAGACGGGCAAGGCAATCCCTGAAAACCAACGCTGATCTCGTCTGTCTTCCTGCATTATGATGAGTGTGGATCGGAATGTTGGCGGCACAATGCCAGTTGGTGAACGGGCCAGCCGACAACAGGGCCGGCTGGCAACTGAAGCGCGTACAGGCCCCGGCAACCGATGGCAACCGATCAGCCTGCGGAGGCTGTCCGTCCGGCCATGCCCTGCAATGCCGGACCGAGGTCGCCGGCCGGCGTAATTTCCAGCCGTTCCAGTTCGAGCCATGCCTGCATCCGCTTCAATTCCTCGAAGAGATGCGCAGCCGTGTCCGCCGGCGCATGCGGCTCGGCAAAGGCCGCGTGGACCCGCAGGACGCCGGCCGGGCGGTCGGCCTTCAGGTCGACGCGCGCCACCACCGTGTCGCCGAGCAGGAAAGGCAGGACATAATAGCCGTATTGCCGCTTCTCCGCCGGGGTATAGATTTCGATGCGGTAGCGGAAGTCGAACAGGTTTTCCGAGCGGGTGCGCTCGAAGACGACCGGATCGAAGGGTGCCAGAAGGGCACGTGCCTCCATTTTTCGCGGAATGCGGGCATCCTTATAGAGCCAGGCCGGCCTGTTCCAGCCTTCGACCTTGACCGGCAGCAGGTCGCCTTCTTCGACCAGTTCGTCTATCGCCTTCTTGGTATCTTCAGGGGCGAGGCGGAAGTAGTCGCGCAGGTCGGAATAGGTGGCGACGCCGTGCGCGCGCGCCGACATGCGCAGGAGTTCGCGGTGCGCCTCCTCAGGCGACGGCCGCGGCAGGTCGATGATCGCCTTGGGCAGCACGCGCTCGGGCAGATCATAAAGCCGCTCGAAGCCGCGCCGGTGGGCGGTGGTGATGCGCCCCGCCCAGAACAGCCATTCGAAAGCGTGCTTGGCTGCGCTCCAGCCCCACCAGCCGCCGGAACCCTTGTGGCCGTCGATGTCCGAGGCGGCGATGGGACCGCGCGCCGCCGCTTCCTGAAAAATCTCTTCGATGAGGGACCGGTTCTCGCGGCCCCATCGCGCCAGCCCCGGATACATCTCTTCGCCGCGCCCGGCACGTTCCATGCGCCATTGCATCAGCGGCCACAGTTCGACCGGAAGCAGAGACGCTTCGTGCGCCCAGTATTCGAACAACAGCCGCTTGCGGCCGGCGGAGGCGTCGTCGAGCAGCGCCATAGGGTAGGGGCCGAGGCGCGAATAGAGCGGCATATAATGCGCGCGCACGACAGCCGCGACGGAATCGATCTGGAACAGGCCGGTGCGCGCCAGAACCCGTTGCAGATGGCGACGATTGACTGGTCCAGCGGGCGCGGGATCGGCAAAGCCCTGTGCGGCCAGTGCTACGCGGCGAGCCGTGCGAAGCGAGATTTTTTCTTTCATGGGCAGGGCTCGGTCGAGATATCTCGTGCGCTCGATCGCGCTGGAACAGGCGTGATTCCGGCGCATGCTAGCAGCGAAATGGCGGCAAGACTGTCAGGAGAAAAAGTGGAGTAAAAAGTGAAGGAAATCAAACAGGAGTGGATCGGCCCAGTTTTGCACCGGATGGCCGCCACAGGCCGATTTTGGCGAATGTTTGACTTGCTTCGAAAGAACCGCTGCGCTAACCCTCGCCGCGTCGCAGCATAGGGCCGTTCAATCGGTTCAGCAGGCAACCTGTCACGCTTCCGCAATACGGTCCCGTGCTGTACATCTGGCCGGAAGGCCGTCAACGGAAAGTCGCAGCATGAACGCACTTCTCAGTTCGTACCTGCCCGTCGTCATCTTCATCGCCGTAGCGATGGTCGTCGGCCTGGCGCTGATCGTGGCGCCGTTCCTGGTGGCCTACCGTAACCCCGATCCGGAAAAGCTCTCGGCCTACGAATGCGGCTTCAACTCGTTCGATGACGCGCGCATGAAGTTCGACATCCGCTTCTATCTCGTGTCGATCCTGTTCATCATCTTCGACCTCGAAGTGGCGTTCCTGTTTCCGTGGGCGGTCTCGTTTTCCGAGATCGGTATGCTCGGCTTCTGGTCGATGATGGTTTTCCTCGGCGTGCTGACCATCGGCTTCGCCTATGAATGGAAGAAGGGAGCGCTGGAATGGGATTGAACCCGAACCCCGGCACGCTCGTCGCCCCGAGGCCGAAGGGCATACTCGATCCGAACACCGGCAAGCCGGTCGGCTCGACCGACCCGTTCTTCGTCGAGATCAACAACGAACTCGCCGACAAGGGTTTCCTCGTCACCTCGACCGAGGCGCTGGTCACCTGGGCGCGCACCGGCTCGCTGATGTTCATGACCTTCGGCTTGGCCTGCTGCGCCGTGGAGATGATCCACACCTCGATGCCACGCTATGACTCGGAGAGGTTCGGCATTGCGCCGCGCGCGTCCCCGCGCCAGTCCGACGTGATGATCGTGGCCGGGACGCTGACCAACAAGATGGCTCCGGCGCTGCGCAAGGTCTACGACCAGATGCCGGAGCCGCGCTACGTCATCTCGATGGGCTCGTGCGCCAATGGCGGCGGCTACTATCACTATTCCTACTCGGTGGTGCGCGGCTGCGACCGTATCGTGCCCGTCGACATCTACGTGCCGGGCTGTCCGCCCAGTGCCGAGGCGCTGCTCTACGGCCTTCTTCTCTTGCAGAAGAAGATCCGCCGCACCGGCACGATCGAACGGTGATGTGAGATGGCCGACCCTGCTGACATGATCATCCCACTGCTTCGCGAAATGAGAGAAGAGAACAAGGCTCTTCACGGTGCGACCGCCAGCCGATTGGATGTTATTGAGCGCCGCTTGGGAAAGCTTGAGGAGGCTCAGATTTCCTATCGCCAAGCGCTGTCGGCTGACAGTTTGCTGAGCAAGCTCGTTACCGGTGAATTTGAAGAACGTATTGAAGTGCTTGAACGCAAGGTGCGTGAACTGGAGACGCACAAATGAGCGAATCCCTCAGCGATCTTGCCGCTCATTTGCGCGAAAAACTCGGCGACGCCGTGCTGGAGAGCGTGCTGGCTTATGACGAACTTACAGTCACGGTGGCGGCCGGGACTATCGTCAAGGCAGCGACCTTCCTGCGCGACGACAAGCGCTGCCGGTTCGTCTCGATCATCGACATTTCCGGTGCGGACTATCCGGCGCGCGAAAAGCGCTTCGACGTCGTCTATCACCTTCTGTCGCCGACGCAGAACCTGCGCATCCGCGTCAAGGTCCATGCCGACGAAGAAACGATCGTGCCGTCGGTTACCGGCGTGTGGCCCGGCGCCGACTGGTACGAGCGCGAAACCTACGATCTTTACGGCGTGCTGTTCTCCGGGCATCCGGATTTGCGCCGCATCCTTACCGACTACGGCTTCGAGGGGCATCCTCTGCGCAAGGACTTCCCGCTCACCGGCTTCTACGAGGTCCGCTACGACGATGAGGCGAAGCGCGTGATCTACGAGCCGGTCGAGCTCAAGCAGGAATTCCGCAATTTCGACTTTCTGTCCCCTTGGGAAGGCACCGAATACGTGCTGCCGGGCGACGAAAAAGCCAAGACGAACTGAGGCGCATTATGGCCGAAACGTCGGTACGCAATTTCAATATCAACTTTGGACCCCAGCACCCGGCCGCGCACGGCGTGCTGCGCCTGGTGTTGGAACTGGACGGAGAGGTGGTCGACCGCGTCGACCCGCATATCGGCCTGCTGCACCGCGGCACTGAAAAGCTGATCGAGCACAAGACCTATCTCCAGGCCGTGCCCTATCTCGACCGGCTCGACTACTGCGCGCCGATGAACCAGGAGCACGCTTTCGCGCTGGCCGCCGAAAAGCTGCTCGGCATCGAGGTGCCGAAGCGCGGGCAACTGATCCGGGTGCTCTATTCCGAGATCGGCCGCATCATGTCGCACATCCTCAACGTGACGACGCAGGCGATGGACGTCGGCGCGCTCACGCCGCCGCTGTGGGGCTTCGTCGACCGCGAAAAGCTGATGGTGTTCTACGAACGGGCCAGCGGATCGCGCATGCACGCGGCCTATTTCCGTCCCGGCGGCGTCCATCAGGACCTGCCGAAGCAGTTGATCGAGGACATCGGCCGATGGATCGATCCGTTCCTCAAGAACCTCGACGATCTCGATGAGCTTTTGACGCCGAACCGCATCTTCAAGCAGCGTAACGCCGATATCGGCGTGGTTTCGCTGGAAGACGCCTGGGCCTGGGGTTTCTCGGGCGTCATGGTGCGCGGCTCGGGTGCGGCCTGGGACCTGCGCAAG